>NZ_JBHSMS010000058.1:0-163105 GCF_042656795.1 Massilia jejuensis | reverse complement strand
TCGTCAGGCTAGTTATAAAGAAAAAACCCGCTGATGCAGATCAGCGGGTTTTTTTTCGTCCCGTGGCATGAAGCAGGTCGCTTGCGCGCGCGTGCTGGCCATCGCCATCTGGCGCCAAGCGTTGCGGCGCGGAGACGCCCGGCCGGCTCATAAGGCCGACGCGGGCGCAGAACGCACCGGATTGCTGTAGCTCAGCGTATAGTATTTTCCAGAGGGCAAACTTTTAAGTTGACCACTCTGGAGAATCCCATGCCTACCGCGCCCGAGCAAACCGACCTGAGCGACAAGCTGGCCGCTCCCTTCAACGCCATCGTTTCGCGCCACCGTGCTGCGCTGATGCCGATGCTGGGCGGCAGTGCCAGCGCGGCCCGGACGAGCTTGTCGAATGACGAGGCGGTACGCAAAGTCGCCGTCTTCTGCTACCCGCTGCTGCCCGGCATCGTGCGCCTGGCTGTCAAGGAACAGGTCTTCGTCCATTTCGTGATGCACCATCGCGAGCGGCTGCTGGCGCGCCTGACGGTCGATACCGCCCTTGCTTGAGCTTAGGACGGCTACTGCTCCACCGGCTCGGCTTGTTTGGCGACGGCGCGGCCGCGGCTGATGCTGTCGCCGTCCTGGCGCCGCAACCAGTAGAAAATCCCCGCCGACAGCATTGTCAGCACGGCCAGCGCCCAGAACGCGTGGTGCAACGCATCAGTTACCTGCGCCTGGTTCGTTTGCGGCACGCCGCCGAGGAACCAGGCGGCGACCAGCGAACCGGCCGCCAGCCCGAAACTCATCGACAGTTGCTGGAACGAGCTCGAGATCGTGCTCGCCATGCTGGTATCGCCCTGCTCGATATCGGCATAGGCCAGCGTGTTCATGCTGGAAAACTGCAGCGAATTAAAAAAGCCCTGCATCAGGCTGATGACGACGATCGCCGCCAGCGGCGTATCGCGCCCGACGAAGCCGTACAGGGCGATCGTCACGCCGATGCACAAGGTATTGAATACCAGCACCTGGCGGTAGCCGAAGCGCGCCAGCACTTTCGGCGCAACCAGCTTCATTCCCATGGCGGCCACGGCCGACGGCATCATCAACAGTCCCGACTGCCAGGCCGGCAAGCCCAGGCCCAGCTGATACAGCAGCGGCAGCAGGAAGGGCAGGCCGCCCACGCCCAGGCGCGTGACGAAACCGCCGAGCACCGAAATGCGGAAGGTACGCACCTTGAGCAGGGTCAGGCGCAGCAGCGGGAATTCGATGCGGCTGGCATGCAGCGCGTAGCCGGCCAGCAGGCCGATCGAGAATGCCAGCAGCAGGGCCGTCGCGGTACTGCTCAGCGTGTGTTCACCGAAGATTTCCAGCAGCCAGGACAACATCGCGGTGCCGCAACTGAACAGGATCAGGCCGAAGATGTCGAGCGGACGGGGCTCGTCGCCGCGGTAATCGGGCATATGGCGCCAGACCAGATACATGGCGATCAGGCCGAAGGGTACGTTGATGAAAAAGATCGCGCGCCACGACGTCCAGTGCACGATCAGGCCGCCGACCGTCGGGCCCAGCAGCGGGCCGATCAGGGCTGGAATGATGACGAAGTTCATCGCCCCCATCAGCTCGGCTTTTGGAAAGGTGCGCACGATGGCCAGGCGCCCGACCGGCATCATCATCGCTCCGCCCAGGCCTTGCAGCAGGCGCGCCACCGTCATCAGTTCGGCGCTCGGCGCCAGGCCGCACAGCACCGAGGCCAGCGTGAAGATGCCGATCGCAACCAGGAACACGCGGCGGGTGCCGTAGCGGTCGGCCATCCAGCCGCTGACGGGAATGCCGACGGCCAGGCCCAGGATATAGCTGGTGACGACCGACTTCAGGCTCAGCGGCGTGACACCGAGGCTGAGCGCGATGCTCGGAATGGCGGTATTGACGACCGTGGCGTCGAGCTGCTCCATGAACAGGGCAGTGGCGACCAACCATGGCAAATAGGTCTTGACGGTCGAACTATCCAAGCGAGCCTCATCCAGTCGGGCGCGCGCGAATGCGCATGCCTGCCTGGATTGTCACATAAATCATCGGATGCCGAATTCAAGCGGGCGCCATCTTGACGGCAGCCGCTTGCAGGCGATACGTTTAATTAAAACGCATAGCGCGCGCTCAGGATCAGGAAATTGGCGCCGCTGTTGGGCCGCTTGATGCTGCCGTTCGAATAATGCTGGAACTTCAGGCCGAGATCCCATTTATTCGGCAAGACATAGCCGATGCCGACGTGGTCGCCGAACTGGAAGGCGGTCGACAGCCGGTTGTCGTCGTTGTTGTACAGCTCCGAAAACAGGTTCGCGCCGATGCCGGCCTCGCCATACCAGCCAAGCTTGTCGTCGCGCGCGTAGCGCAGCACCGGTGTGATGCCGACCACGGCCAGGTTCTGGTGCTGGCCCGGCACGTTGCGGTAGGCCGTGCCGCGCCAATAGGCGGCCGACAGGTCCCAATAGCCGCCCAGGTGGCGGCCGTGCGAGGCGAACCAGCGCACATCCCAGTTTTTTTGCACGGCCACGCGTGCCATGCGTACTTTGGCGCCGGTGCCGAACTCGAAGGCGGCCGAATCGGCCCAGCCGTTGTCGGCAGCGCAGGCCTGGCCGGCCAGCAGGGTAGCGGCCACGCCAAGGCTGGCACCCATTTTTTGGATAGAGAACATAATTGCTTTCGTAAAAAGAGCCAGTCCAGGCTGGCGCATTCGATTATTGTACTAGTATCAACAAAATTAAGTCGTCACTCATCAAATCGTGCAAGGGAACCGTATGTCTACTCCAATTGTCGCATTTCTTGGTATCGGCCTGATGGGCCGCCCGATGGCTGCCCGCCTGGCCGCCGCCGGCATGGCACCACGGGTCTGGAACCGTACCGCGGCCAAGGCGCAAGCGCTCGCGCCGCGCGGCGCCGTGCCCTGTGCCGCGATCGGGGAGGCGGTGGACGGGGCCGCCATCGTGGTCTCGATGCTGGAAGCGGGGCCGGCGGTGGGGGCGACGATCGAGGCGGCCTTGCCGCGCATGGCGCCGGGCGCCTTGTGGATCGACATGAGTTCCACCCGCCACGACGAGGCCTTGGCCTTCCATGCGCGCCTGGCCGGGCAGGGCATGCGTTTCCTCGACGCGCCGGTCTCGGGCGGAGAAGCGGGCGCCGAGGCGGGCACGCTGGCAATCATGGCCGGCGGCAGCCTGCACGACTTCAACGAGGCCGCGCCCCTGTTCGCCGTGCTTGGCAAGGCGCAGCTGGTGGGGCCGAACGGCAGCGGGCAGGTCGCCAAGCTGTGCAATCAATTAATCGTCGGCGCGACGATCAACATCGTGGCCGAAGCCTTGCTGCTGGCGCAGGCGGCAGGCGCGGATCCGGGCGCGGTGCGCGAAGCCATCCGCGGCGGCTTTGCCGGCAGCCGGGTGCTGGAAGTGCATGGGCAACGCATGCTGGAGCGCAATTTCGTGCCAGGTGGGCAAGTGAAAAGCCAGTTGAAGGATTTGCATAACGTGCTGGCCGCGGCGGGGGCGGCCGGCTTGGTGCTGCCGTTGACGGCGGCGGCGACGCGCAGTTATGAATCGATCGGGGCGCAGCTGGGGCATGCCGACCAGGCCGCGGCCCTGTTGGCGCTGGAACGCATCAATCCGGGCCAGCGGCTTGGCGCGGGACCGGACGGGTTGCCCTGAATGCGGGGCGGCGTTGCGCCCTGCATCACACATGCACATCACGCATGCACATCGCGCATGCACATCACGCATGCACATCACGCATGCACATCACGCATGCACATCACGCATGCACATCACGCGGCCGCCGCCAAGCCGGTCTCCACCAGCTTGACCCAATAACTTGCCCCGATCGGCAAGAGCTGGTCGTTGAAATCATAACTCCCGTTATGCAACTGGCACGGTCCCAGCCCATGCCCGCCGCAGCGGTGATCGCCGTCTCCATTGCCGATAAAGACATAGCAGCCCGGCTTGGCCTGCAGCATGAACGCGAAATCCTCCGCTCCCATGGTCGGCTCGACGGCGGTATTCACGTTCGCCGCGCCCACCACCGCGCGCATGGCCTCGATGGCGAATGCGGTCTGCTCCGGATGGTTGATCAGCGGCGGGTAATTGCGCTTGAAGCCGAAGTCGATGCCGGCGTTGAAACCGGCCGCGATCGCGGTCGCCATTTCCTCCATGCGGCGCTCGATCAGATCGAGCACCGCGGTCGAGTAGGTGCGTACGGTGCCGATCATCACGGCTTCGTCGGGAATCACGTTGGTCGCGCTGCCGGCGTGGATTTGCGTGATCGACAGCACGGCGGTGTCGAGCGGGTTCTTTTCGCGCGAGACGATCGTCTGCCAGGCTTGCGCGATCTGCACCGCCACCATCACCGGATCGATGCCGCGGTGCGGCTGCGCCGCATGCGCGCCTCTGCCTTTCACCACCACGCGAAACTCGTTACTCGACGCCATCATCGGCCCGGAAACCACGCCGAAGCTGCCCGCCGCCAGGCCCGGCCAGTTATGCATGCCGTAGACCGCATCCATCGGAAACTGGTCGAACAAGCCATCTTCGATCATGCGGCGCGCGCCCGCGCCGCCTTCTTCGGCCGGCTGGAAAATCAGGTAGACGGTGCCGTCGAAGTTGCGATGACGCGACAAATAGTGCGCCGCGCCCAGCAACATCGCCGTATGTCCGTCGTGGCCGCATGCATGCATCTTGCCGGGGTGGCGCGACGCATGGTCAAATGTGTTGAGCTCCTGCATGGGCAGCGCATCCATGTCGGCGCGCAGGCCGATAGCGCGGCCTGAAGCACCGTTCTCGATGATGCCGACCACGCCGGTCACGCCCAGTCCGCGCACGACCGGAATGCCCCATTCCTCCAGGCGCGCGGCGATGACGTCGGCGGTGCGTTGTTCTTCGTAGCAAAGTTCCGGGTGGGCGTGCAGGTCGCGCCGGATGTGTTCCAGTTCGCCTTGAAAAGCCAGGATAGGTTCCACGAGTCGCATCTTGTTCTCCCTTTTGCATGGACATGAATGCAAGTGTCCGGACCATTGTAGCCCGCCTCAACACGGGAAATCCAGCATCGGCCCCGACCGTTGGCTGAATCAGCTAAAGTATTGGTTTATCGACGTTTTTCCCGAGAATTGAACCCGATGTCCATCACCCAAGTCCGCGCCGCCTGTCCCCACGATTGCCCCGATACCTGTGCCTTGCTCGTCACCGTCGAAGACGGGGTGGCGACCGAAGTGCGCGGCGATCCGGCGCATCCGACCACGGCCGGCGTGTTGTGCACGAAGGTGGCGCGCTACGTCGAGCGCACCTATTCGCCGGAACGCCTGCTGTACCCGATGCGCCGCGTCGGCAAGAAGGGAGAAGGACGTTTCGAACGCATCAGCTGGGATGCGGCACTGGACGACATCGCCGCCCGCTTGAAGCCGATCGCCGCGCGCGATCCGCAAGCCATTCTTCCCTACAGCTATTGCGGCACCATGGGCCTGGTGCAGGGAGAAGCGATGTCGATGCGCTTCTTTCACAAGCTCGGCGCTTCTCTGCTGGACCGCACCATCTGCGCCACCGCCGGTTTTACCGGCTACAAGTACACGGTCGGCGCCTCGATCGGCACCGACATGGAACAGTTCCAGGATGCCAAGCTGATCGTCATCTGGGGCGGCAACCCGATCGCCTCGAACCTGCACTTCTGGATGCGAGCCCAGGAAGCGAAACGCCGCGGCGCCAAACTGGTTGCGATCGATCCCTACCGCTCGCTCACGGCTGAAAAGTGCCACCAGCACATTGCGCTGCTGCCCGGCACGGATGCCGCGCTGGCATTGGGCCTGATGCACGTGCTGATTGCGGAAGACTTGCTCGATCACGACTACATTGCAAAATACACGCTTGGCTTCGCAGCACTGAAAGCGCGCGCCGGCGAATGGACGCCGGAGCGCACCGCCGAGACCTGCGGCATCACGGCCGAGGAAATCGTCGACCTGGCACGCCTGTACGGCGGCATGGCCAGGCGCGGCGAGCCGGTGGCGATCCGCTGCAATTACGGCGTGCAGCGCGCGCGCGGCGGCGGCATGGCGGTACGCAACATGGCCTGCCTGCCGGCCCTGGTCGGCGCCTGGCGCCATGCGGCCGGCGGCATCCAGTTGTCGACCTCGGGTTCCTTCCCGGCCAACCGCGCGGCGCTGCAACGCCCGGATCTGCTGGCTGGACGCGCCCCGCGCACGATCAACATGACGACCATCGGCGACGATCTGCTGAAACCGGCGTCGCCCGCATTCGGCCCGCAGGTCGAAGCGGTCATCGTCTACAACGCCAACCCGCTGGCGATCGCGCCCGATTCCGCGAAAGTCCAGCAAGGCTTCGAGCGCGAGGATTTGTTTACGGTAGTGCTGGAACAGTTCCAGACCGACAGCGCCGACTACGCCGACATCCTGCTGCCGGCCACCACCCAGCTCGAGCATGTCGATGCGCACCTGGCTTACGGCCACCTGTACATGATGGCGAACAATGCCGCGATCGCGCCCATGGGCGAAGCCAAGCCGAACAGCGAGATTTTCAGGTTGCTGGCCGCGCGCATGGGGCTGACCGACCCGTGCTTCCAGGAGAGCGACGACCAGCTGGCCGCGCAAGCCTTCGACAAGACCCACACGCGCGCCATCCACTTCGATTGGGAGTCGCTGAAACGAAAGGGCTGGCAAAAGCTGAACATGCCGGATGCGCCGTTCGCCGAGGGCGGCTTCCCGACGCCGTCCGGCAAATGCGAGTTTTATTCCGCCACGATGGCCGACGACGGACTCGACCCGGTCCCAAGCTATATCGCGCCCTACGAGTCGGTGGCATCGAACCCTACATTGGCGAAGAAATATCCGCTCGCAATGATTTCTCCACCGGCACGGAACTTCCTGAACTCGACCTTTGTCAATGTACAGAGCCTGCGTGCAACCGAGGGTGAGCCGCACCTTGACATGCACCCGAACGACGCCGCCCCGCGCGGCCTCGATCATGGTGACATGGCACGTATCTTCAATGACCGCGGCTCGTTCCTTGCCCGCGTGCGCGTCACCGACAAAGCGCGCCCGGGCCTCGTGGTGGGCCTGTCGATCTGGTGGAAGAAGCTTTCCAGGGACGGCAAGAACGCCAATGAAGTGACCAGCCAGCGCCTGACAGACATGGGTCGGGCGCCCACTTTCTACGACACCCTGGTGCAGGTCGACAAGGCCGTACCGCGACCCGGACATGAAATCATCCCTTAACCTCTCCCGTCTGTTCCGGCGCGTGCTCCTCGCGGGGGCCGGCGCCGGCATGCTTGCCAGTTGTTCTACGCTGAATTACTACACCCAGGCCGCCCAGGGCCAACTCGCACTCCTCTCCGACGCACGACCCATCGACGACTGGCTGGCCGACCCGGCCACGAACACCTCGCTGCGGCACCGTTTGGAAACGGCGCGCCAGATCCGCCGCTTCGCGGTCCAGCAGATGGGCCTGCCCGACAACGACAGCTATAAAAACTATGCGGCCCTGAAGCGCCAGTACGTGCTGTGGAACGTCGTCGCCACGCCGGAACTGTCGCTCAAACCCTTGCAATGGTGCTTCCCGGTGGCCGGTTGCGTGAACTACCGCGGCTACTACAGCAAGAATGAAGCCCAGGCTTACGCCAGACAATTGCGCGCGCAGGGGCGCGACGTCGAAGTCGGCGGCGTGAGCGCCTATTCGACCCTCGGCTGGTTCAGCGACCCGCTCATCTCGACCTTCATCAACTATCCCGACGCCGAACTGGCGCGCCTGATCTTCCACGAACTGGCGCACCAGGTCAGCTATGTCCAGGGCGATTCGCGCTTCAACGAATCCTTCGCCAGCGCGGTCGAGGAGGCCGGCGTCGAACTCTGGCTGGAACGCTTCGGCAATCCGGCCATGCGCGAGGGCTATGCGCGCTACAAGGTGCGGCGCAAGGATTTCCTGGGCTTGCTGCTCAAGTACCGCAAGGAACTCGAACGCACCTATACGTCCATCGTTCCGGACGAAACCAAGCGCATCGCCAAGGCGCGCCTGTTCATCGCGCTGAAGGAGGAATACCAGGTCCTGAAAGCGAACTGGGGCGGCTATGCCGGCTACGACCGCTTCTTTGCCGAGCCGCTCTCGAACGCCCACCTGGCCTCGATCGCCACCTACAACGACTACGTGCCGGCCTTCCGCGCCATGCTCAGGAACGAGAAGGATTTCCGCGCGTTCTACCGCAAGGTCAATGCGCTGGCCAAGCTCGACAAGAGCGAACGCCAGCGTGCCTTGAAGCTGTACGAGCTTGCCGCGCCGCCAGCCACTTTCATGGTGCAGCGCACCAATAATGCCATGCCGTAGAGTGCCCCTTCCAATCGCGCCAAAAGCGCTTGCGTCCACGGGCGCTGCCCGATAGCATCACATGCAGCAATAGCAAAGGCAGGAGCACGCACCTGCTGCACGCCATGGTGCTGTCGGAATGCGGCGGCGCCATGGACGATAACGACCTATTGGAGACAGAGGCAACTGATGGACAAAATTTGGCTGAAGTCGTATCCCCCTGGCGTACCCGCCGAGATCAATCCCGACCAGTACACGTCGCTGGTGCAATTGCTGGAAGAGTCATTCCAGAAGTACGCACAGAACAATGCCTACGTGTGCATGGACAAGTTCATGACCTACGCCGAGCTCGACGACTACTCGAAGCGCCTGGCCGGCTGGCTGCAAAGCCGCGGCATGGCCAAGGGCGCGCGCGTGGCGGTGATGATGCCGAACGTCCTCCAGTATCCGGTCGCGATCGCCGCCATCCTGCGTGCCGGCTACACGGTCGTCAACGTCAACCCGCTCTACACGCCGCGCGAGCTCGAACACCAGCTGAAGGATTCGGGCAGCGAAGCGATCATCGTGCTCGAGAACTTCGCCCACACGGTCGAGCAGGTGCTGAAGAACACGCAAGTGCGCCACGTGGTCGTGGCCAGCATGGGCGAGATGCTCGGCGGCGCCAAGGGCATGCTGGTCAACTTCGTCGTGCGCAACGTTAAAAAGATGGTGCCCGACTTCGCCCTGCCGAACATGGTGCGCTTCAAGGATGCGCTGGCCCAGGGCGGCAAGATGCCGTTCACGCCGGTGACCTTGACCGCGTCCGACATTGCCTTCCTCCAGTATACCGGCGGCACCACCGGCGTGTCGAAGGGCGCCACCCTCACGCACCGCAACATCATCGCCAACGTGCTGCAGGTTGAAGTTTGGGCCGAACCGGCGAACTCGCAGCCGCCGCACGTGGAATTCCAGACCATCGTCTGCGCACTGCCGCTGTACCACATCTTCGCACTGACGGCCTGCGCCCTGTGGGGCATGCGCGCCGGCGCCATGAACATCCTGATCCCGAACCCGCGCGACATTCCCGGCTTCATCAAGGAATTGAGCAAGTACAAGGTCAACATGCTGCCGGCCGTGAACACGCTCTACAACGCGCTGGTCAACCACCCGGATTTCGCCAGCCTCGATTTCTCGCAGCTGAAAACGGCGAACGGCGGCGGCATGGCCGTGCAGCAGGCGGTCAACGACAAGTGGAAACAGATCACCGGCAAGAGCATCATCGAGGGCTACGGTTTGTCGGAAACCTCGCCGGTCGCGACCTGCAACCGTTCCGACGAAACCGGTTTCACGGGCAGCATCGGTCTGCCGGTGCCGTCGACCGACATCGCCATTCTCGACGACGACGGCAAGCCGGTGCCGCTGGGCCAGCCGGGCGAGATCGCGATCCGCGGCCCGCAGGTGATGGCGGGCTACTGGAACCGTCCGGACGAAACGGCCAAGGTCATGACGGCCGACGGCTTCTTCAAGTCGGGCGACATCGGCACCATGGACGAGCGCGGCTACGTGAAGATCGTCGACCGCAAGAAGGACATGATCCTGGTGTCGGGCTTCAACGTCTACCCGAACGAGCTCGAAGGCGTGATCGCCGGCCACCCGGGCGTGCTCGAATGCGCCGTCGTCGGCGTGCCCGACGAGCACTCGGGCGAGGCCGTCAAGGTGTTCGTGGTGCGCAAGGACCCGGCCCTGACCGAAGCCGTACTGATGGACTACTGCAAGCAGCAGTTCACCGGCTACAAGAAACCGAAGTACATCGAGTTCCGCGACGAACTGCCGAAGACCAATGTCGGCAAGATCCTGCGGCGCGCGCTGCGCGACGAGCAGCAAACGACACACAAGCAAGCGGCCTGACGCTGGGCAGTGACACAGCGCTTGTCCGGCTGGCAAAGCCGCCCGCTTCGGGCGGCTTTGCATTTTATTGGACACACAGTTTTTAGAAGCGAGGCATAGATGGACAAGTTTTGGCTCAAGTCGTACCAGGCTGGCGTGCCGGCGGAGATCGATCCGACGCAGTACCGCTCCCTGACCCATTTGCTGGAAGAGTCCTTCCGCAAGTACGCCGGCCAGAACGCGTTCGCCTGCATGGACAAGACCATCACCTACGCCGAACTCGACCGCATGTCGGCGCAGATGGCCGCCTGGTTCCAGGGCCGTGGCCTGCAGCCGGGGGCGCGTGTGGCGATCATGCTGCCGAACGTGCTGCAATACCCGGTGGCGATGGCGGCGGCCCTGCGCGGCGGCTACACCATCGTCAACGTCAACCCGCTCTACACCCCGCGCGAACTGCAGCACCAGCTCAATGATTCCGGTGCCGAGGCGCTGGTGGTGCTGGAAAATTTTGCGTACACGGTCGAGCAGGTGATCGCCAACACCCAGGTCAGGCACGTGGTGGTCGGCACCATGGGCGACCTGCTCGGCACGCTCAAGGGCACGGTCGTCAACTTCGTCGTGCGCAAGGTGAAGAAAATGGTGCCGGGCTGGTCGCTGCCGGGCGCGATCGGTTTCAATCGGGTGCTGGCCGAGGGCGCGCGCCTGGCGTTCAAGCCGGTAAAACCCGGCCACGACGACATCGCCTTCCTGCAGTACACGGGCGGCACCACGGGCGTGTCGAAGGGCGCGGTCCTGCTGCACAGGAACGTGCTGGCCAACGTGCTGCAGAACGAAGCCTGGTTCGCGCCCTCGCTGGGCCGCGCCAAGGCCGGCGAGCAGCTGCAGTTCATGTGCGCGCTGCCGCTGTACCATATCTATGCGCTGACCGTCTGCGGCCTGCTCGGCATGCGCCTGGGCGCCATGAACGTCCTGATTCCGAACCCGCGCGACCTGGACGGTTTCATCAAGGAGCTGGGCAAGTACCGCATCAACGTCTTCCCGGCGGTGAACACCTTGTATAACGGCCTGGTCAACCAGCCGGCCTTCGCCAAGCTCGACCATTCGAGCTACCTGGTCTGTCCGGGCGGCGGCATGGCGGTGCAGCAGGCGGTGGCCGACCAGTGGCTGAAAATCACCGGCACGCCCATCGTCGAGGGATATGGCCTGTCCGAAGCCTCGCCGGTCGCCACCGCGAACCGCTGCGACATCAGCGATTTCACCGGCACCATCGGCCTGCCGCTGCCGTCGACCGAAATCCTGATCGTCGACGACGCCGGCCAGCCGGTCGCGTTCGGGCAGTCGGGCGAGATTGCGATCCGCGGTCCGCAGGTCATGGCCGGCTACTGGAAGCGCGACGACGAAACGGCGAAGGTGATGACCCCGGACGGCTACCTGAAGACCGGCGACATCGGCATCATGGACGAACGCGGCTGCACGCGCATCGTCGACCGCAAGAAGGACATGATCCTCGTCTCCGGATTCAACGTCTACCCGAACGAAGTCGAGAACGTCGTCGCCGCGCACCCGGGCGTGCTGGAAGTGGCCTGCGTCGGCGTGCCGGACCGGCACTCGGGCGAAGCGGTGAAGCTGTATGTGGTACGCAAGGACCCGGCACTGTCTGTCGAGACCCTGATGGAGTTCTGCAAGGAAGAGCTGACCGGCTACAAGCGCCCGCGCACCATCGAATTTCGCGAGGCGCTCCCCAAGACCAACGTCGGCAAGATTTTGCGCCGCGAGCTGCGCGACGAGAAGCGGCCGGACTGACTCGCCGCGCCTGGCTGCGCCACTACCCCGGCTCAGGCGCGCACGATGCGCGAAGATGCCTGGGCGATCGCAAACGCGGCAAGCGCGGACTGTCCGGAACCGGCATGGCGCACGTCCTCGAGCGCCATGAAGCGCGTCGTGGCCGACTGCGGCGTCACGTCCATCAGCATGTAGCCGCGCCGGTCGCTGCGTCCGTACAGGATGTGGGGATTGCGCTCGACATTTTCCTGGGTGCGGTACTGCGGCCGCGAACCCGAGGTGATCGAGGTGCCGCATAATTCGGCGGCAACGACCGGATTGGCTTTCGAGACGGGGCGGCCGAAGTCGCGCCGCAGCTCGCTCGCATAGAAGGTGTGCACGTCGCCGGCCAGCACCAGGGGATTGCGGGCGCCGCTCGCCGCCAGGGTATCGAGCAGGCGCCGGCGCGCCACCGGATAGCCGTCCCAGCCATCGGTCCAGAAGCGGCCGTCTTGCGGCGAGCGCACCGGCACGCCGCTCGACTGCGCCATCGGCGTCTGCTGGGCCAGGATGTTCCAGTGCGCGCGCGAGCTCGACAAGCCTTGCGCCAGCCAGGCTTCCTGTTCGCTGCCGAGCATGGTGCGGCTCGGGTCGCGCAGCGCGGCGCAGGCGCGCGCCAGCACCACGTTCGAGCCGCCGCGTCCGGGTTTCGAGCAGGGCAGGGGGGAGCGGTACTGGCGGTCGTCGAGCACGTGAAAGCGCGCCAGCCGCCCCCAGTCGTAACGCTGGAACATGCGCACGCCCTTGAAACGGCCGCCCTGCGCCGGCGGCAGGCGCAGCGGCATGTGCTCGTAGAAGGCCTGGTAGGCGCCGGCGCGGCGCGCCGCGAAGTCGGTCGACAGGCGCTCGTCGAGGTCGCCCGCATAATCGTTGGCCACTTCATGGTCGTCCCAGGTCACGATCCAGGGCGCCGCCCCGTGCGCCGCCTGCAGATCCGGGTCGCTCTTGTACTGCGCATAGCGCGCGCGGTACTGGGCCAGCGTGAACGACTCGTCGCTGCGCATCGCCCGCTGCGGGTGGCGCAGATGGTAGGGCCCCCATTCGTAGATGTAGTCGCCCAGGAAGGCGACCAGGTCGGGCGCGGCGGCGGCGATGTGGCGGTGCGCGGCGTAGTGGCCGAACTCCCAGTGCTGGCAGGACGCGACCGCGACTTTCAACCTGGCAGGCAGGGCCTCGCTGGCCGGCGCCGTGCGCGTGCGCCCGACCGGGCTGACGGCCGCCCCGAGCATGAAGCGGTACCAGTACCAGCGCTCCGGCCTCAAGCCCGTCGCGTCGACGTGCACGCTGTGCGCGAGCTCCGGCGCGGCGACCGCGCTGCCCGCCGCCACGACTTTACGGAAGGCCTCGTCCTCGGCCACTTCCCAGCGCACCGTCAGCGCGATGGGCGAGACCGATGCCGCGTTCAACGGATCGGGCAGGATGCGGGTCCAGAGGATGACGGCGTGAGGCAGCGGCGAGCCGGACGCGACGCCGAGCGCGAAGGGATAGGACTTGTCGACTGCCGCGGCGCCCTGGCTGAAGGCGGTGCCGGCCGCCGCCGCCGCCGCCAGGCGCGCGGCATCGAGCAGGAACGTGCGGCGCGCCTCCCGCATCGGCTAGGGCTGATGCGAGATCAGCGATTCGATCGGCGGCAGCTGGCGCGGCTTGCGGTCCTCGCCGGTGGCGACATAGGTCAGCGTCGCCTCGGTGACCTTGACGATGTTCGACTGCAGGCGGTTGCGCTCGGCATAGACCTCGACATACACCGTGATCGAGGTGTTGCCGACCTTGACGATATCGGCGTAGAACGACAGCAGGTCGCCGACGAACACCGGGTTCTTGAACAGGAAGGAGTTCACCGCGATGGTGGCGACGCGGCCGTTGGCGCGGCGCGTGGCCGGCAGCGACCCGGCAATGTCGACCTGTGCCATGATCCAGCCGCCGAAGACGTCGCCATAGACGTTCGCGTCAGGCGGGCCCGGCATGACCCGCAGCTGCGGCATCTTTCCTTCCGGCAGACGGTTGGTCGCGGCGGGGGCGGTGTTTTCAGGCGTGGTCATCTTGTTTTCTCGTGAAAAGCTACAATCGTCCCGAATTGAACCATAAATCCCGGACCCCTGCCATGCGACGCCATTCCACCAGTTCCCCTCCGCCGCCAGATGCGAAAGGCCGACAGCGCACCGACTGGGCCACGCTCAAAACGCTGTTTCCCTACCTGTGGGTGTACAAGTGGCGCGTGATCGCCGCGCTCGGCGCGCTGATCGGCGCGAAGATGGCCAACGTCGGCGTGCCGCTGGTCCTGAAACAGTTGATCGACCAGCTAGCGATCGACCCGGCCAGCCCGCAGGCGCTGCTGGTGCTGCCGCTGGGCGCGCTGGTTGCCTATGGCCTGCTGCGCCTGTCGACCACGATCTTTACCGAACTGCGCGAGTTCCTGTTCGCGCGCGTGACGCAGCGCGCCGTGCGCACCATCGCCCTGCAAGTGTTTCGCCACCTGCACGCGTTATCGCTGCGCTTTCACCTGAACCGCCAGACCGGCGGCATGACGCGCGATATCGAACGCGGCACGCGCGGCGTCAATTCCCTGATCTCGTACTCGCTCTTCAACGTGCTGCCGACCCTGGTCGAGATCACGCTGGTGCTGGGCTACCTGGTGTTCAACTACGACAAGTGGTTCTCGATCATCACCGCCGTGGCGCTGGTCACCTACATCGTCTTCACCGTCGTGGTCACCGAATGGCGCACCCATTTCCGGCGCACGATGAACGATCTCGACTCGAAGGCCAATACCAGGGCGATCGACTCGCTGATCAACTATGAAACGGTGAAATACTTCGGCAACGAGGATTACGAAGCGAAGCGCTACGACCAGGGCCTGCAAAGCTACGAGAATGCCGCCGTGCGCTCGCAGACCTCGCTCTCGGTCCTCAATACCGGCCAATCGCTGATCATTGCCACCGCCGTCACCCTGATCCTGTGGCGCGCCACCGAAGGCGTGATCGCCGGCACGATGTCGCTCGGCGACCTGGTGCTGGTGAACTCGTTCATGATCCAGCTTTACATCCCGCTCAATTTCCTGGGGGTGATCTACCGCGAGATCAAGCAGGCGCTGGCCGACATGGAGCGCCTGTTCGGGCTGCTGGACCAGAACCGCGAAGTGGCCGATTCGCCGGGCGCGCAGCCTTTGGCGACCAGGGGCGCGCGGGTCGAGTTCTCGCATGTGGAATTCAGCTACGAAGCGAAGCGCCAGATCCTGTTCGACGTCGACTTCGCCATTCCCGCCGGCACCACCACCGCCGTCGTCGGCCATAGCGGCTCGGGCAAGTCGACCCTCTCGCGCCTGCTGTTTCGCTTCTACGACGTCAACCGCGGATCGATCAGCATCGACGGCCAGGACATCCGCAGCGTCACGCAAGCGTCCTTGCGTTCGGCGATCGGCATCGTGCCGCAGGATACGGTGCTCTTCAACGACACCATCGAATACAACATCGCCTACGGCAAGCCGGGCTCGAGCAAGGACGACATCGTCGCCGCCGCGCGCGCGGCGTCGATCCACGACTTCATCGAGAGCCTGCCGGACGGGTACGCGACCATGGTCGGCGAGCGCGGCCTGAAACTGTCGGGCGGCGAGAAGCAGCGCGTGGCCATTGCCCGCACCTTGCTGAAGAACCCGGCGATCCTGATTTTCGACGAAGCCACGTCGGCGCTCGACTCGAAGTCCGAGCAGGCAATCCAGGCGCAGTTGAAGGAGATTGCGCGCAACCGCACCACGCTGGTGATCGCGCACCGCCTGTCGACGATCGCCGACGCGCAGCAGATCATGGTGCTCGATCACGGCAAAATCGTCGAGCGCGGAACCCATGGCAGCTTGCTGGCGGCGCAGGGCCTGTATGCGCAGATGTGGGAGCGGCAGCAGGCGCGCCCGGAGGAGGAGCTGGCGTCGCCGCCGTTGGCGCTGCAGAGCGAGTGAAGGACGAGTGAAGGGCGACGCACGCCCGTCACTACGTACCGCACCTCTTCTTTTCGAGGCCGTTACGGTTGTTTGTAGACGACGCCGTCCTTCATCACGAATTTCACTTGTCCGAGCACGCTGACGTCGCGCAGCGGGTCGCCGTCGACGGCGACGATGTCGGCGGCGAAGCCCGGCGCCACCGCGCCCAGGCGCTGCGGCTGGTCGAGCAAGGCGGCGGCGTGGACGGTCGCGGCGCGGATCGCGTCGATCGGGCGCATGCCCGCTTCGACCATGTAGCCGAACTCCTTTGCATTGTCTCCGTGCGGGAACACGCCGGCATCGGTGCCGAAAGCGATTTTCACGCCGGCCTTGTGGGCGCGCGCGAAGGTCGCCTGCAGTTGCGGGCCGATCGCGGCCGCCTTCGGGCGCACCAGGGCCGAATAGTAGTTCGCGTCCTTCGCCTTGTCGGCGACATAGCGGCCTGCCGAAATGGTCGGCACGTACCAGTGGCCGGTCTTCTTGAACAGGGCGATGGTTTCGTCGTCCATCAGCGTGCCGTGCTCGATCGAATCGACGCCAGC
Organism: Massilia jejuensis; assembly: GCF_042656795.1. Lineage (NCBI taxonomy): Bacteria > Pseudomonadati > Pseudomonadota > Betaproteobacteria > Burkholderiales > Oxalobacteraceae > Massilia > Massilia jejuensis. Next base: position 146,591 of record NZ_JBHSMS010000058.1, on the reverse strand, counting down.
GCGCAAGGCGCGCTTCATGCCTTCGGCGCCGTGCGCGTGGGCCGCGACGCGAAAGCCGTAATCCTTGGCCGTGCTGACGATCGCACGCAGTTCGTCCTCGGTGTACTGCGAATTCTGGCCGTTTGCCGCCTGGCTCAGCACGCCGCCGGTGGCGGTGATCTTGATCAGGTCCGCGCCTTCCTTGTAGCGGGCGCGCACGGCCTGGCGGCCCTGTTCGGGACTGTCGATCACGCCTTGCTCCGGACCCGGCGTGCCGATCTTCTCGTTCAGGAAGTGCGACAGGTTGTTGGTCGGGTCGGCATGGCCGCCGGTGGTGGCGATCGATTTCCCGGCCGTAAACATGCGCGGACCCGGCACGGCGCCGCTGGCGATGGCGCGTTTCAGCGACACGTTCAGGCCGTCCTGGGCGCCCAGGTCGCGCACGGTGGTAAATCCCGCCATCAGCGTGCGTTCGGCATACTTCACCGAACGGTAGGCCAGGTCGGCTGGATCGGCCGTGAGGCGGTCGCGGTAGGCGTCGATCGCCGGCGCGGTCTCGCTGGTGAGGTGCACGTGCATGTCGATCAGGCCCGGCAGGCAGTATTTGTCCGACAGGTCGATGTGGCCGGCGCCCGGCGTCATCGGACCGACCGAGGTGATGCTGCCGTTGTCGATCACGATGCTGACGCGCTCGCGCCAGGTGCCGCTCTTCAGGTCGAGCAGGCGGCCGCAATCGACCGTCCGGGTGGCGCCATGGGCGCTGTTCAATGCAAGCAGCATCGCTGCCGCGGCCAACTGTTTCATCTTCCTGTCTCCGTTTCTATGAAAAAAGGCCTCCCATCGCTGGAAGGCCTCGTATGCTTCGTGATCGAACCGTCAGCGCAGCGGCGAGACGGCGACGTCCTTTACCGGCTCCTCGAGGTCGTTCTCCCACTTGGCGACGACGGCGGTGGCGATGCCGTTGCCGATCACGTTGGTGGCCGAACGCGCCATGTCGAGGAAGTGGTCGATGCCCAGCAGGAGCAGCAGGCCCGCTTCCGGGATGTTGAACTGGCCGAGCGTCGCGGCAATGACGACCAGCGAGGCGCGCGGCACGCCGGCCATGCCCTTCGAGGTCAGCATCAGCACCAGCATCATCATGAGCTGGGTCGAGAGCGGCAGCTCGATGCCGTAGGCCTGGGCGATGAAGACGGTGGCGAAGGTGCAGTACATCATCGAGCCGTCGAGGTTGAACGAGTAACCGATCGGCAGCACGAACGCGGCCAGGCGGTTCTTGACGCCGAAGCGCTCCAGGCCTTCCAGGGTTTTCGGGAAGGCCGCTTCGGAGGAGGCGGTCGAGAAGGCCAGCAGGGTCGGTTCGCGCAGCTCGACGATCAGGCGCAGCACGCGCGGGCCGAGGAAGACCATGCCGATCAGGATCAGGATCACCCACAGCAGCGCGATGCCGAGGTAGAACTCGCCCATGAAGATGCCGTAGGTCGAGAGCACGCCCAGGCCGCTTTTCGCGATGATGCCGGCCACCGCCGCGAAGACGGCGATCGGCGCGAAATTCATGACGTAGCCGGTGAGCTTGAGCATGACGTGGGCGACGCCGTCGATGGCGTCGATCATCGGCGTGGCGCGCGCGCCGACGGCGGCGGCCGCGGTGCCGAAGAACAGCGAGAACACGACGATCTGCAGGATCTCGTTCTTGGCCATGCCGTCGACGATCGAGGACGGCACCAGGTGGGTGATGAATTCCTTCAGGGTCAGGCCGCTGGTGACGATGCCCGAATCGGCGCCGACCGGCGGCAGGTTGCCCAGCGCGGCCATCGCGTCGCCCGGGCGGAACAGGTTCACCAGGATCAGGCCCAGCGACAGCGAGATGACCGAGGCGATGATGAACCAGCCCAGCGCCTTGACGCCGATGCGGCCGACTTCCTTGGCGTCGCCCATCTTGGCGATGCCGACCACCAGGGTGGCGAAGACCAGCGGCGCAATGATCATTTTAATCAGGCGCAGGAACAGCGTCGTCACCAGCGACATCGTGTCGGCGAAGCCCTTGGGGTCGGCCAGGTTAATGTTGGCGATGTAGCCGACGACGATCCCCAGCGCGAGGCCGATCAGGATGTAGATTGTGAGACGGTTTCGATTGTTCATGGACTGCTTCCTGTAGTCGGCTGCGCGTTCGACCCGGCCGGCCGGACACGGGGTCCTGGGCAGGCCGCGGCTGGATAGTAGGGTGGTTCCGGGAGCGAAGGAGGATTCGCTCTGAGTATCTTGGCAAGTTTCGCAGTATCCTTGGGGCTGTTAGTGCTGTCAAGCACGCTTACAGCGGTGGTCGAGGTTTGCAAACAAGTGAAGAAAAAATGATTGAAATTGACAAGGTCAGCAAATGGTACGGCGAGTTCCAGGTCCTCGCCGATTGCAGTACGCATGTGGCCCGGGGCGACGTGGTGGTGGTCTGCGGGCCGTCCGGCTCGGGCAAGTCGACCCTGATCAAGACCGTCAACGGCCTCGAGGCGGTGCAGGAAGGCGTGATCCGGGTCGACGGCGTGCTGGTCACCGACCGCAAGACCGACCTGCCCAGGCTGCGCGCCAAGATCGGCATGGTGTTCCAGAACTTCGAATTGTTCCCGCACCTCTCGGTCACGGAGAACCTGACGCTGGCCCAGATCCGGGTGCTCGGGCGCGCCAAGGGCGAGGCCGTCGCGCGCGGCCTGACCTACCTGGACCGGGTGGGGCTGCTGGCGCACCGGGACAAGTTTCCGGCCCAGCTCTCGGGCGGCCAGCAGCAGCGCGTGGCGATCGCGCGTGCGCTGGCGATGGATCCGGTGGCGATGCTGTTCGATGAACCGACCTCCGCGCTCGACCCGGAAATGATCGGCGAAGTGCTGGAGGTGATGGTGGGCCTGGCCCAGGACGGCATGACGATGATGGTCGTGACCCACGAAATGGGTTTTGCCCGCAAGGTGGCGGACCGGATCGTCTTCATGGACCACGGCCGCATCGTCGAGGACACCCCGAAGGAGGAATTCTTCACCGCTCCGCGCTCGGCGCGCGCGCGCGAGTTCCTGGCGAAGATCATCCACTGACGGCTTCTTGCGAGGAAAAGCGCCGTGCGCGATGAATTCCTGCCGGGCTTGCCGCGCTGCGCAATTCCGGTTTTACGCGGCGCGCCATCTCCTATGCAGGTAAAATGACGCCGTCCCGCAATCCGAGAACCGCCATGTCCATCATCGAGACCCCGCAATCCATCACCATCACCCGTCCAGACGACTGGCACCTGCACCTGCGCGACGGCGCGGCGCTGGCCAGCGTGCTGCCGCACACGGCGCGCCAGTTCGCGCGCGCGATCGTGATGCCGAACCTGAAACCGCCGGTCACCACGACGGCCGCCGCCGCCGCCTACCGCGAGCGCATCCTGGCCGCGCTCCCGCAGGGCATGCAGTTCGAGCCTTTGATGACGCTGTACCTGACCGACAATACCGATCCGGACGAGATCCGGCGCGCGCTGGACAGCGGTTTCATCCATGCGGTCAAGTTGTACCCGGCCGGCGCCACCACCAATTCGGATGCCGGCGTGACCGACCTGCGCAACTGCTACAAGGTGCTCGAAGTGATGCAGGAAGTCGGCATGCCGCTGCTGGTGCATGGTGAAGTCACCGACAACGAGATCGACCTGTTCGACCGCGAAGCCGTCTTTATCGAACGCGTGATGCGCCCGCTGCGCCGCGACCTGCCGGCGCTGGCCATCGTCTTCGAGCACATCACGACCAAGGACGCGGCCCAGTACGTGGCCGAGGCCGAAGGCCCGATCGCCGCCACCATCACCGCGCACCACCTGCTCTACAACCGCAACGAGATCTTCCGCGGCGGGATTCGGCCGCACTATTACTGCCTGCCGGTGCTCAAGCGCGAGGAACACCGGCTGGCGCTGGTCACGGCCGCCACCAGCGGCGACGAGCGCTTCTTCCTCGGCACCGATTCGGCCCCGCACGCGATCGGCGCGAAGGAGTCGAGCTGCGGCTGCGCCGGCTGCTACACGGCCCTGCACGCGATGGAACTGTACACGCAGGCCTTCGCCGACGCCGGCGCGCTCGACAAACTCGAAGCCTTCGCCAGCTTCAACGGCCCGGCCTTCTACAACCTGCCGCGCAACGTCGGCACCATCACGCTGGCGCGCGAATCGTGGACCCTGCCGGCCACCGTGCCGATGGGCGAACAAGCGCTCGTGCCGCTCAATGCAGGCGAGCGCATCGACTGGAAGATGTTGTAAGTGGCAGCGGAGATTGCGCAGATCGACTGGTCGCGGCCGTGGTACGACGCCGTGCGCCCAGCGTATGATGCGCTCGGTCTGGAAGGCGACGGGTTTGTCGGCGCGTTTAACCGGCAAGCCGCGCGCCTCGCCTTGCGCAACCACCGCGACTTGGCCGTCAGCTTCGTGCCGCAGGAAGCGTTGCCCGACGGAACGGCGTATGAAGAATTCATCAGCGCCACCGGCAAGGTGCCCACGCGCGACAACCTGCATGACTTCTTCAACGGCCTCGTCTGGCAAACCTTCCCGCTGATCAAGCGCGAACTGAACGCCTTGCAAGCGGCGCAGATCGCCGCGGCCGCCGGCAGCCGCGCGCGCGGCCCGGCGCGCGACGCCGCCACCATTTTCGACGAGAACGCCGCGCTGCTGGTGCTGCGCGCCTCGAGCGAAGGGCGCGCGCTGGCCGACGAGCTGCGTGCCCACTGCTGGGACGCGGCGCTGTTCGAAAAGCGCGCCATGTTCGGCCCCGACGCCCAGCTCTGGCTGTTCGGCCACGCGCTGATGGAAAAGCTGGTGGCGCCGCGCAAGGCGATCACGGCCCACACCCGGGTCGTGTTCGCGCCGGACGGGTTCTTCGCGCTCGACCTCGATGCCCGGCGCGCCTGGATCGATGGGACGGTGGCCCGCTTGCTGCAGGCCGAAGGCTTGACGACATCGAGCTTTACGCCGCTGCCCGTGCTGGGCGTGCCGGGCTGGTGGCCCGGCCAGGACCAGGCGTTTTACCTGGACACGACGGTTTTTCGCCCCAAGCGGCCCGACAGGAGCAGCCATGACTGAGGCGGTTCGCTGGGGCATCCTCGGCACGGGCAAGATCGCGCGCGCCTTCGCCAGCGCGCTGCAGGACGTGCCCGGCGCCGTATTGGCGGGCGTCGCTTCGCGCAGCCTGGAGAAGGCCGACGAATTCGCCACCGAGTTCCGCGCCGGAGCCGCCTACGGCTCGTACGAAGCGCTGGCGGCGGCCGACGGCATCGACCTGGTCTACATCGCCACGCCCCATCCGCAGCACGCCGCCAATGCGCGGCTGGCGCTGGGCGCCGGCAAGGGTGTGCTGTGCGAGAAACCCTTTACGATGAACCGGCGCGAGGCCGAGGAAGTCGTCGCGCTGGCGCGCGCGCATAACCTGTTCCTGATGGAAGCGATGTGGACGCGCTTCATGCCGGCCCTCGGCGAAGTCAAGCGCCTCATCGCCCTTGGCGAAATCGGCAGCGTGCACCAGGTTGTCGCCGACTTCGGGTTCACCGCCCATTTCGGCCCCGAGCACCGCGTCTACAATCCGGCGCTGGGCGGCGGCGCGCTGCTCGACCTCGGCATCTATCCGCTCTCGATCGCCGCCAGTCTGCTCGGCCCGGTGGCCGCGGTCAGGGCGCAGGCCGAGATGGGGCCGACCGGCGTCGACGTGCAGACCGGTTTTATTTTGACGCATGAACACGGCGGCATGTCGGTCTGCAGCTGCTCGTTCCAGGCGCGCACGCCGGGCGAACTGACGGTGTCGGGTTCGCGCGGGCACATCCGCATGAACACCATGTTCCACCGCGCGCGTTCGATCACGGTGGCGCGCGACGACGGCAGCCGCACGATCGAGACGCCTTATCTCGGCAACGGCTACGTGCACGAAGTGATCGAAGCCCAGCGCTGCTGGCGCGCGGGGCTGATCGAAAGCCCGGTCATGCCGCATGCCGAGACGCTGGCGCTGATGGAAGTGATGGACGAGGTACGGCGCCAGATCGGACTGGTCTACGAGGCCGACCGCGCCGGATAACTGCTGGGGCCAGGTCTGACATTCGGACACGAGCTCAACCTTCATTGGGGAGGCTGTGCGGATAACAGCTGGGGCCAGGTCTGACATTCGGACACGAGCTCAACCTTCATTGGGGAGGCTGTGTGTAGTGAATGCCGAGGCCGTGTTCACTTGTCAGACCTGACCCCAGCTGTGGTGTTTTCGGACACGAGCTCAACCTTCATTGGGGAGGCTGTGCGTAGCGAATGCCGAGGCCGTGTTCACTTGTCAGACCTGACCCCAGCTGTGCAGCTTGACCCCAGCTGTGCAGCTGTGCAGCTGTGCAGCGTTATACCTTCAGGAACTCTTCGCGGCCGCCCAGCCAGCGCGCCAGGTGCGCGTCGACGATCTCCATGTTCGCCGGCGTCTCGTTCTCCAGCAGCCCGGCCGCGATGTCGCGCGCGTGCTCGACCAGCCACTGGTCCGTTTCCAGATCCGCAAAGCGCAGCATCGCCTGTCCCGACTGGCGCGCACCCAGGAACTCGCCGGGGCCGCGAATCTCCAGGTCGCGCCGCGCAATTTCAAAACCGTCGGTGGTTTCGCGCATGGTCAGCAATCTCTGCTTGGCCACCTGGCCCAGCGGGCTCTGGTACAGCAGCAGGCAGACGCTGGCCGCCGAGCCGCGGCCCACGCGTCCGCGCAGCTGGTGCAGCTGCGACAAACCGAAGCGCTCGGCATGCTCGATCACCATCAGCGAGGCGTTCGGCACGTCCACCCCCACTTCGATGACGGTGGTGGCGACCAGCACGTGCACCTCGGCCGCCGTGAAGGCATCCATCACCGCCTGCTTCTCGGCCGGCTTCATGCGCCCGTGCACCAGCCCCACCTGCAAATCGGGCAGCGCTTGCGCCAGGGTCTCGTAGGTTTCGGTCGCGGTCTGCAGCTGCAACGCTTCGGATTCCTCGATCAGCGGACAGACCCAGTACACTTGCCGGCCCTCAAGCGCGGCGGCGTGCACGCGTTCGATGACTTCATCTCTCCGGTTCTGGTCGATGGCGCGCGTGACGATCGGGCTGCGCCCCGGCGGCAGCTCGTCGATCACGGACACTTCCAGGTCGGCGTAATACGTCATCGCCAGCGTGCGCGGGATCGGCGTCGCCGACATCATCAACTGGTGCGGCACCAGGCCGTCGCTGCCCTTGTTGCGCAGGGTAAGGCGCTGGCCGACGCCGAAGCGGTGCTGTTCGTCGACGATGACCAGGCCCAGGTTCGCGAACTGCACCGTGTCCTGGATCAGCGCATGGGTGCCGATCACCAGGCGCGCCTGGCCCGATTCCACCATCTCGTTGGCCGCCGTCTTGTCCTTCTTCTTGAGGCTGCCCGTGAGCCAGGCGACTTTCACGCCGAGCGGTTCCATCCACGCGGCGATCTTCCTGAAATGCTGCTCGGCCAGGATCTCGGTCGGCGCCATCAGCGCGGCCTGGTAGCCGCTGTCGATGGCCTGGGCGGCGGCCAGCGCGGCCACGACCGTCTTGCCGCTGCCGACGTCGCCTTGCAGCAGGCGCTGCATCGGATAGCTCTCGCGCAGGTCCTTGCGGATCTCTTGCAGGACGCGCTGCTGGGCGCCGGTGAGGCTGAAGGGCAGGGCGCCCAATAAACCTTCGGTCATGCGGCCGATCGCGCGCAGGTGCGGCGCACCCTTGTCGCGCCGCGCGCGCTGGGCGCGCTTGAGCGACAGCTGCTGGGCCAGCAGTTCGTCGAACTTCATGCGCGTCCAGGCCGGATGCGTTTTTTCCATCAGCGCGTATTCGTCGGCGTCGACCGGCGGATAGTGCAGCAGTTTCACGGCCGGCTCGAAGTCGATCAGGTCCATCTGGCGCCGGATCAGCGGCGGCACGGTATCGGTCCAGTCCACGCGCCGCATCGCTTCGGCGATCGCGCGCCGCAGGATCGGCTGCGACAGGCCTTCGCCCGATGGATAGACGGGCGTGAGCGAGGTCGGCAGCGGCGCGTTCTCGTTGACCACCTTATAGGTCGGGTGGACCATCTCGGCCCCGAAAAAGCCATGCTTGATCTCGGTACGGGCGCGTACGCGCACGCCCTCGGACAGCTGCTTGACCTGGCTGCCGTAGAAATTCATGAAGCGCAGCAGCAGTTCGCCGCTCTCGTCGGCAATCGTCACCAGCAGCTGGCGCCGCGGTTTCAAGCTGATCTCGTTCTTGATGACGACCCCCTCGACCTGCGACACATGGCCGCCGCGCAGGCAAGCCTCGCGGATCGGCACGATCCTGGTCTCGTCCTCGTAGCGCATCGGCAGGTGCAGGACCAGGTCCATGTCGCTGCGCAGGCCGAGCTTGGCGAGCCTGGTCTGTGTCGTTTTCGGGGCGGGTGGAGGCTTCGGAGCAGGCATAAACGCGGCAGGATGGCAAAGGCTGGCGTAAAATAGAGGGTTCGCCGCACTACTTGGGGCCATATTGTAAGGCTGCCAGCACTTATTTTCCCAGAATTGACCAGAATGTATTCGCTTTCCGACTTCGATTTCGATTTGCCGCCCGAGCGCATCGCGCAATTGCCCCTGCCGGACCGCAGCGCCTCGCGCCTGCTCCAGCTCGATGGCGAACAGATCACTGACCGCCATTTCGCCGACATCGTCGACCAGCTGCAAGCCGGCGACCTGCTTGTGATGAACGACACCCGTGTATTGAAAGCGCGCTTCTTCGGCGTCAAGGAAACCGGAGGCCAGGTCGAGGTGCTGGTCGAGCGCGTGCTCGACGACCGCACCGTGCTGGCCCAGGTACGCGCCTCGAAGTCGCCGAAGCCGGGAACCCGCATCCGCCTGGCCGATGCCTTCGACGTCACCACGGGCGAGCGTGCCGGCGAGTTCTTCACCCTCGTTTTCGAGGGCGACGTGTTCGAGTTGATCGAGGCGCACGGCCGCCTGCCGCTGCCGCCCTACATCGAGCATACGGCCGACGCATTCGACGAGCAGCGCTACCAGACCGTGTACTCGAAAGAGCCGGGCGCGGTCGCCGCGCCAACCGCCGGCCTGCATTTCGACCAGCCGCTGCTCGACAAGTTGAAGGCCAAGGGCGTCGACTTCGCCTACGTCACGCTGCACGTCGGCGCCGGCACGTTTCAACCCGTGCGCGTCGAAGACCTGGCCGCGCACCAGATGCACACCGAGTGGTATACGGTGCCGGCCGAAACGGTCGATGCGGTGCGCGCCGCGAAGGCGGCCGGGCGCGACGTGATCGCCGTCGGCACCACGAGTCTGCGCGCGCTGGAATCGGCCTCGCAAACGGGCGAGCTGGCCGCCGGCAGCGCCGACACGGCCCTGTTCATCACGCCCGGCTACACATTCAAGACCGTCACGCGCCTGATCACCAACTTCCACCTGCCGAAATCGACGTTGCTGATGCTGGTGTCGGCCTTTGCCGGCTACGCCGCCATTCGCAAGGCGTACGCACATGCAGTCGCCAGCGAATACCGCTTCTTCAGCTACGGCGACGCCATGCTGCTGACAACCACATCACGCTAAAAACCCCGATGCTCGAATTTACGCTTCTCAAAAAAGATACCAGCGGCCTGTCGCACGCGCGCCGCGGCCGCTTGACCGTCAACCACGGCACCATCGAAACGCCGATCTTCATGCCGGTCGGGACCTACGGTTCCGTCAAGGCGATGGACCCGGTCGAGCTGGCCACGGTCGGTTCCCAGATCATCCTCGGCAACACCTTCCACCTGTGGCTGCGTCCGGGCACGGACGTGCTGAACAAGTTCGGCGGCCTGCACGGCTTCATGGGCTGGGACAAGCCGATCCTGACCGACTCGGGCGGCTTCCAGGTGTTTTCGCTGGGCGCGATGCGCAAGATCACGGAAGAGGGCGTCACCTTTGCCTCGCCGATCGACGGTGCGCGTAAATTCCTGTCGCCCGAAGTGTCGATGCAGATCCAGCGCGCGCTCAATTCGGACATCGTGATGCAGTTCGACGAATGCACGCCCTACGAGATCGATGGCAGGGCAGCGACGAGCGAGGAGGCGGCCAAGTCGATGCGCATGTCGCTGCGCTGGGCCCAGCGCTCGATGAACGAATTCAAGGGTGGCGAGAACCCGAACGCGCTGTTCGGCATCGTCCAGGGCGGCATGTACGAGCACCTGCGCGACGAGTCGCTGGCCGGGCTGGAAGACATCGACTTCCCGGGCCTGGCCATCGGCGGCCTGTCGGTGGGCGAACCGAAGGAAGACATGAAGCGCATCCTGGCCCATGTCGGCCCGCGCCTGCCGGCCGACAAGCCGCACTACCTGATGGGCGTGGGCACGCCGGAAGACCTGGTCGAGGGCGTGGCGAACGGCGTCGACATGTTCGATTGCGTGATGCCGACCCGTAACGCCCGCAACGGCTGGCTGTTTACGCGCTTTGGTGATGTAAAAATCAAGAACGCGCGCTACAAGGAAGACACGGGGCCGCTGGACGCGTCCTGCGACTGCTATTGCTGCAAGAATTTCTCGCGCGCGTATTTGCATCACCTGCACCGCTCGAACGAGATCCTCGGCGCGCGGCTGAACACGATCCACAACCTGCACTATTACCTGAACCTGATGCAGGAAATGCGCGACGCCATCGATGCCGATGGGTTCCAAGCGTTCAGGCTGAGCTTTGCGGCGGATCGGGCACGCGGGGTCTAAAAATGCGCGCCTGCCCCGAGATTTCCACCTTGCAATTCATACTTGTCAATCCCATCTACCGCGAATGGCCGCTGGCAGTTCGCCGGTGCTAGAATACAGCGCTGTTTTTTTCATCTCACAACCGGAGTCCTCGTGTTCATTTCCAACGCTTACGCGCAAACCACCACCGCTGCCGATCCCGGCCTGATGGGCAACCTGACGACCTTCGCGCCGCTGCTTATCATGTTCGTGGTCATGTATTTCCTGATGATTCGTCCCCAGCAGAAGCGCCAGAAGGAAATGAAGGCCATGATGGACGCCCTGGCCAAGGGCGACGAAGTCGTCACCGCCGGCGGCATCCTGGGTCGTGTCGTGCAGGTGAAAGATGCTTATGTCACCATCGAAGTGGCGGCCGGCACCGAAATGGTGGTGCAGAAGAATGCAGTCACCACGCTGCTGCCGAAGGGTACGCTCAAGTCCCTGTAAGCCCGCGCGCGCCCGGGCAAGGCCCGGGGCCGCCACTGGTCATCCGCCAGGGCCGCGTGCCGCCTAACACCCTACGCTGGAACACTATGAATCGCTATCCCGTCTGGAAATACATACTGATCGCTGTCACGCTCCTGCTGGGCGCGCTGTACACGGCGCCTAATTACTTTGGCGAATCGCCAGCGTTGCAGATTACGACCGGCAAGACGACTGTCAAGATCACGAGCGAGACGGCCGCCCGGGTCACGGACGTGCTCAAACGGGAAGGTGTTCCGGCGAACCAGGTGACCCTGGAAGGCGAGGGCAACTCGGCCGCCGTGCGTGCGCGCTTCGGCACGACCGATGCCCAGTTCAAGGCCAAGCTCGCCCTCGAGCGCCAGCTCAACCGCGACGCGGCCGACCCCGATTACATCGTCACCGTCAACCTGGTGAAAAATACCCCGCCCTGGATGCAGGCCCTGCACGCCAAGTCGATGAACCTCGGCCTGGACTTGCGCGGCGGCGTCCACTTCCTGCTGCAGGTCGACTCGAAAGCCGTGCTCGACACCAAGGTGAAGGGCACCCAGGCCAGCGTGCGCAGCATCCTGCGCGACAAGAACGTGCGCCACAGCGGCATCGAGCGCAGCGGCAATACCGTGGAAGTCAGCTTCCGCGATGCCGAAACCCGCGCCGCCGCCCGTGCCGCGCTGGCGAGCCAGTCGCAGGACCTGGCCTTTGCCGACGCCGCCGACGGCAGCACCCTGAAACTGCTCGTCACCCTCAAGCCGGAAGCGCTCAAGCGCACCGTCGAGGAAGGCGTGAACCAGAACATCACGACCCTGTCCAAGCGCATCAACGAACTCGGCGTGACCGAGCCGGTCATCCAGCGCCAGGGTGCCGACCGCATCGTCGTGCAATTGCCGGGCGTGCAAGACGTGGCGCGCGCGAAAGACATCATCGGCCGCACCGCCACCCTGGAAATGCGCCTGGTCGATCCGACCATCACGCCGGGCACCGAACTGTCGGCCGCCATCCCGCTGAACTCGGAACTGTTTACGGAAGGCCGCGGCGCCCCGGTGGTCGTCTATAAAGACATCGTCCTGACCGGCGACTACATTTCGAGCGCCGTCGCCACCTTCGACCAGAACCAGCAGCCGGCCGTTTCGCTCGACCTGAACGGCGATGGCGGCCGCAAGATTCGCCTGATGAGCCGCGATAACATCGGCAAGCGCATGGCCGTTCTGCTCAAGGAAAAGGGCAAGTACACCGTGCCGACGGCGCCGACCATCCAGGGCGAACTCGGTTCGACCTTCCAGATCACCGGCATCGGCAGCATCGAAGACGCCAACGAGCTGGCGCTGCTGCTGCGCTCGGGCGCGCTGTCGGCGCCGATGGAATTCATCGAGGAACGCGTGGTCGGCCCGCAGCTGGGCGCCGAAAACATCAGCCGCGGGCTGAACTCGACGGTATGGGGTTTCGTGGCGATCGCGGTCTTCATGATTGTTTATTACCAGATGTTCGGCGTCTTTTCCGCGCTGGCGCTGGCCGCCAACGTGATGTTCCTGCTGGCGCTGCTGTCGATGCTGCAGGCAACCCTGACCCTGCCCGGTATCGCCGCCATCGCGCTGGCCCTCGGCATGGCGATCGACGCCAACGTGCTCATCAACGAGCGCATCCGCGAGGAATTGCGCGCCGGCGCCACGCCGCAGATGGCGATCACGAACGGCTTCAGCCATGCCTGGGACACGATTTTCGACTCCAACGTGACCACCCTGATCGTCGGCCTGGCGCTGCTGATCTTCGGTTCGGGCGCGGTGCGCGGCTTTGCCGTCGTGCACACCCTGGGCATCCTGACCTCGATGTTCTCGGCAGTGTTCGTCTCGCGCGGCATCGCCAACCTGTGGTACGGCCGCCGCGGCAAGAAGCTCACCAAGCTGTCGGTGGGCACCGTCTGGACGCCGGGCCTGCCCGCTGAAAAGAAATAAGACTAGGGAATCGTCATGGAATTTTTCAAAATCAAGCGGGACATCCCGTTCATGCGCCACGCGTTGATCTTCAACGTGATCTCGGCGCTGACCTTCGTCGCCGCCATCTTCTTCCTGGTGACCAAGGGACTGCATTTCTCGGTCGAGTTCACTGGCGGCACCGTGATGGAATTGCGTTATCCGCACGCGGCCGACCAGGAAAAGATCCGCGCGACGCTGCGCTCGATCGGCCATGAAGCGCCCGAGGTGGCCAGCTTCGGCACCGCCCAGGACATCATCCTGCGCCTGCCGCCGGTCAAGACCGCGGCCGGCGCGACCGTCTCGTCGGAAGCCTTCAATGCCATTTGCGCCTCCGAAGGCGGCGCGCCCAAGCAGGTGACGGTCATGGAGAAGGGCCAGCAAGTAGCGCGCACCAGCTGCGCCAACCCGGCCGGCGCCGAACTGGTCACGCTGCAGCGGGTCGACTTCGTCGGCCCGCAGGTGGGCGACGAACTGGCCACCGACGGCCTGAACGCGCTGATCATGGTCATCGTCGGCGTCGTCGCTTACCTCGCCATTCGCTTCGAGTGGAAATTCGCCGTCGCCGCGATCCTGGCGAACCTGCACGACGTCGTCATCATCCTCGGCTTCTTCGCCTTCTTCCAGTGGGAATTCTCGCTGACGGTGCTGGCGGCCGTGCTCGCCGTGCTGGGTTACTCGGTCAACGAATCGGTCGTCATCTTCGACCGCATCCGCGAAACCTTCCGCAAGCAGCGCAAGATGACGGTGACCGAAGTCATCGACCACGCCATCACCAGCACCATTTCGCGCACGATCATCACGCACGCGTCGACCCAGATGATGGTGCTGTCGATGCTGCTGTTCGGCGGTCCGTCGCTGCACCACTTCGCGATGGCCCTGACGATCGGTATCTGCTTCGGCATCTACTCGTCGGTGTTCGTGGCGGCGGCGATTGCCATGTGGCTCGGCGTGAAGCGCGAAGACCTGATCAAGCCGGTCAAGGAAAAGGACGAAACGGACGGCGCCGTCGTCTGATAGTACAAGGCGTGGCCAGGACGGCTGCGCCAGCACGATGCCGCCCGCTTGCCAGCCGGGCGGCATTTTTCATTGTGAATACTCTCCCGATGTGAGAATGCTCCCATGTGTGAGTTTGCGCACAGAGAACGGACGGAGCCGAAACGTATAGTGGAACTGTCTCTTTCAGGACATCCCTAGTTTTGGACTTCACCCGCTCCCTTTCGGAGCGGGTTTTTTTTTGCCCGCGCCGAAAGCGGGCTCGAGAAACCGGAATATGTCACGAGTGTGAAGTGCCGCACAGAGTGTGTGGGAACCGGGAACTAATATGGAACTGTCTCTTTCAGGACATCCCTAGTTTTGGACTTTGCCCGCTCCTTGAGCGGGCATTTTTTTTGCCGAGCAAGCCTACAGCAAGGCCGCCGTCAAGCTTTGCACCTCGTGCGCCGACTCTTCCATGATGCGTGCCAGCGTCCCGTCGCCCACGGCGAAATCGATCGACGCCGCCGCCGCGAACGTGGTCGCCCCCGGCCGCTCGAGCAGGGGCGAAGGCACCGGCGACAAGTCGTTCGCCAGCAGCAGGGTATCGCCCAGGGTCTCCGGCGGCAAGGCGCGCATGCCGTTCCACATCGCCTCGATCGCCCCCATCACCGGCGTCGGCACGCCCAGGCGCAGCAGCACGCCGCGGCCGATCGCCACTTCGCCATGTTCCAGCCACTCGTCGGCATCGCCGTCGAGCAGCCCCGGATAGTCGTGCGCGCGCGAGAGCATATAAAAACCGCCCACCTCATGCACGATACCGGCGAACATCGCCGTCTCCGGATCGACGAACGACACCCGCCGTGCGATCACCTGCGCCAGCGCGGCCACGTGGGCCGAGTGGCGCCACAGGGCGTCGGCGCGCTGGCGCAGGTCGGGGTCGGTGATTTCGCTGCTCAGCTGGCGCACGATGACGGCGGCGGCGAGCGCGCCCAGCGTGCGGAAGCCCACGCGCTGGACGGCGGCGCGCACGTTGGTGACGTCGTTGCCGGAGCGGTTATAGGTCACGGAATTGGCGATGGCGACGGTGCGCGCCGCCAGCAAGGGTTCGGCCTGCACCAGGCGGGCCGCCATGTCGGCGTGGCATTCGGGATCGTTCAGGGCTTGTTGCAGCCTGAGCGTGGCGTCGACATTCGTCGGGAAGCTGAGTTCACCGCGACTGGCCTGGGCCGCGATACTCTTGAGGGCGTCGAGTCTGTCCATCGAAAAATTATACTCCGGTGGCCAGACATTCCCCAGTCAAAGTTTGCCCGGGAGCACTTTTACAACGCCAATCCGGGCAGCGTGTCAAGGCTCGCTGAAAATGGCGTCGCAGCCATCCTTCGGCTCTTCGGTGTCTTGCAACTCGTCGACCAGGCCCAGGTCGGCCAGCTCTTCGACGGCGTTCATGAAACTGTTGATCTTGGCGGCACCGATGAGGCGGTAGATTTCGCCGGCTTCGTTGCGTACGCCGATCAGCATCTTGTGCTGGCGCACTTCCTCGACCGGCGCCACTTCAAGCAGGATATTGCCGATGATGTGCTTGTCGAAATGGGCAGGCTTCATGCCTTCGAGCAGGGTGGTTTTCAAGATTCTTCCTTTTGTTGATGTAATGATGGGGACGAAAGCGGGGACGGGCGCCCGGCTCGGTGGATGCGCTCGCGCAGTTTCGCCAACGCGCCATCGATCTCGTCGAATTCGGCGTCGCTGTAACCAACAAACAATTGCTTGCCATGGGCAACGACCTGTGGAAATACCTCGCGGAACATGGCATTGCCCGCATCGGTCAGGCGCACATGGAACGACCGCTTGTCGTCGCTGCTCTGCTCGCGCAGCACGATGCCCTTGTGCTCGAGGCGTTCGATGACGCCCGTCAGCGTGCCCTTGGTGATGAGGGTGCGCTCGCCGAGTTCCTTGTAGCTCATCCCGTCCGTGTTGCCCAGCGTGGCGATGATGTCGAACTGCGGGTGCGTCAAACCGTACTGCCGCACCGATTCGCCCGAATACCGCTCGAAGCCTTGCAGGCATTCGGCCAGCAAGCGGATGCTTTTTAAATATCGTTCCCCCATGACGTGGAATTATAGCCGCCCTGGAGCGGAGTGCGCCTGACAAACCCTCCCGATCCGGGCGAGCGGCGCGGCTCTGCTATAGTTGTCGGCCCCACATCATCGATCCGCTTGCTCGAACATGAACCCATTCTGGAGCCGCCACGTCGGCACCCTGACGCCCTACGTTCCCGGCGAACAGCCGCGCATCGAGCAACTGATCAAACTGAACACGAACGAAAATCCCTATCCGCCATCGCCCAGGGTCATTGCCGCCATCACCGCGCAAGCCGGGGACGGGCTGCGCTTGTATCCCGATCCGCAATCGAGCGCACTGAAGCAGGCGCTGTCCTCGTATTACGGCGTCGCGCCGGGCGAGGTATTCGTCGGCAACGGCTCCGATGAAGTCCTGGCCCACGCCTTTCACGCTTTTTTCGTGCAGGACACGCCCATCCTGATGCCGACGGTGAGCTACAGCTTCTATCAGGTGTATTGCCGCCTGTATGGAATCGAGGCGGTGCAGGTCGCCCTCGATGAAGCCATGCGGATCGATCCCGACCGGTACCGCAGGCCTTGCGGGGGCGTGGTCATCGCCAATCCGAACGCGCCGACCGGCCTGGCACTGCCGCTCGAAGAGGTCGAGCGGATCGTGCGCGCGCAGCCGGACCGGGTCGTGCTGGTCGACGAGGCGTATGTCGACTTCGGCGCCGAAACGGCCATTTCCTTGGTCCGCGCCTATCCGAACTTGCTGGTGGTGCAGACTTTCTCCAAGTCGCGCGCACTGGCGGGACTGCGCGTCGGTTTCGCGATCGGACAGCCGCACCTGATCGAAGGCCTGGAGCGGGTCAAGGACAGTTTCAATTCCTACCCCTTGGGGCGTATCGAGATTGCCGGCGCCGTTGCGGCGATCGAGGACGAGGACTATTTCCAGCGACGCCGGGCGCAAGTCATTGCCACGCGCGAGCAGCTTGCAGGGCAACTGCGGCGACTGCGTTTCGAGGTACTCCCGTCGGCCGCGAATTTCTTGTTCGTACGCCATCCGGAACACCGGGCAGCCGATCTGGCGCAGGCCTTGCGCGAGCGCGCAATCCTGGTGCGCCATTTCAAGTCCCCGGAGATCGAGACCTATCTGCGCATCAGCATCGGCACCGACGACGAGTGCGCGCGACTCGCAGCCGTGCTGGCCGCCATCATCGAAGGCTAGCCGCCACTGCACCTGGACCCCGGTTCGCTTGTACGGACCGACGCCGCCTGGCTGGGCGGCTTGCTGTTGATCTCCGGTATGATAGTCAGTCAATGGAATTCCACGCGCCGGCCCGCCGCCGCCCTTGCCCCCGAGTGATGACGCACCCAGTCTTTTCCCATGCCGCACCCTGAACTGTCCGTCCTGGCGCAGGAAAGGCCGCTGCGCATCCTGCTCGTGAACGCGGGCGAGCCGGATTCCCTGAGCTGGTCCGGCCTGGTCCAGCCGCTGCGCCAGGCCGCGAAAATCCTCGGCCCCGAGCGCCTGCACGTGGACGTGCGCAGCCCCGACAAGTTCACCAGCGACGCCCAGCGCCACTGGCACCTGGTGTTATTGGCCGCCGACGAAGCCCAGGCCGGCCTGAAACCCGCCAACTTCCGCGCCCTCGTCGAGCGCTGCCGCGCCGCGCCCTTCTGGGGTGGCGTCGGTGCCGGCGTGTTGTGGCTGGCCGAAGCGGGCGCGCTGAACGGCGTGAAAACCGCGCTGCCCTGGTCCCTGTACGCCGACGCCGACAGCCGCGCCGACCAGGCCCTGTTCACGCCGCACCTGTATGAAATCGACGGCAACCGGCTCACCTGCTGCGGCGGCGCCGCTTCCGTCGACTTTGCGCTGGCCCTGATCGACATCATCTTCGGTTCCAACGTGCAGGCGCCTGTCAAGGAGCTGCTGTGCGTCGACCGCGTGCGTGGCAGGGAAGAGCGCCAGCGGGTGGCCTTGCAGGCGCGCTTCGGGACGCTGCAGCCGAAGCTGACCGAAGCGGTGACCTTGATGGAAGCAAACATCGAAGAACCGCTCTCGACCGACGAGATCGCGCAGCTGGCGGGCGTGTCGCGGCGCCAGCTGGAGCGTTTATTCAAGCAATATCTCGGCAGCCTGCCGTCGCGCTATTACCTGGAACTGCGACTGCAACGGGCGCGCCAACTGCTGATCGACACGAACAATTCGATTGTGCAGGTGGGCCTGATGTGCGGGTTCTCGTCGGGATCGCATTTTTCGACGGCGTTCGGGGCGCTGTTTGGCAATACGCCGCGCGAGGAGCGCCAGCGCCGGCTGGCAGAATAGGACAACTGGGGTCAGACAACTGGGGTCACGTCTGACATTTGGACACGAGCTCTGCCCTGCAGAACGTCAGCCGCCAGTCCGCTTCGGATGATGGCCAAGCTTGACGAGCGTTTCCATGACCAGGTCGCAGTGGTCGCCTTGCACTTCGATCACGCCCTCTTTCACGGTGCCGCCCGAACCGCATGCGGTGCGCAGCTGTTTGCCCAGCAGGGCCAGGGCAGCGGGGGCGAGCGCGAGTCCCTTGACGAGCGTGACACTCTTGCCGCCCCGGCCTTTGGTCTGGCGTGAAACGCGCACGACGCCGTCGCCCGTTGGCACGGTCTTGGCCTTGCACGTGCATTCGGCGAGGGGATGCCGGCATGCGGGGCACATGCGGCCGCCCTCGGTGGAATAGACCAGGCCGGTGTTTGAACTGCTCTTCATGTCTTGCTCAACATTTTTAGAGTGAAGCACAAGAGTTTAGCAGCGCCCGGTCGTCCAATGCCATTTGCTTGCTTGAGTCCGCAAGCATACGTTCCTGGCCCGGGCGGCGTAAAAACGCGCGAGCTGCGTAGCCATTCCCGCCCCCGAGAAAACGCCGTAGCGAGCGTTTTGAGCCGCCGCCTGGGCCGGTAGCGGACCTTTTCAAGGAGGCAGCATAAGGGGCTGCCGGTGTGAACGCCGGCCATATTCCTGTAGGCGTACTCAAGGCTTGTGCATCAAGTCCTGCAAGGCCACTACCGTCGATTCAACGCCCATCCTCACCGCTGGCCCGTGCTCTACCTTGAACAAAGGGCTGTGATGGCTCGGCAGGCGCAGTTTGCCTGCCTTGGCGGCGGCGATGTTCTCCGGTGCCGTCCCACCGACCGTGAAATAGACGCTCGGGACATAAGGATCGGTCACGAACATCGGGAAGTCCTCCGCGCCCATACCTTCGCGAAACTCTTCTTCTCCAATGGCACCAGGACCCAGCTTACCGGTCCAGGCAGCGCGCAGGCGCTGCACCAGCTCGACATTATTGAGAACCGGCGGCGCTGGCGTATCGACCAGTTTTACCTCCGGCAACTCGTTCTCCGCCATCCCGACGGCGCGCGCCGTGTTCTCGGCCATGCGCTTGATCGCGCCCAGCAGGAGATCGCGGGTCTTGGCGCTTTCGCTGCGCACGGTCAGTTGCAGTTTGGCGTTGTCGCCGATGATGTTGGCCTTGGTGCCGCCATGGAAGGAGCCCACCGTGATCAGGCCGGGCTCACGTGGGCTGAGTTCACGACTGACGATGGTTTGCAGGCCGACGACGATCATCGCGCCGAGCACGATCGGGTCCTTGCCGCGATGCGGCGAGGCCCCATGAGCACCGACGCCCTTGATCGAAATCTCCACGGTGTCGGCGCCGGAATACGGCGAGACTTCCGAGGCGTGCACCTTTCCAGTTGCCATGTCGGCCTTGACGTGGAATCCCAGCGCGAAATCAGGCTTGCCGAAGCGCTTGTACAGGCCGTCCTTCATCATTGCAAGCGCGCCGCCGGTGCGTTCTTCAGCGGGCTGACCGATCAGCATCAAGGTGCCAGACCATTTGCTGCGCTCTGCCGCCATGCGCCGCGCCGTCCCAACCAGGCTTGTCATGTGGATGTCGTGGCCGCAGGAGTGGGCCACGGGCGTCATGTTGCCTTCCATGTCCTTCTGGGTCGCCGTCGAGGCATTTGGCAGTCCTGATTTTTCCAGCATCGGTAAGCCATCCATGTCAGCGCGCATCATCACCAGCGGGCCCGGTCCATTCTTGAGGATGGCTACCACGCCAGTGCCGCCCACGCCCTCCGTGACGGTGAAGCCAGCCGCGCGTAATTCCTTGGCCATACGCGCCGCCGTTTTCACCTCCAGGAAGGACAGCTCGGGATTGCGGTGGAAATAATCCAGCAGCGGCCCAAGGTGGGTGTCGTAGTCTTGCGCGACGGCCTTGGACAGTTCATTCGCATGGAGGGCACTTGGCAGCAGGAGCGCGGCGAGCAGGACGGAAAGCAGTTTGTTGGTCATGGTGTGCTTTAGTCTGGTGGTGGATAAACGGTGTTCGTGGTGGACATTGCCCCACTTGCCCTTCTACATCGTGCGGTGCTACCCATGGCAGCGCCCCGGCGAAGATCGACGGCAAGGCCCGGTACCGCCTGAGCCTACTCCCATTCGGTTTCAACGACCTGTCGGCCGACGGCGCACCTATTGTAGCGTCCGTTTTCGACCCAGCCCGTGTGCACGCTGCTGCCCGGGGACCTGGACGACCACGTCGCCGAAGATAATCCGGAACGCTTACCAGTCTTCCAGAATTAGCCCCTGGCCAGCACACTTCGGCTTGCAGTTCACGGTGTCGAGTTCCTACACAGCCTGGGACGATTGCGGACGTGCATAGCATGACGACGCATGCACCCTATTGTTTATATGGCAAGCATGAATTTCCTTCGCGCGGCCGAGACCAGAATGGCCGAGGCAGCGCTTCTTCGCCTTCCGGCCAAAAATGAAAATCCCCGTCGCACTTCTGCAAGAACTTGCCCCACCCTCTCCCTATAATGACCAGGTTCGGCGCCCGCGTCCCGGCGCGCCAGTCACCAACATTGGATGAGGAAAAGTCATGAACGCAAAGCTTGATTCGGGTGTCACAACGCGGCCTGTCACTCGGCAGACCTTCGACGAAGTCCTCGTCCCGACCTATGCCCCGGCCGCGATGGTGCCGGTGCGCGCGGCGGGCCTGGACGTGTGGGACCAGGAAGACAAGCATTACCTCGACTTCACCTCCGGCATCGCCGTCTCGAGCCTGGGCCACGCCAATCCGGTGCTGGTCGACGCGCTGACCAAGCAGCTCAACACCCTCTGGCACCTCGGGAACGGCTACACCAACGAGCCGGTGCTGCGCCTGGCCACGGCCCTGGTCGAAGCGACCTTCGCCGACCGCGCCTTCTTCTGCAACTCGGGCGCGGAAGCGAACGAAGCGGCCCTGAAACTGGCGCGCAAGTACGCGCACACCAAGTTCGGACCGCATAAGTCGCGCATCATTTCCTGCCTGTCGTCCTTCCACGGCCGCACGCTGTTTACCGTCTCGGTCGGCGGCCAGCCGAAGTACACCGAAGGGTTCGAGCCGCTGCCGCAGGAAATCAACCATGTGCCGTACAACGACATCGAGGCGGCGCGCGCCGCCATCCTCGACGACGTCGCGGCCGTGATCGTCGAGCCGATCCAGGGCGAGGGCGGCGTCATTCCGGGCCACGCCGAGTACCTGCAGGCGCTGCGCGAGCTGTGCGACCAGACCGGCGCGCTGCTGATCTTCGACGAAGTACAGTCGGGCGTGGGCCGCACCGGCGCCTTCTACGCCTACATGGACACCCCGGTCATTCCGGACATCCTCACCAGCGCCAAGGCACTCGGCAACGGCTATCCGATCGGCGCCATGCTCACCACCGAGGAGATCGCCCAGCACTTCAACGTCGGCTCGCACGGCACCACCTACGGCGGCAATCCGCTGGCCGCAACCGTCGCGCTGAACGTGGTCGGCATGATCAACCAGCCTGCTTTCCTCGCGCGCGTGAAGGAAGCCAGCGCCAAGATCTTCGCCAACCTCGACAAGCTCACCGCCGACTACCCGCACGTGTTCGGCAAGGCGCGCGGCCTGGGCCTGTTGATCGGCCTGCCGCTGTCCGAAGGCTTCAAAGGCAAGGCCAAGGACCTCACCAAGATCGCCGAGAAGATGGGCCTGATGCTCTTGATCGCCGGCCCCGACGTGATTCGCATGGCGCCGGCGCTGATCGTGTCGGACGCCCAGATCGCGGAAGCCGACCGCATCCTGCGCGCCGCGGTCGGCGAGTTCCTCGCCGCGGCGTAAGGCCCGCCGCCGCAGTACCCATCCCGGCCTGTCGTTTCGTGCGCGGCCGGGATTTGTTTGCACCGACCCTTCAGGGAGAGCACATGTATGTTGTCCGTCCGGTAGAACTTGCCGATGTCGACGCGTTGGTTCGCCTGGCCGCCGTCATGACGCCCGGCGTGCACACGCTGCCGCGCACGCCCGACACGATCGCGGCCTTCATCGAGCGTTCGACCGCCTCGTTCGCCGCGCAAGTCGATATCCCGAGCGAGGAGTCCTACCTGTTCGTGCTCGAAGACGGCAGCGGCGACGTCGTCGGCACGGCCGCGGTGCACGCGTCGGCCGGCTCGAACGGCACCTATTTCGCGTTCCGCAACGACGTCATCCAGCAAGTCTCGCGCGACCTGAACATCTGCCACAGCGTGCACGCCCTGACCTTGTGCTCCGAACTGACGGCCTGCTCGCAGCTGTCCGGTTTCCACTTGCGCGACCGCGACGCACCCGGCATCGAGGCGGCCCTGCTGTCGCGTGCGCGCCTGCTGTATGCGGTGCTGGCGCCGCACCGCTTCGGCGACCGTTTCTTCGTGCCGCTGGCCGGCGTCACCGATTCGGCCGGCGAGTCGCCGTTCTGGAATGCGCTGGGCCGCAAGTTCTTCAAGATGGATTTCCTGGATGCAGAGCGCGTCGTCGGCGGCGCGCGCAACCGCACCATGATCGTCGAGCTGATGCCGCACTATCCGGTCTACGTGCCGCTGTTGCCGGGCGACGCCCAGGCGGCCATGGGCCAGATTCACCCGAGCGGCCAGCTCGCTTTCGACCTGCTGACGCAGGAGGGCTTCGAAGCGGACGAATATGTCGACATCTTCGATGGCGGCCCGATCCTGGCCGCGCACCGGCTGTCGCTGCGCTCGTTCTGCGGCTCGCAGCGCCGCCGCGTCGAGAACGCCCAGGACAACGCCGGCGACAAGCTCGTCACCTATGCCGTGGCGACCAATGCCGAGCGCTTCCGCGCCATTACCGTGGCCTGTCCACCCTGCGACACTTCCGACGCCGTCTGCCTGCCGGTCGATGCGCAGAAGGCACTCGGCGTGGCGCCGGGCGACTGCGTCGTTTGCGTCAGAATCTGAGAGAGGCACCATGCTCGTCATTCGCTCCATTGCCGCATCGGACCTCGACCCATTGATCGACATGGCGCGCGAAGTCGGTGGCGGCATGACCACCCTGAAGCCGGACCGCAAGATGCTGGGCGACCGCGTCGCCTGCGCCGTGGCCTCGTTCCAGGAAACCATCCCGCCCGAAGAGCGCGACTACATGTTCGTGATGGAGGACACCGAGACCGGCCGCATGGCCGGCGTGTGCGCCATCAAGGCCGCGGTCGGGCTGAATGAACCGTTCTATAACTACCGCATCGGCACCCTGGTGCATTCCAGCCGCGAACTGAACGTATTCACGCGCATGGAAACCCTGTACCTGTCGAACGACCTCACCGGTGCGACCGAACTGTGCTCGCTGTTCCTGCAGCCGGACTACCGCAAGGGCTACAACGGCAAGTGGCTCTCGAAAAGCCGCTTTCTCTTCATCGCCCAGTTCCAGCAGCTGTTCACCGAAAAGATCATCGCCGAGATGCGCGGCTACCTCACCGAAGACGGCACCAGCCCGTTCTACGAGGGCCTGGGGCGCCACTTCTTCAAGATGGATTTCAACCACGTCGACGGCCTGACCGCGGTGGGAAAGAAATCCTTCATCGCCGAACTGATGCCGCGCCAGCCCTTGTATGTGGACTACCTGCCCGAGTCGGCGCGCGCGGTCATCGGCCAGGTGCACCGCTCGACCCTGCCGGCGCGCAAGCTGCTGGAGCAGGAAGGCATGCACTACGAGGGCTATGTCGACATTTTCGACGCCGGTCCTGTGCTCCAGGGCCGCGTGAAGGAACTGCGCTCGGTGCGCGACAGCGTGCTTCGCGTGGCAGTCGAAGGACGCGCCGAAGGTGAGACCGAATGCCTGCTGGTGTCGAACACCAAGCTCCAGGATTTCCGGATGGTGCTGGCCCAGGCCTCCATCGACGGCGCGCAAATCATGCTCTCGGCCCAGGAACTGGCGCTGCTGCGCGTCCAGGCGGGCGAGCCGGTGCGCACGCTGTCACTCAACGTAAGGAAGAACAATGGCTAACCTGTCGAACTACATCAATGGCGAATGGATCGCCGGCAGCGGCGCGGAACTGGTCACGATCGATCCGTCCAGCGGCCGCCAGACCTGGAGCAGCAACGCATCGACCGCGGACGACGTGCAACGCGCCGCGCAAGCCGCGCATGACGCTTTCGAAAGCTGGGCCCTGCGCTCGCTGGAAGAACGGATTGCCGTCTGCACGCGTTTTCGCGACCTGCTGAAGGAAAACGCGGAAGCGCTGGCGTCCATCATCGCCGAGGAAGTCGGCAAGCCGCTGTGGGAAGCGCGCACGGAAGTGGCGACCATGGCGAACAAGGTCGACATCTCGATCCAGTCGTACGGCGCCCGCACCGGCGAGACGGCGGCGAAAGTCGCCGATGGCAACGCCGTGCTGCGCCACCGTCCGCATGGCGTGTTCGGCGTGTTCGGCCCGTATAACTTCCCGGGCCACCTGCCCAACGGCCATATCGTGCCGGCCCTGATCGCCGGGAACACGGTCGTCTTCAAGCCGAGCGAATACGCGCCGCGCACGGCGGTGAAAACCGTGCAGCTGTGGGAACAGGCGGGTTTGCCGAAGGGCGTGCTGAACCTGGTGAACGGCGGCCGCGAGACCGGCATTGCCCTCGGCCGCAACGCGCTGATCGACGGCGTGCTCTTCACCGGCAGCAGCCAGACCGGCGCGGCGCTGCACAAGCAGTTCGGCGGCCAGCCGGGCAAGATGCTGGCGCTGGAAATGGGCGGCAACAACCCGCTCGTCGTCTGGGGTCTCGGTGAGACTGCCAAAGAGATCGACGCCGCCGTGCACCACGCCGTGATGTCCGCCTTCATCTCCGCCGGCCAGCGCTGCACCTGCGCGCGCCGCCTGATCGTGCAGGATGACGAACGGGGCCGGGCCTTCATCGACCGCCTGGTCGACGTCGCCGCGAAGCTGCAGGTCGGCGCCTCGAACGCCGAGCCGCAGCCGTTCATGGGGCCGGTGGTATCGAGCGGCGTCGCCGCGCGCCTGGTGCAGGCCCAGGCCGGCATGGCGGCGAAGGGCGGCAAGGTATTGCTGCAGATGCGCCAGCTCGACCCGAACGCCGGTTTCGTGACCGCCGGTATCGTCGACGTGACCGATGCGCAGGGCATTCCGGACGAAGAGTGGTTCGGGCCGCTGCTGCAGGTGATCCGCGTGAAAACCTTCGACGACGCGCTGCGTGCGGCCAATGCCACCGAATTCGGCCTGGCCGCGGCGCTGTTGTCGCCATCGGAAGAACTGTGGAAGCGCTTCGCGGTGCGCGCGCGTGCAGGCATCGTCAACTGGAACCGCCCGACCACGGGCGCGGCCAGCTCCGCGCCGTTCGGCGGCGTCGGCAAGTCGGGCAATCATCGCCCGAGCGCGTATTATGCCGCCGATTACTGCGCTTATCCGGTCGCCTCGATCGAGACGGCCGAACTCGAGATGCCGGCCAAGCTGTCGCCGGGACTGGTGTTCTGACATGATGCGTAACGCTCGCGAATTCAACTTCGACGGCCTGGTCGGCCCGTCGCACAACTATGCCGGCCTCTCGTTCGGCAACGTCGCCTCGTTCAGCAATGTACGCAGCGCCTCCAACCCGCGCCTGGCGGCCTTGCAGGGCCTGGCCAAGATGCGCGACCTGGCCGCGCGCGGCTTCGCGCAAGCGGTGATGCCGCCCCAGGCGCGGCCGAACTTCCGCCTGCTGCGCAAGCTCGGCTTTTCGGGCACGGACGCCGACGTGCTGGCGCAGGCCTGGCGCGAGGCGCCCGTGATCCTGTCCTGCGCCTGGTCGGCCGCGCCGATGTGGACCGCCAACGCGGCCACCGTCAGCCCTTCGGCCGACACGCGCGACGGCCGCGTGCACTTCACCGCGGCCAACCTGAACAACAAGTTGCACCGCTCGGAAGAACACGTGCAGGCCACCCGCACGCTGCGCGCGATCTTCGGCAACCACGACCACTTCATCGTGCACGATCCCCTGCCGTCCACGCCTGCCTTCGGCGACGAGGGCGCGGCGAACCACACGCGCTTTGCCGCCGACCACGGCGCGGCCGGCGTCGAGTTCTTCGTGTATGGACGGGTCGAGTTCGACCCGTCGGCGCCGTTCCCGAAAAAATACCCGGCGCGCCAGACGCTGGAAGCGTCGCAAGCGGTGGCCCGCCTGCACGGCCTCGATCCGGTGCGCACCGTCTTTGCGGCGCAAAACCCGGACGTGATCGACCAGGGCGTGTTCCACAACGACGTCATCGCGGTCGGCAACGCCAATGTCCTGTTCTATCATGAGCAGGCCTTCGCCGACGAGGCCGCGACGATCGACGCGCTGCGCCGTTCGCTGGCCGGCGTCGGTACCGAGTTCATGCCGGTGCGGGTCGCGAGCGGCGCGGTGCCGGTGACGGATGCGGTGGCGAGCTACCTGTTCAACAGCCAGCTGCTGACCAAGCCCGACGGCAAGATGGCGCTGCTGGTCCCGCACGAATGCCGCGAGAACGCGGCCGTGGCCGATTACCTGGCGGGTTTGGTGGGTAGCGGCGGCCCGATCGACGAGCTGCTCGAATTCGACCTGCGCCAGAGCATGCGCAACGGCGGCGGGCCTGCCTGCCTGCGCCTGCGCGTGGCGCTGACCGACGACCAGGCGGCAGGCATGCACCAGGGCGTGATCATGACCGAAGCGCTGTATGCGCAACTGGTGGCCTGGGTCGAGCGGCATTACCGCGATCGCGTGGAGCCGAAGGACCTGGCCGATCCGCAGTTGGCGATCGAGTGCACGCAAGCCTTGGTCGCATTGGAGCGCATTCTCGGATTGCCGGGCCTGTACGATGTCAGTTAATGTGCCGTCGATGATCGGATGGTGAGAAACAAAACGAGTTACGCGCTTCCGGGACAAGGAAGCCGAGGACCTGGACGGGACAACCCCGTCCACCAACGCCGGTGCGCGCAAAGCCACAAGCCATAGCACGCACGGGTGACAAACATTAGCTTTGGAGAAGCAACAATGAAAGACATGCCGCAAGATTTGCGTACCCAGACCCTGAACCTGGTAGCCAGCGAGCCCGCTGCCGGCGCGACCGGCCAGGTCCGCGCCCTGATCAGTGCCTGGCTCGAAGCGCTCGACGAAGAAGACCTGGCCGGCACCTCGCCGCAGGCCCTGGCCCCGGTCCTGTGGGACGGCTTCATGCAGGCCGCCAGGCGCACCGGTCCCGGTTGCCAGATCGCGCAGCTGCGCTACATCGATGCCAAGGGTAACAAGGACACGGCCTTGCTGATCCTGAACGAAGACATGCCTTACCTGGTCGACTCGTTCGTCATGGCCATGCGCAAGGAGCGCCTGACCGCCGCCGGCGTGATGAACGCCGTGCTGCCGGTGCGGCGCGATGCGAACGGCGTCGTCACCGCCGTGGGCGAAGGCGCACCGCTGGAGTCGGTCGTGCTGGTGCTGATGAACGACGAACTGACCTTCGAGGAGCTCGACCGCCTGACCGCGCGCATCCGCATGGTGGCCAACGACGCCGCCGTCGTGCACCGCGATGCCGTCGCCATGGGCGACCGCATGACCGAAGTGGCCGCCGCCGCTGCCGCCAACGGCACCCCGGCCGGCCAGGAAGTGGCCGCCTTCCTGGAGTGGGCCAAGAACGAAGGCTTCGAGCCCTTCGGCTACGCCTATTATGTCGTCCAGCCCGGCCAGACCGAACTGGCACGCGACATCCCGAGCCGCATCGGCGTGCTGAAAGACACGGCGCATCCGGTCTACGGCACCTGCCTGGCGAACATCCCGGGCGAATTCAACACCCTGGCCGGCCGCGCCGAGACCCTGTCGATCGTGAAGGCCGACGTCGAGGGCACGCTGCACCGCGACCAGCCGCTCGACTTCATCGGCGTGCGCGACACCGACGCCCACGGCAACATCCTGGGCGAGCACTGCTTCGTCGGCCTGTTCACCCGCGCCGCCACCTCGACGCCGCTGGCGCGCCTGCCGTTCGCGCGCGGCCGCGTGGCGAAAGTCCTGAGCCTGGCCGGCGTGCGCCAGGAAGGCTTCCGCGCCGAGAAATTCCTCGAGATCCTCGAGTCGCTGCCGCGCACCGAAGCGCTGGAAGCCGAGCCGGAATGGCTGGCGCAGGTGTGCAGCTCGGTCGTGTCGCTGTACAAGCAGCCGCGCGCGAAAGTGTTCGCCCGCCGCGACGTGTATGGCCGCCACCTGAACGTGCTGGTCTACCTGCCGCGCGAACGCTACAGCGCAGCGGTGGCGGCGTCGCTGGCCCAGGCGCTCAAGGACAGCTCGGGCGCGCATGAAGTGCGCTCGCAGACCCTGGTGGCCGACGGCCCGCTGGCACGCGTCTACCTGATCGCCCACGGCGCGCGCAATCCGCTCGACCTGGAAACCGACATCCAGCGCCCGCTGCTGTCGGTGATGGACGACTGGCACGACCGCTTCGCCATGCTCACCAACGACATGCAGGACCTGAGCTTGCGCAGCAGCCTGCGCAAGCTGGTCGCGACGCTGCCGGTCAACTACATCACCGCCACCGAACCGTCTGTCGCCTTCCGCGACTTGCAGGCGATCCTGCGCAACGGCAAGGCGAAGCGCGTCTCGGCGCGCATCGAAGCCAGCGACGCCGGCACCGCATCGGTGCGCCTGTACTCGGACGGGACCGTGCCGCCGCTGTCGCGCATCCTGCCGGCCCTGCATAACGCGGGCGTGGCCATCGACCGCGAACAGACCTACCGCATCACCACCGCCGATGGCGCGCGCCACTACGTGACCGCGCTGGCCGTGGACGCCGAAAGCGCCGCCAAGCTGGCCAAGCCCGGCATCGTCGACGTCGCCGAAGAGCTGTTCGCCGCGCTCTTCAACGACGAAGCCGAAGACGGCCGCATGAACGGCCTGTCGATCGAAGGCGGCCTGTCGATGCGCGAAGTGCAGCTGGTGCGCGGCTATATCAGCTACTGGCGCCAGCTCGGTTCGAAGTTCTCGGTGCGCTACATGGCCGAGACGCTGCGCGCGCAGCCGGCCCTGGTCAAGGAGTTCGTCACCGCCTTCCTGCAGCGCTTCGACCCGTCCCTGGCCGAGTCCGAACGCGCGGCCGGCAGCGCGAAGCTGGCCTCGCTGAAGGCCGGCCTGTCGAGCGTGAACCATGCCGACACCGAGGAAATCATGGCCGCCCTGGTCGAGCTGGCGCTGGCCACCGTGCGCACCAACTACTTCCAGAACGCGGGTGAAAAAATCATCTTCAAGTTCGACACCAGCAACCTGTCGCTGGCGCCGGAACCGCGTCCGTATCGCGAGATCTTCGTGTTCTCGCGCCGCTTCGAAGGCGTGCACCTGCGCGGCGGCCCGGTCGCTCGCGGCGGCCTGCGCTGGTCCGACCGCATGGAAGACTACCGCACCGAGGTGCTGGGCCTGGTGAAGGCGCAGATGGTCAAGAACGCCGTCATCGTGCCGGCCGGCTCGAAGGGCGGCTTCGTCTGCAAGCAGATGCCGAAGGACGCCGTGCGCGAAACCGTGGCGGCCGAAGGCGAATCGGTCTACCGCCTGTTCATCGCCAGCCTGCTGGAAGTGACCGACAACCGCGTGCGCGGCGCGATCGTGCCGCCGGAATTGACCGTGCGCTACGACCAGGACGATCCTTACCTGGTCGTCGCCGCCGACAAGGGCACCGCGACCTTCTCGGACATCGCCAACAGCATCGCCGTGCAGCGCGGCTTCTGGCTGGGCGACGCCTTCGCCTCGGGCGGCTCGAACGGCTACGACCACAAGAAGATGGGCATCACCGCGAAGGGCGCCTTCGAGGCCGTGAAACGCCATTTCTACGAAGTCGGCCATGACATGAGCACCACCCCGATCACGATGGTCGGCGTGGGCGACATGTCGGGCGACGTGTTCGGCAACGGCGTGCTGCTTTCGCGCCAGTTGAAGGTGCTGGCCGCGTTCGACCACCGCCACATCTTCCTCGACCCGGCCCCGGACGTTGCGCTCTCGTTCGCCGAGCGCCAGCGCATGTTCGCGCTGCCGCGTTCGTCGTGGGAAGATTACGACAAGAGCCTGATCTCGGCCGGGGGCGGCGTCTTCCCGCGCAGCGCCCGTTCGATCGACCTGACGCCGCAAGTGCGTGCCGCGCTCGGCATCGAAGAGACCGCGCTCTCTCCGGAAGAGCTGATGCACCGCATCCTGCTCGCGCCCGTGGACCTGTTCTACAACGGCGGCATCGGTACCTATATCAAGGCGTCGACCGAAACCCACGCGCAGGTAAAAGACCGCGCCAACGACAATATCCGCGTCAATGGCAACGAACTGCGCTGCAAGGTGGTCTCGGAAGGCGGCAACCTGGGCGCGACCCAGGCCGGCCGTATCGAGTTCGCGCTGGCCGGCGGCCGCATCTTCACCGATGCGATCGACAACTCGGCCGGCGTGGATTGCTCGGACCATGAAGTCAACATCAAGATCTGGCTCGACACCGAAGTCAACCTCGGCAAGCTGCCTGAATCCGACCGCAACCGCATCCTCAACGAGATGACCGGCGACGTCGAGAAGCTGGTCCTGCGCGACAACACGCAGCAGACCCATTTGCTGACGCGCGAAGTGCAGGCCCAGGCCAACGGCGCGACCGTGGACAGCTACGCGGCCCTGATCGCCAGCCTGGAACTCGAGGGCGCCGTCTCGCGCGAGCTGGAACAGCTGCCGACCGACACCGAACTGCAGCGCCGCAAGGCAATGGGCGTCGGCTTGACCGCGCCGGAACTGGCGGTCGTCGTTGCCAACGTCAAGAACCGCTTCAAGCGCATCCTGGCGGCGCTGCCATTGACGGCCGAGCCATGGGCCCGGACCGTGCTGCGCCCTTACTTCCCGGCGCAGCTCGTCGCGACCCGCGATCCGCTCGACCACCCGCTGGCCAACGCGATCCTGGCCACCGTGCTGGCGAACGAGGCGGTCAACCGCTGCGGTCCGCTGATGCTGCGCGACCTGGCTGCCGAACACCGCATCGACGAAGCGGAAGTCGTGAAGGCCTGGGGCCGCGCCTGGTCGGCGCTGAACCTGGCGCCGGTCTTCGATGCGCTCGACGCCGATGCCCTCGCCGTGCCGCGCGACGTGTCGGTGACGGTCGATGCCCGCACCCGTGCGCTGCTGCGCGCCGTGATCGAAGGCGTGCTGTCGCTGCCGCAGGGCGCGGACGGCATGGCGGAACTGGCGCAACTGTTCGCCAATGGCGACCAGGTGCGCCAGCTCATGCCGGCCAAGGCGGAAGCGGACGGCCATGCGGGCCTGAACGCGGCCTTCGTGCAGGCCTGGAAGTCGGTCGAGACCATCGAGTCGCTGGCCACCTTCCTGTTTGCCGCAGTGTCGGTGCGCCGTCCGGCGGCCATGTCGCTGGCGCAGTTCCTGCAAGTGGGCATGGCGCTGCGCGCCCGTGCGGGCATCGATACGCTGGAGCGCGGCCTGAAGCTGCCGCCGCAGACCAAGTCGCAGGAACAGCTGCGCAACTATGCGATGCAGGCACTGCGCCGCACCCAGCAGCGCCTGCTGCTGCAGGTGATCGAGCGTGCCGGCAGCGGCGACGCGCTGGCGGCGGTCGATGCGGTGACGCGCGACATGGGCCTGGCCGGCTACGCGCCGGCCACCGACCTCGAACAGGCAATGCTGAACGTCTGGTCGCTGTCGGAAGGGTCGAACCCGGAACGCCTGGCGGCCTGACCGATGAGCGCGCCTCAGCAACCCATGGTGCCCGACGCGGTGCGTGCGCTGGCCGAAGCCGATTTCGGCACGGTCGCGCAGCGCTTCGCCGCTGCCGGCTTCGTCGTCGCGAAGCCCGCCAGGGGCATCCTGACGGTGAAGGGCGTGCAGCCGGCGCCGCGTCCGGCGGTGCTGCTGTCGGTGGGCGTGCATGGCGACGAGACCGGGCCGATCGAGATGGTCGCGCACCTGATCGAGGCGCTCTCGCGCGCACCGTCGGCGCTGGCGGTGGACCTGATGCTCTGCGTCGGGAACATCGAGGCGATCGCTGCCGGCAAGCGTTTCCTGGACGCCGACTTGAACCGCATGTTCAAGGCGCACCGGGGTTCGCTGGCCGGCACCGCGGAAGCGGCGCGGGCCGACGACCTGATCGCCGCCACCGACGTCTTCTTCGCGGGCGCCGGCCCGGTGCGCTGGCACCTGGACCTGCACACGGCGATCCGCGCCTCGCACTACCCGATGTTCGCGATCGTGCCGGACCTGGTCGCCGCCGAGGGCCGGGCGATGCTGGTCGACTGGCTGGGGCAGGCGGCGATCGGCGCGATCGTCATGAACCCGAAATCGGCCGGCACCTACAGCTATTATTCGAGCGAGCACCACCGCGCGGCGGGCAGCACGGTGGAACTGGGGAGGGTGGGCACGCTGGGCCGCAACGACATGGCCCAGTTTGCCGACGTCTCCGCCGCGCTCGACGCGCTGCTGCGCGGAACGCAGGCGCCGGCGAAGAGCGTGCCGCATGTGTTCAAGGTGGCGCAGGAGATCGTCAAGCTGTCGGACGACTTCAGGATGGGCTTCAGCCGCGAGACGGCCAACTTCGCTGCGCTCAAGCGCGGCGACGTGATCGCCACCGACGGGGAGACCGTCTATTCGGTGTTCCACGAGGAGGAGATGGTGGTGTTTCCGAATCCGGATGTGCGGGTCGGATTGCGCGCCGGCTTGATGGTGGTGCGCGTGGATTGAACCGCCAAAGCCGCGCAATCCGCGGCTTTGGCGGGGGTGGTGGCGGCGGTGATGCGGTCGGCTTTTCCACGGCGATTGCCCGCTGCAGGCGCCATCCGGATCGATGGCGCCTGCAGGATCCTCTCAGGCGCGCTAGACTGAGAGGATCGATCACACCGGAGTCCGTATGAGCAAGCTTTTCACCCCCTATGCGCTGGGTCCCCTTGAACTGTCCAACCGCATTGCCGTCGCCCCCATGTGCCAGTACTCGGCCATCGATGGCCTGGCGACCGACTGGCACATGATCCATCTCGGCCAGCTGGCCCTGTCGGGAGCGGCGCTCCTGACCATCGAGGCAACCGCCGTCACGCCCGAAGGCCGCATCTCGGCCGGCGACCTGGGCCTGTGGTCGGATGATCACCAGGAGGCGCTGCGGCCGGTCATTGCGGCCGTGCGCCGCCATTCGCCGATCAAGGTCGCGATCCAGCTGTCGCATGCAGGCCGCAAGGCCTCGAGCGCCGTGCCCTGGGAAGGCGGCGCCAACGTCGCGCCGGACGAAGCGGGCGGCTGGCAGACCGTTGCGCCATCGGCCGTGCCGCACGCCGATGGCGAAACCGTGCCGCTGGCGCTCGACGCCGCCGGGCTGGAGCGCATCAAGCAGGGCTTCGTCGATGCCGCGCGGCGCGCGCAGGGCCTGGGCCTGGACGCCATCGAGCTGCATGGCGCGCACGGCTACCTGCTGCACGAATTCCTGTCGCCCCTGGCGAACCGGAGGGAGGACGACTACGGCGGCACGCTGGAAAACCGCATGCGCTTCCCACTGGAAGTATTCGAGGCGGTGCTGGCGGCGGTGCCGGGCATGTGCGTCGGCATGCGCATTTCGGCCTCCGACTGGGTCGAGGGCGGCTGGGACATCGAGCAGAGCGTGCGCTTCGGCAGGGAGCTGGCAGGGCGCGGCTGCCATTTCATCCACGTCTCTAGCGGCGGCGTTTCGCCGCAGCAAAAGATTCCACTCGGCGCCGGCTACCAGATCGCCTTCGCCGAACGCATCAAGCGCGACACGAACATGCCGACCATCGGCGTCGGCCTGATCACCGAGCCGCAGCAGGCCGAACATATCCTGCAATCGGGCCAGGCCGACATGGTGGCGCTGGCGCGCGCGATGCTCTACGACCCGCGCTGGCCATGGCATGCGGCCGCCGAACTGGGCGCGCAGGTGACGGCGCCGCCGCAGTACTGGCGCTCGCAGCCGCGCCAGTACAAGGCGCTGTTCGGCGAAACGCGCCTCGGCCAGCGGTAATGGCCGCGTTTTGACGGTTCAAGCCGCCAATCGCGCAGTTCGTCGCTTCCAGGATGACGACGGGGAGAACCTTCTCCAGAGTGGCAACATCGGCGCGCACGCGTCCATACCACAACCAGAAAGGTCCTCCCCATGCGTATCCTGCCCGTCCTTGCCTGTGTCGCCGCCCTCGGCGGCTGCGTCGTCATTGCCACGCCGTCCGGCACCAGTGGCAAGGACTTCGAGCTACATACGCCGTTCAGCGGCAAGAGCGTCGAC
This sequence comes from Massilia jejuensis, assembly GCF_042656795.1. Taxonomy (NCBI): domain Bacteria; kingdom Pseudomonadati; phylum Pseudomonadota; class Betaproteobacteria; order Burkholderiales; family Oxalobacteraceae; genus Massilia; species Massilia jejuensis. The sequence goes on along the minus strand of NZ_JBHSMS010000058.1, from coordinate 111,900 downwards.
GGCAATGGCGTGCCTGCGCGCGATGTGCGCAAGGTGGCCGCGCTCTCCGGACTGGAAGTGGGCGGTGCGATGATCGTCGACGTACGCGTGGGCGCTGCGCCATCGCTGGTGGTCGAGGGCGACGGCAACCTGCTGTCCCACGTCACCACCGAGGCGCGCGGCGCGACCCTGTACATCGGGACCGAAGGACGCCTGCGCAGCACTGTCCCCCTGAAAGTCACCTACACCGTGCCGAGCCTGAACCACCTGCGCCTGGGCGGGTCGGGACATGTGACGGTGCGCGACCTGAAAGGCGAACCGCTGTCGGTGCGCCTGGCCGGCTCGGGCGTGACGCGCCTGTCGGGCGAGGTCGCGGAACTCGATGCCAAGGTGGCGGGCTCGGGCAAGATCGAAGCCGGCGAGCTGCGCGCGCGCAGCATGCAGGTGGAGGTCAGCGGGTCGGGCGGGCTCGTGCTCGGCCAGGTACGCGGCGACAACGCGCGCATCCAGATCAGCGGTTCGGGAACGGTGCGAACGGGCGGCGCGGTGCGCACGCTCAATGTGCGCGTAAGCGGTTCGGGCAGCGCCGACCTGGCGGGCTTGACGACCGAGCAGGGCGAGCTGACCAGCAGCGGCTCGGGCGGCATCTCGGCCACCGTACGCCAGTCGGTGTTCGCGCAGGCCAGCGGCTCGGGTCCGATCCGGATCTACGGGCAGCCGGCCCAGCGCAACCTCGCCGGGCGCGGCGTGCAGATGCTGTAAGGGGTGGTACCCAGGCGCCGGGTCAAACCGGACCAGCGGCCGTGCCACGCCAGAACATCTTGTGCATCTCGACGATCCGCTTGCCAGTGCTGCCGGCGGTGATCGATGCCAGCGTGTAGCGGTCCAGCTCCTGGTAAAACGCGCGCATGCCGGCGTTCAGGGCGCCGCGCATCTGGCAATCGAGGTTCAATGCGCAGCGCAGCGCTGCGCAATCGACGAGTTCGTTGTCGCCCTCGAGTTCGCGCAGCACCTGGCCCACCGTCAGCTGCTGCGGGTCGGCCGCCAGGCGCAGGCCGCCATTGCGTCCGCGCAGCGCGTGCACCCAGCCGGCACGCGCCAGGTGGCCCACCACCTTGACCAGGTGGTTTTGCGGGATCGTGAATTGCGCGGCGATCTCGGCGACCGTCACCGGATGCAGACGTTCGCCGGCGCGCTCGAGGTAAATGAGCACGCGCAAACCGATGTCGGAAAAGCGTGTCAGGCGCATGAGATGTCAGTGGGAAATAATGGGCCTATTCTAGCGCGTCAGGTGCGCAAGGCCAATGGAGTTTTAACGGAAAACTATTTTCTCAACAACCCTTGAACGGCCCTATAATCGCGAACTTTGGCGGCGATTCGAGCTCAGCCATTTTTTAGCGACAAGGAAATTTCCGTGAATCTGACACTGGGCCAGAAGCTGGTTCGTACCAAGCCGGCCGAACGCGCGCACGAAGACAGCCAGGCCCATGGTGGCGGCCTGAACCGTACACTGGGCCTGTTCCCGCTGACCATGATCGGCGTCGGCGCCACGGTCGGCACCGGCATCTTCTTCACGATGGTCGAAGCGGTGCCGAAAGCCGGCCCGGCTGTCATTCTTTCCTTCCTGATCGCCGCCATTACCGCCGGCCTGACCGCGCTGTGCTATGCCGAACTGGCGGGTCGCGTGCCGGCCTCGGGGTCCTCGTATTCTTTTGCCTACGCCACCGTCGGCGAATTTGCCGCCTTTGTCGTTGCCGCCTGCCTCTTGCTCGAATATGGCCTGGCGGGCAGCGCGGTCGCGATCGGCTGGTCCGATTACCTGAACAATTTCCTGCAAAACGCGTTCGGCTGGGAAATCCCGGCCCATTTGCGCTCGCCCATGTTCGTCTCCGACCACAGCAAGCTAAGCGTCCAGTACGGCAACTTCAACTTGCCGCCGGTGCTGCTGATTATGATGTGCTGCATCCTGCTGGTGCGCGGCACCAGGGAATCGGCCACCACGAATGCCGTCATGGTCGTCATCAAGCTGGCCATTCTTGCCTTCTTTGCCGCGATCGCCTTCACCGGTTTCGATGCGAACAATTTCACGCCCTTCTTCAATGCCGACGACAGCAAGGGCCTGGCCGGCATGGCCGGCGTCACCGCCGCCGCCGGCACCGTGTTCTTTTCCTTCATCGGCCTCGACACCATCGCCACCGCCGGCGAAGAAGTGAAGGACCCGCGCCGCAACGTGCCGACCGGTATCCTGGCCGCGCTCGTCATCGTCACCCTGTTCTACCTGCTCGTCGCCCTGGCCGCGATGGGCGCCCAGCCGGCCCACCTGTTCGAGGGCCAGGAGGCCGGCTTGTCCGTGATCCTGCAAAACGTCACCGGCAAGACATGGCCGGCGCTGGTGCTGTCGGCCGGCGCCGTGGTCTCGGTATTCTCGGTGACGCTGGTGACGCTCTACGGCCAGACCCGCATCCTGTACGCGATCAGCCGCGACGGCCTGATCCCGAAGACCTTCCAGAAAGTGAACCCGCGCAGCGGCGCGCCGGTCGCCAATACCGTGATCGTCTGCCTGGTGGTCGGCCTGATCGCCGGCCTGGTCGATTCGACCTTCCTGTGGGACATGGTCAGCATGGGCACGCTGACGGCCTTTATCGTCGTCTCGGTCGCGGTGCCGGTGATCCGCGCCAAGCAGGGGCCGGACGCCGAACACGGCTTCCGCGTGCCCTTCGGCCCGTACGTCATCCCGGGACTGTCGATCCTCGCCTGCTTCTACATCATGAAGGATTTGCCGCCGGCGACCTTCCGCGTGTTTTTCCTGTGGATGGCGGCGGCGGTGGCGACTTATTTCCTGTACAGCATGCGGCATAGCCGGCTCAACAAGAAGGCATGATCGCCTGACTGAACCCGCCGCGTTCGACGCGGCGTTTTTTTTGGGTGCCCGGCATGGGCGCTCTTGCCTGCACTGAAGATACGCCACCGGGCATCACCGGTTGACGGAACGGTGCGTCTGCGTCGCCGCCATGGCAGGCAGGTCACTGGCAGCGAATAATAAAAAAGCCACGCGCCTTGCGGCCGCGTGGCTTTCCACTGGAGGCGCCGCCTCCGTCGAACGTCCGATTACAGCGCGTTCATTTCCTTGAGCAGGTTATCGGCCTTGTCCACATGCTTCATGTTCCACAGCATGTAGCGCGAGTCGACCTGGATCGAGCGGGTGTTGGCGGTATTGAAATCCCAGTCCGAAATGATCGAATCGAGGGTGCCGTCGAAGGCCAGGCCGATCAGTTCGCCGCGCTTGTTGAGCGCCGCCGAACCCGAGTTGCCACCAGTGATGTCGAGCGTCGCCAGGTAGTTCACCGGCACCGTCTTCAGGGCTGGGTCGACATATTTGCCGAAGTCCTTGGCCTTGATGGCGGCCAGCTGCGCGGTCGGGGCATTGAATTCGCCTTCGCCGGTATGCTTGGCGACCACGCCCTTGGTGGTGGTAAACGCGGTCCAGGCGCCAGTGCCGTCGGCGCCGTGGGCGCGGCCGGCGATCTTGCCGAAGGTCACGCGCAGGGTGCCGTTAGCGTCCGGATAGACGGCCTGGCCGCGGCTGTTCATGTAGGCGATCTTTGCCTTCATGTAGGCGGCGTACGACTTCTGGATCTTGCCGCCGAGTTCTTCGGCCTTGGCTTCGTCCTTCAGGTCGGACTCATACATGGCGACGGCTGCCCTGATGAAGGCGTCGTTGCTGGCCTTGAACTCGGCAGGGGTCTTCTTCAGCCATGCGCTGCGCTCATCCTTGTTGGCCAGCTTCGAGCCGGCGTACATGGTGTCGATGGCGGCCTTCAGTTCGTCCTGGCTCATGCCGGCGCGGATGCCGAGGGCCTTGTTGAAGGCGGCATCCTGCTCTTTCACCGGCTGCGCCAGGTACTTGCCCAGGAAGTGCATGACCAGCGCCTTGTCGACCTTTTCGTCATAGGTGCGGTCCTGGCCGGTGATGACCGAGGTCATGCGCGCCATGTCGCGCTCCTGGTAGCCCGACTTGCGTGCGGCGTCCGGCTTGGTGCGTTCGTTGGCCAGGCGGTACAGGCTGCGTGCCGACGCGAGGAAGCGCGGCTGGGCGTAGCCCAGGTAGAAGCCTTCCTTCGTGTTGCTGTCGCGCTCGGCGATCAGCTTTTCGACGGTTTCGATGTCGGCGCCGAACTGCTTTTTACGGGTGGCGTCGCTGTTGACCCAGGCCTTCATGGCGGCGTGTTCGGCAGTCTTGCGCGCCAGGAAATCGCTATCGCCGTAGGAGGTCAGCATGCCCTTGCGGTTCTTGTAGTAGTTGTTGACGCTGGCAACCTGGCCGGCGTACTTGAGCTTGGCGGCCGGGTCGTTCTTCGTCTCGCGCTCGATAATGGCGAGCACTTCACCCGAGGCTTGCACGAAGGCCGGGTAGTTCCAGTCGAAGGTGTACTGCACTTCCGACGGCAGGCGATGGCGGTTGGTGCGGCCCGGGTAGCCCAGCACCATGATGAAATCGCCTTCCTTCGAGCCTTCGGTGGCGATCTTGAGGTGGTGCTTCGGCACGTAGGGAACGTTGTCGGTCGCATAGTCGGCGGCCTTGCCGTCTTTCGAGACGTAGGCGCGGTAGAAACCGTAGTCGCCGGTGTGGCGCGGCCACATCCAGTTGTCGGTATCGCCACCGAACTTGCCGACGCCCGACGGTGGCGCATGCACCAGGCGCACGTCGCGGATTTCCAGCTGCTTCAGGCGGTAGAACTCGAGGCCACCGTAGTAGCTGGCCACGGTACAGCGGTAGCCCGGCGTTTGTTCGCAGGCTGCAACCATTTCTTTTTGGTTCTTTTCGATCGCGTCGATACGCGCCTTGCCGCTCAGCTTGGCGACCCTGGCGTCGATGATCCGGTCGCTGACATTGGTCACTTCCTCGGTCACGAACACGCGGCTGCCGGGCGATGCCGGCACTTCTTCGGCCAGGGTCCTGGCCAGGAAGCCGTTGGCCAGCAAGTCGCGCTGCGGCGTCGAGTTGACGGCGATGCTGTTGTAGACGCAATGGTGGTTGGTGACGACCAGGCCCTGCGGCGACACGAACGAGGCCGAGCAGCCGCCCAGGCTGACGATCGCGCCCATCGGGAATTCGGTCAGTTTGGTCAGCGCGGCGGGATCGAGTTCGAGGCCGGCGGCTTTCAGTTGCTGGGCTACTTGTGGCAGCTGCTGCGGCATCCACATGCCTTCGTCCGCTTGTGCGGCGAAGGTGGTAAGAATGGCTAGCGAGAGGAGAGTCTTTTTCATTCGCGATCGATCAGGAGGGTTATCGGATACCCTGACAGGGCATCCCGAGAGTATCGTTAATCCCCCGCCAGCTCGTCAACCGATATTTCCCCGGCACGCCGGCGGCGTGCACGCGGTATTTACAGTTGCGAGCCGAACAGCGATGCGAATTCGCCGCTGATCTTTTCCGTCCACGAGCGGTTGTTCCAGGCCGCCAGCGTCATGCGCCGCGCCTTTTTCCAGTCGTTTTCGAACACGTGCACCTGTGCACGGGCGAACTCGGGATCGAGCACGTTCAGGTTGGCTTCGTCGTTGATGCTGAACGAGCGGTTGTCGAAGTTGGTCGAACCGACCGAGACCATCAGCGCGTCGACCACCAGCGCTTTGACATGGTACATGGTCGGCTGGTATTCGGCGATCTCGACACCGGCCTTCAGCATGTCGCCCCAGCGTTCGCGCGAGGCCAGACGCACGATGCCGGCATCGATTTCCTTGCCCGGCACGATGATGCGCACCTTGACGCCGCGTTTCGCGGCCGCGGCCAGGGCGCGGATGGCCAGGTCGTCGGGGACGAAATACGAGGCCGACATGTCGATCGAGGTGCGCGCGGCGGTGATCGCCATCAGGTACATCAGGTGCATGCTGGCGCTGCCGCCGGTGGGCGAGCTGGAAAACATCTGGGCCGGCATCGAGCCGACCGCCTTCAAGGGCGGAAAATAGGGAGCGCCGTCGAGCACGACGCCGGTGGACTTGGTCCAGTTATCGGTAAACACGGCTTGCATCTGGCCGACGACCGGGCCTTCGACGCGGAAATGGGTATCGCGCCATTCCTTATCGTTTGCGGCGTTCCCGCGCCACTGGTCGGCAATGCCGACGCCGCCGGTAAAACCGATCTTGCCGTCGACGATCAAGAGTTTGCGGTGGGTGCGGTTGTTCAAGCGGGCAAGCTTCCACCATGCCGGCTTGTGATAGCGCTGCAATTGCACGCCGGCGTCGCGCATTTTTTGCATCGCCTCGTCATTCATCTTCATGCTGCCGATGAAATCGAGCATGACATGGACCTTGACGCCGGCGCGCGCGCGCTCGGCCAGGGCAGCGGAAAATTCCTCGCCGATCGTTTCCGACCAATAGATATAGGTTTCGAAGGTAATCGTCTTTTCGGCGCCGCGGATGGCCGCGAGCATGGCCGGGAAAATCTGGTTGCCGTTGAGGAGGGTGTCGACCTTGTTGCCTTCGATGATGGGAGGCCCCAGCAACACCCCCATCGAGCGCCGGAACTGGGCGTCGTGGATATCGTACTGGCGTGTGAGCTGGGTTTCGATCTGCTTTTCGCTTGGCATGAAATTCAGCGCCAGAAAGCCGACAACGAGCGTCAGGACGCAGCTGATGACGGAGATGCCGACTTTATTGGTGCTCATAGCATAGTGCTCACAAAAATTTCAGACGAAAAAAAACCAACGCGTGAAAGCGTTGGTTATGTGGGGCAAACCACTGATTAACGAACGCGGCCGCGACGCAGCAGGTTGACGATAGCCAGCAGGATAACAGCGCCCAGGAACGAAACCAGCAGCGACGACACGCTGAAGTCATCGGAATTGATGGTCCCGGAACCGAACAGTGGGGAAAGCAACCAGCCGCCCAGGAAGGCGCCGATGATACCAACCACAACGTTCAGGATCATGCCCTGCTCAGCATCGGTCTTCATGACCATGCTTGCCAGCCAACCGAGGATACCACCGACGACGATCCAGATAATAAATAGCATTTTCATTCCTCCTCATAGTAATAGAAACCTACCCGAGGCCAATTGACTGCGTTGACCATGTAAAAAAGTCTACAGACCGACAAGATGTCGGGTCGGTGCGGCAACGAACGTTAGACGATGAATCTATAAATCGTGTTCCGCGAGCCGATTTTTTTTAACGATATGTTTCCATTTGGAATGTCCTGAAGTGAGTGCGTCAGCGTACAGAAGAGTGCGGGTGCGGGGCCTATTGTTCGACCACTGGCAACCCATTGTTGCAAGACCTGACCGCACTACAGACACCTTTGAAAGGGATACATCATGAGCTACGACACCGATAAGCAGAATTCGCGCATGGTCACCGGCCTGTTCCCGGACCGCGCCAGCGCAGAGCGCGCGTATAGCTCGGTCTCCGACCGTGGTTACAGCAAGGACGACGTCAACCTGATGATGTCGGATTCGACCCGCAAGACCCACTTCGGCGATACCGATACCGAACTGGGCAGCAAAGCCGCTGAAGGCGCCGGCATCGGCGCAGGCATCGGCGGCACCATTGGCGCCGTCCTGGCAGGCATCGCCGCCGTCGGTACCACCCTCGTGCTGCCGGGCGTCGGCCTGGTCGTGGCCGGCCCGCTGGCCGCAGCCCTGGCCGGTGCCGGCGCCGGTGGCCTGACCGGCGGCCTGATCGGCGCGCTGATCGGTGCCGGCATTCCGGAAGAACGCGCAGCACACTATGAAGAAGGCATCAAGTCGGGCGGCATCCTGATGGGCGTGAATGCCCGTTCGGACGATGACGCTGCCCACATCGAGCGTTCGTGGACCGAACATGGCGGCTCGCACGTCATCGGTACCGGCGTCGGCGCCGTCGGCGGTGCACTCGCCGGTGCCGCGATCGGTTCGGCTGCCGGTCCGATCGGTACCGTCGCAGGCGCCGCCATCGGTGGCATCACCGGCGGCATGGCCGGCAAGGGCGTGGGCGAAGTGGTCAACCCGAAAGCCGGTGACGACCTGAACGAACACCACCTGGCCAAGGGCGCTGGCGCCACCGCCGGTGCAGCGACCGGCGCCGCACTCGGCGCCGTCGGCGGCCCGATCGGCATGGCAGCGGGCGCCGTCGTCGGCGGCCTGGCGGGCGGCGCTGCCGGCCGTGGCGCTGGCGAAGTCGTCAACCCGAAGGGTAACGACGACCTGAACGACCATCACCTGGCGCAAGGCGTCGGCGGCGCCAGCGGCGCGGTTGCCGGTGCAACCATCGGTGCCGTCGGCGGCCCGGTCGGCATGGCGGCAGGCGCGGTGATCGGCGGCCTGGCGGGTGGCGCGACTGGCCGCGGCGTCGGCGAAGTCGTCAACGCGAAGCCGGACGACGAGCGCAGCGAGCATAACCTGGCCAAGGGCATTGGCGCGGGCGGCGGCGCGGCGGCCGGCGCCACCATCGGCGCCGTTGGCGGCCCGATCGGCATGGTGGTCGGTGCCGGTGTCGGCGCGGCGGTGGGCGGCATGGCCGGCAAGGGCGTCGGCGGCCTGGTCAATCCAGCCCAGGAAGATGCGCACTGGCGTAATACTTACCAGACCCAGCCGGAATACACCCCTGGCTATACCTATGACGACTACCAGCCTGCCTACGCACTGGGCTACAACGGCAAGAGCCGTTACCCAGGCAGCTACGACCAGAACGAGGCGCAGCTGGCCGACGAGTGGAACACCACCAAGGGCAATTCGCGCCTGTCGTGGGACCAGGCCAAGTCGGCCAGCCGTGCCGCATGGCACAAGGTCGAGCGCGCCATTCCAGGCGACTTCGACCGTGACGGCCGTTAATCCAGGCTATTACCTGCGCTAATACCTGCGCTAATGTAAAAAGCCCCGCTGCCGAAAGGCAGCGGGGCTTTTCATTTGGCCGGCCTGCTTACTGCTTGACGGCTTCGACCTGGATCGCCAGGCGCACTTCCGGCGAGAAATTCGGCAAGCCGAAATTGATCCCGAAATCGCTGCGCTGGAAGATGCCGTGCGCGTCGGCGCCGCAGACTTCGCGTTTCAGCATCGGGTGCTGGATGCACTTGAACTTGGCGATGTTCAGGGTCAGCGGCTTGGTCACGCCGTGCAGGGTGAAGTTGCCTTCGACGGCGACCAGGTTGTCGCCCTCGAAGCGCAGCTTGTTGCCCTTGAAGGTTGCCGTCGGGTATTGAGCAACGTCGAAGATGTCAGGCTTGCGCGCATGCTCGTTCATCTTCTGGTGGCCGAAATCGACGCTGTTCATGTCGACCGTGATGTCGAAGCTGCCGGTCTTGGCCGCGCGGTCGAGCGTGATGGTGCCATCGGTCTTGGTAAACTTGCCGCGCCAGACCGAGATGCCCAGGTGGTCGGCTTCGAAGCTCGGATAGGTGTGGCTCGGGTCGATCTTGTAGGTGTCGACGGCAGCCGCGGCGAAGCCGGCGCCGGTGGCAAGGACGGTGGCGATGAGGAGCTTGTTGAGTTTCATGGAGATCTCTTGGTGGGTGAATCGGTTATTTTCCCGCGCTGACGCGGAACTTGATGACAACTTCGTCGGCGACCATGCTGGTGTCTTTCCACTCGCCTTCGCCGATATTGAAAGCCAGCCGGCGAATCGGCAGCTGTCCTTCGAACAGGTGTTTTCCGCCGTCGGTCTTCACCGTCAGCGGAAAGTTGACGTCGGCGGTCTTGCCCTTGATCGTCAGCTTGCCGGCCACATTGAGCTTGCCCGGACCGGCCGACTTGATCGAGGTCGACACAAAACTCGCTTTCGGGAACTGTGCCGTATTAAACCACTCCTTCTTGGCCACCTCGCGATTGTAGTCGGCGTCGCCCAGGTCCATGCTGGCGGTCTGGATATCGACGCTTGCCTTCGCCGCTTCCGGCCTGGCGGCATCGTAGTCGATTCCGGCCGTGAAGGATTTGAAGCTGGCTTCGACCGGCACGTTCATTTGCTTGAACACGACCGTGACGCGGCTGTTGGCAGGGTCGGTCTTGAGCGCGGCGGCGCCGGCGAGGGTGCTGGCGAACAGCGAGGCAAGCGCAAGGGCGCGTACAGGGTTCATGATCATTCCTTATTCGTCGAAAAGGGCAGCATCCGGCCCATGATGCCGTCGCGGTCGATCAGCCAATGCTTGAACGCCGCCAGCACGTGCACGGCGACCAATGCCGCCAAGGCCATGTTGAGCCAGTAGTGCAGGGCGCCCAGCACCGGTTTCAGTACCGGGTCGGCGCCGATCAGGACCGGCAACGGGAACAGGCCGAAATACATCACCGGCACGCCGGCGGCCAGGCTGTAGAAATAACCGGACAGCGGTACGGCGAACATCAATCCATACAGCACGCCGTGCAGCAAGTGGGCGGCGCGGATTTGCCAGGCGGGCAGGGTTGCCGGATCGGCCGGCGGGCGGCAGCGCAGGCGCCACAGCAGGCGCAAGGTCGCCAACAGCAGTATCGTCACCCCCGCCCATTTATGCCAAGAAAAATAACGCAGCTTGGCCGGCGTCAGCCCCGGAATATCGGTCATCACCAGGCCCAGCGTGAAGTTGCCGATGATCAGGAAAGCGATCAGCCAGTGCAGGACGATCGCGGGAAGGGAATAACGCTGCATGAGGAGGCCGAGAGTTAGTACTGACTAGAACTAAACTATAGCAAAAAAGGCGGAAGCGTGCTCGCCATAGAGATATTTCTTTTCGTACACTAGCACGGATTGTCAAACGTGCACAGCAGCGGCCCGGGGTGAATGTAAAATCGAAGTAAGCGCGTATTCACATAAAAACGGTCGAAGAACCTGTCCCGGCAGGGCAGGTTCTGAATCCCTGCCGAGGAATCGTATGACCATTTTTTCTTCCCTTCGCCGGCCGCGCCTGCGCGCACTGGTCGTGCCGCTCGCCGCCGCGCTGGCGAGCCACGCGCAGGCCGGCGATCCGCAAGCTGCCGATTTCGCCGACTTGTCGATCGAGGAACTGGCGAATATCCAGGTGACGTCGGTATCGAAAAAGCCGGAGCACCTGCAGGACGCGCCGGCCTCGGTCTTCGTCATCGGCGGCGACGACATCCGCCAGGCCGGCGCGCGCAGCATTCCCGATGCGCTGCGCCTGGCGCCCAGCCTGCACGTGGGCCAGCTCAGCAGCTACGCTTATTCGATCAGCGCGCGCGGCTTGAATGGCTCGAGTAACAGTGCTCCGAACAAATTGCTGGTCATGATAGATGGCCGCTCGGTCTACGCGCCGCTGTTTTCCGGCGTGTTCTGGGACATGCAGGACGTGATGCTGGAAGATGTTGAACGGATCGAGGTCATCAGCGGACCGGGCGGCACCATGTGGGGCGTCAATGCCGTCAATGGCGTGATCAACATCATCACGCGCTCGGCGCAGGCAAGCCAGGGCAGCCTGGCGGTGCTGCATGGTGCCAGCGATGGCGGCGACGTTGCCTTTCGCCAGGGCGGGCGTCGCGGCGACGCCCGCTGGCGGGTGTACGGCAAGGTGCTCACCCGCACGCATGGCGACACGGCCGCGGGCACGCGCGTCAACGATGCCTGGAACCAGGCGCAAGTCGGTTTCCGCGCCGACTGGCAGCGCGGCGGCGATGTCTTCAGTGTCAACGGCAATGCCTACCGCGGCGAACTGGAGCAGCCGGAACCGGGCGCTGTCGTCACCGGCACCGCATTGCGCCTGGGCGACATCGATACCCACGGCGCCAACCTGGCCGGGCGCTGGGAACGCGTCCTGGCCGGCGGCGGGCGCCTCGCCGTGCAAGCCTATATCGACCACACGCGGCGCGACGTGCCGCCGGCCTTTTCCGAGTCGCTCGACATCGTCGACGTGCAACTCCAGCATGCGTTGCCGGCCTGGGGCGCGCACAGCCTGGTCTGGGGCTTGAACTACCGGCATAGCTGGGACGATGTGGCCAACAGCGAAGTCATTGCCTTCCTGCCCGCGCGCGACGAGCAGACCTGGGCCAGCCTGTTCGCCCAGGATGAAATCGCGTTGCGTCCCGACCTGCGCCTCACGCTCGGCGCCCGCATCGAGCGCAACGACTACACCGGCAACGAACTGCTGCCGACGGCGCGCCTGGCGTGGCGCGTGCATCCGCGCCACGCGCTGTGGACGGCGCGTTCGCGCTCCGTGCGCGCGCCGACCCGGCTCGACGTCGACGCGTATGTGCCGGGACGCCCGCCCTACCTGTTGCGCGGCGGCCCGCGGGTGCGCGCCGAAGTGGCCAACGTGTTCGAACTCGGCTACCGCGGCCAGCCACTGGCCGGGCTCTCCTTTTCGGCCACGCTGTTCCACAACGAATACGACCACCTGCGCACCCAGGAAGTCGATCCGACCCGTACCTTCATCACCTTCGGCAGCTTGATGGAGGGCGCGGCGACCGGTATCGAGATGTGGGGCAGTTACCAGCTGAGCGGCGCCTGGCGCATGTCGGCCGGTTATACGGCCTTGCATGAAAACCTGCGCTTGAAAGCCGGCAGCAACGACCTGGCCGGCCCTTTCAATAGCGGCAAGAATCCGGAGCATACGCTGCAGCTGCGTTCCAACTACAGCCTCGACGACAAGCGCGAGCTCGAAGTGGCGCTGCGCAAGGTGGCGGCGCTCGAACATCCGGCCGTGCCGGGTTATTGGGCGCTCGACGCGCGTTTCGGGTGGCGCCTGCGGCCGCATCTCGAAGTGTCGGTGGTGGGGCGCAATCTGAATGGCGGCCATGCGGAATTCAGGTCGATCGCCAACCGCATCGAACTGGGACGCGAGCTGGGGGTGAAGCTGGTGTGGCAGGATTGATCCGGCTCCCAGGGACATAAAAAAACCCGCATCGAGACGATGCGGGTTTTTTCGATGGATGACGCCGGTTCAGATTGCCTTGGCCAAGGCCGCCGCCAGGCCCGTGTAATTGGCCGGTGTCATCGCCAGCATCGAGTCCTTGGCTTCCTGCGGCACCGCCAGCGTGCCGATGAATTCGCGCAGCGCTTCTTTCGTGATGCCCTTGCCGCGCGTGAGTTCCTTCAGTTGCTCGTACGGATTCTCGATGCCGTAGCGGCGCATCACGGTCTGCACCGGTTCGGCCAGCACTTCCCAGTTCGCATCGAGGTCGGCTTCCAGCCGGGCCGCGTTGACTTCCAGCTTGTTCAAGCCGCGCAGGCAGCTGTCGTAGGCCAGCAGCGTGTAGCCGAAGGCGACGCCGATATTGCGCAGGACGGTCGAATCGGTCAGGTCGCGCTGCATGCGCGAGACCGGCAGCTTTTCCGCCATGTGGCGCAGCATCGCATTGGCCAGGCCCAGGTTGCCTTCGGAATTTTCGAAGTCGATCGGGTTCACCTTGTGCGGCATGGTCGACGAACCGATCTCGCCCGCCTTCAACTTCTGCTTGAAATAGCCGAGCGACACATAGGTCCAGATGTCGCGGTTCAGGTCGAGCAGGATGGTGTTGGCGCGCGCGATGGCGTCGAACATTTCGGCCATGTAGTCATGCGGCTCGATCTGGATCGTGTACGGGTTGAAGGTCAAGCCGAGGCGCGCTTCGATCACGTCCTTCGAGAAGGCCGGCCAGTCGAAGCCCGGATAGGCCGACAGGTGGGCGTTGTAGTTGCCGACCGCGCCATTCATCTTGCCCAGGATTTCCACATCCGCGATGCGCTTGGCGGCGCGTTGCAGGCGTGCGACGACGTTGGCGAATTCTTTGCCGAGGGTCGTCGGGCTGGCCGTCTGGCCGTGGGTACGCGAGAGCATCGGCAGCGCCGCATTCGCGTGGGCGATCTCGGTCAGTTTGGCGATGATGCCCTGCAGGGCCGGGACCATGACGGTGTCGCGCGCGGCCTTGAGCATCATGCCGTGGCTGGTGTTGTTGATGTCTTCCGAGGTGCAGCCGAAGTGGATGAATTCACTGGCCGCGACCAGTTCCGGCACATCCTTGACTTGCTCCTTGAGCCAGTACTCGACGGCCTTGACGTCATGGTTGGTGACCGCTTCGATTTCCTTGATGCGTGCTGCGTCGGCTTCGTCGAAACCTGCGGCGATGGCGTCGAGGTGGGCGCGCGCTTCGCCGGAAAACGGCTTGATCTCGTCGAAGCCCGCCTGCGCCAGCGCCTGCAGCCACGCGATCTCGACCATGACACGGTGGTGCATGAAGCCGGCTTCGGACAGGATCGGGCGCAGCTTGTCGGTCTTGGCCGCGTAACGGCCATCGAGCGGCGACAGTGCCGACAGGGAAGAGAGTGGGGCGGTAGCGGTCATGGCGGGCGGTCCGTGCAAAAACGCGGATTTTACCACTGGAGCGCATCCGGGGCCTTGTTGCGGGCACAGCGAAACGGGCCTGCATGGCCGTTTTCGGCAGCCGGGCCGATGTTATACTCTCATTAAATTCCTCTTTCCGAGCATCTATGAAACTCATCGGTTCGAATACCAGTCCCTATGTGCGCAAGGTCCGCGTCGTGATGGCGGAAAAGAAGCTCGACTACTCGTTCGCGCTCGACAACGTCTGGAGCGCCGAGACCCAGGTCCACCAGTCAAATCCGCTGGGCAAGGTACCCTGCCTGGTCATGGAAGACGGCAGCGCCCTGTACGATTCGCGCGTGATCGCCGAGTACCTCGACACGCTCACGCCCGTCTGCAAGCTCTTGCCCGCCAACGGCAACGGACGCGACCGCGCCGACGTGAAGGTGTGGGAAGCGCTGGCCGACGGCGTCCTGGACGCGGCCGTGCTGGTGCGCCTGGAAAGGACGCTGCGCCCGCAAGAGCAGCAGAGCCCGCAGTGGATCGAGCGCCAGCTGGGCAAGGTGCATGCGGGCCTGGCGGTCATGTCCGAGAAACTCGGCGAGCAGCCTTTCTGCATGGGCAAGGCCTACACGCTGGCCGACGTCGCCGTCGGCTGCGCGCTCGGCTGGCTGTCGTTCCGCTTCCCCGAGATCGGCTGGCGCGGCGATTACCCGAACCTGGCGAAACTGTTCGACAAGCTCAACGAGCGGCCATCGTTCCGCGACACGGCGCCAATCGAAGCATGAGCGGCGCGCACCGCTGCCTCGACAACACGGGCACGGCCGCCACCCTCGTCTTCGGGGAAGCCCTGGTCGACGACTTCGCCACCGAGCAGCTCGTCGGCGGCGCGCCCTTCAACGTCGCGCGCCACCTGGCCGCCTTCATGGCGCCGCAACTGATGATCACGCGCGTGGGCAGCGACCGCAACGGCGCGACCATCGCGGCCGAATTCGAGCGCTTCGCCATGGCGCGCTCCGGCCTGCAGCGCGACACGATCGAGGAGACCGGCCGCGTGATCGTCGAACGCGGCCCGCAAGGGCACCGCTTCGTGATCGTGCCGAACCAGGCCTATGACTACATCGCGCGCGAGGAAGCGCTGGCGGCAGCGGCCACGATAGAGGCCGGCGCCTTCTATTTCGGCACCCTGGCCCAGCGCGGCGAGCGCGCGCGCGGCACCCTCAAGGCGCTGCTCTCGAGCACCAAGGCGATGCGCTTTCTCGACGTGAACATGCGCGACGGCCAGGTGGACGAGCGCATCGTCTCGGACTCGCTGCATGCGGCCGACATCGCCAAGGTCAACGAAGACGAACTGCAGGCGCTGTTCGGCTGGTACTTCCAGCTCGGCCCGAACGACCCGCCGATGGCGGCCGGCGAAACGCGCTCGGCCTGCGGCGCGCTGCTGCAGATGTTCGGACTGGAGGCGCTGATCGTCACCCTGGGCCACCGCGGCTCGGTGTACTTCGGCGCCGGCGGCGTCACGATCGACACGCGCGACACGCCGCCGCCGGCATTCGTCATCGACACGGTCGGCGCCGGGGACGCGTTCTCGGCCATTTTCCTGCTGGGGCGCGCGCGCGGCTGGCCGCTGGCGCTGACACTGGCGCGCGCCAACGAATTCGCCGGCGCGATCTGCGCCATTCCCGGCGCCGTGCCGCGCGACCTCGGGTTTTACGACAAGTGGATGACGCGCTGGCGGTGAGCATTGCAGGCTGACCCATGATCCGGCTCCCCGAACCAGGCAGCGTCGTCCGGCGCGCCGGCTTTCGCGCCGCCCCCATCAATGCTATTCTTCTCGCGCCCTTCGCTCAGCCTTTCGATCACATGCCTATCTGCTCCCTCCTGCGTGCCACCGCTTGCGCGCTCCTTGGCCTGCACGGCGCCGCCCACGCGCTCGACCTGGCACCCGACCCGCTCAGCTACGCCAACCATGACCAGGTCAGGACGCGCGCCCTGCACCTCGACCTGAAGGCCGATTTCGCGAAAAAGACGCTGGCCGGCCACGCCGAGCTGACGCTCGACTGGCTCGATAAAGACGCGCGCCGCCTCGACCTCGACACGCGCGAGCTGACGATCGCGAAAATCGAAGCCCAGGACGCCGGCGGACGCTGGACCAGCGTGCGCTACATGCTCGGCAAATTCGACCAGGAGAAGGGCCGCGCCCTGCGCATCGACTTGCCGAAGCAGGCGCCGAAGGTGCGCATCTACTATCGCACCGCGCCCACCGCCAGCGCCCTGCAGTGGCTCACCCCCGCGCAGACCCTGTCGGGCAAGCGTCCCTTCATGTTCAGCCAGTCTCAGGCGATCAACGCGCGCTCCTGGGCACCGGTGCAGGACACGCCGTCGGTGCGCTTCACCTACACCGCGCGCATCGACGCGCCCGCCGGCCTGCGCGTGGTGATGAGCGCCGACAACGATCCGGCCGCGACCGGGAAGGGCGGCTGGAAATTCAACATGCCGCAGCCGATTCCCTCCTACCTGCTGGCGATCGGCATCGGCGAACTGGAAGCACGCACGCTCGGGGGACGCACCGGCGTCTATGCCGAGCCGGGACGCATCGAGGCCGCCGCCTATGAGCTGGCCGACACCGAGAAGATGGTCGCCGCCGCCGAATCGCTCTACGGCCCGTATCGCTGGGGGCGCTACGACATGCTGGTGCTGCCGCCCTCGTTCCCGATCGGCGGCATGGAAAACCCGCGCCTGACCTTCCTCACGCCGACCATGATCGCGGGCGACCGCAGCCTGGTCGACCTGATCGCGCATGAACTGGCGCACAGCTGGTCGGGCAACCTGGTGACCAACGCCTCGTGGAAGCACTGGTGGCTCAACGAAGGCTTTACCACCTATGTGACGACCCGCATCCTGGAAAAGCTGTACGGCGAAGAAGTGGCGACGATGAACCTGCAGCTCGAGCAGGAAGAAGCGATCGAGTCGCTCAAGGACATCCCGCGGGCGAAGCAGGCCCTGCTCACGCGCGGCCCGGATACCGGTTCGGACACCCATACCGACGAAGGCCTGGCCTATCCGAAGGGCGCCTGGCTCCTGCGCACGCTGGAAGAGCGCGCCGGCCGCGCCGTGTTCGATCCATTCCTGCGCGGCTGGTTCGACAACCATGCCTTCCAGAGCGTGACCACGGAGCAGTTCATCGCCTACCTGCGCACCAACCTGCTGGCCAGGCATCCGCAGGTCATGGGCGACGCCGAACTCGACGAATGGCTGTACGGCCCGGGCATCCCGGCCAGCGCCAGGTACGCCAAGTCGCAGCGCCTGGTGGCGCTCGATGCGGCGACCGCCGCCTGGCTCAAGGGCGAGCTGCCGACGGCAAGACTCGACACGCAGCACTGGAGCGCCAACGAGTGGATGAAGTTCCTGAACGACATCGACAACAAGACCGATGCCGCACGCCTGAAGGAACTCGACGCCGCCTTCGGGCTGGCCAGGACCCGCAACAACGAGGTCGCCTTCCGCTTCTACCGCGCGGCGGTGCACGCCGGCTACCGCGAGATCCGCCCGCAGATCCACGCTTTCCTGCATAGCGTCGGCCGCAAGAAGTTCGTGGTGCCGCTCTACACGGCGCTGCGCGCGCACCCGCAGGACCGTGCCTGGGCCGAGGGCGTGTACAAGGCGGCGCGCGCGCGCTATCACCCCGAGACGCAGGCGAGCGTCGACAAGGCGATGACCGCGCAGTAAACACGTGTAAACCAGGCAGGTGCAGGCCAAGACGCCGGGAGACGGCCGGACCAGCAAAGGAAACGAAGAGTGCACCACATGCAACGCATTGCCGCCGCGATCCTGATCGCGTCTTGCGCCGCCGGCGCCCATGCCCGGACGGCAGCGGCGCCGGCCGTAGCCACGCCCGCAGCGGCCCCCGCCGTCGCGGCCGCCCACGACCTGGAGCAGGACGTCGGCCGCGTCATGCAAGCCTTCGACGTGCCCGGCATCGCGATCGCCGTCGTCAAGGACGGCAAGGTCGTCGCCGCGCGCGGCTTCGGCGTGCGCAAACTCGGCGAGCCGGCCAGGGTCGACGGCAGGACCCTGTTCGAGATCGCCTCGAATTCGAAAGCGTTCACCGCGGCCGCGCTGGCGATGCTGGTCGACGAGGGCAAGCTGCAATGGGACGACCCGGTCGTCAAGCACCTGCCCGACTTCCAGATGTACGACGCCTACGTCACGCGCGAGATGACGGTGCGCGACCTGCTGACCCACCGCAGCGGCCTGGGCCTGGGCGCCGGCGACCTGCTCTGGTGGCCGACGACGACGTTCACCACCGACGAGATCATCGAGCGCCTGCGCTACATAAAGCCGGCGACGAGCTTTCGCAACGGCTATGCCTACGACAACCTGCTGTACATCGTGGCCGGCAAGATCATCGCGCGCAAGTCCGGCAAGTCCTGGGGCGACACGGTGCGCGAGCGCATCCTGGCCCCGCTGGGCATGAACACGACCACCACCAGCCTGCTGGAGAATGCCGCCAACCCGAATGCCTCGCACGCGCACAGCAAGATCAATGGCAGGATCGCCGCCGTCAAGCCACTGCCGGTCGATAACGCGGTCGGCGCGGTTGGCATCAACACGAATGCCGAAGACATCGCGCGCTGGATGACGGTGCTGCTCGACGGCGGCCGTGTCGCGGGCAGGAAAGGCGCGGACGGCAAGGAGCTGCGCCTGTTCTCCGAGGCGCAGTCGCGCGAGATGTGGACCGCGCAGACGCCGATGAAGATCGCCCAGCCGAAAGGTCCGCTGGCCGCGACGAAGGCCAATTTCGCCGCCTACGGCCTGGGCTTCCAGCTGCGCGACTACAAGGGCCAGCTGATCGCCATGCACGGCGGCGCGCTGCAGGGTTTCTATTCGCGCGTACTGCTGGTGCCGGAGTCGAGGCTGGGCGTGGCCATTCTCACCAACGCCGAAAGCGGGGGCGCGCTCAACGCACTGCAATACCGCCTGCTCGACCGGTTCATGACGGGCAGCGCGCCGACCGACTGGATCAAGCTCGTCGCCGACGACGAGGAGCGCAAGCACGCCGAGGAGCTGGCGCGCCTGAAGCAGGCCGCGGACACGCGCGTGGCGACGTCCAAGCCCGCGCTGGCGCTCGGCGCCTACGAAGGCAACTACAGCGACCCGTGGTACGGCACGATGAACATCAGGCGCGAGGGCAAGAAGCTGGTCATGTCCTTCTCGCGCACGCCCGACCTGACGGGCGAGATGGAGCACTTCCAGCACGACACCTTCATCGTGCGCTGGAAGGAGCGCAACTTCAACGCCGACGCATACGCGACCTTCGCGCTCGATCATGACGGCAGCATCGAGCACGTGAAGATGAAGGCGGTATCGGCCGAGACCGACTTCAGTTACGACTTCCACGACCTGCTGTTCACGCCCGTGAAGCAGCCGAAGGCGAAGCCGTAAAATAAAACGGGGCGGTCCGGTTCGGACGGCCCCGTTTCCTGTCGGGTGGACACGGTGCGTCCACCCTGCCGATACCTCAGCCGGCGATCACTGCTTGACGAACTTGAGCGTCATCCGGTCGCTCTCGCCAATGGCCAGGTACTTTTCGCGGTCCTTGTCCTTGTTGGCCAGCACCGGCGGCAGCGTCCATACGCCCTTTTCGTGATTCGCCGTGTCCTTCGGATTGGCGTTCACTTCCGATTTCGCCGCCAGCTTGAAGCCTGCGCTTTCGGCCATCTTGATGACGTAGGCTTCGTGCACATAGCCGCTCGACGCTTTCTCGTCCTGCTTCATCGAGGCCGGCAGGCGGTGCTCGACCACGCCCAGCACGCCGCCCGGTTTCAAGACCTTGTGGATTTCCTTGAACGTGGTTTTCACCGCCTCGTCGCCGGCGCCGATGAAGTTATGGATGTTGCGGAAGGTGAGGACCATGTCGGCGCTGCCGGCCGGCGCGATCTCGTAGCGGCTCGGCGGCTCGAACACGCCCATGGCGGCCTTGCCGTACAGCGCAGGGTTGGCGTCGAGCTTGGCACGGAAGGCGAGGCCGCTTTTCTTGCCCGGCTCGTTCGCCTGGCCGGCGCCGATGTACTTGCCCTTCTCGCGCAGGTAGGGCGCGAGGATCTCGGTGTACCAGCCGCCGCCGGGCAACAGCTCCACCACCGTCATGGTCGGCTTGATGCCGAAGAAGGTCAGCGTCTCGTACGGATGGCGCCAGGTATCGCGCGCGGCATTGGCGGCGCGGTGTTCGCCGCCGATGACGGCCTTCAGGGCGTCGTCGGCCTGCACGGCGCCGGCGGCGCTCGCGGCCAGCAGGGCTGCCAGGATCAGTCGTTTCATGAGGGTGGATCTCCGTTGTCGGTTGGTGTCGGATGCTGTGGCCCGGATGGACCCGGGCCGCCGCGCCGATGATCGAACAAGCCACCCGGCCCGTCAAGCGAATCCGCGTGCCTGTCGCGCGTATGTACAGGCCGCATGCTGTCGGCGCGTGCAGGCGGACACCCTCCGGGCGGTTTGCGACCGGTATGAAGATTGGCTATTCAAAAGCCGAAGTTGCTGCTAATGTTTAACGGTTTGCCATTCGGCCGGCCCGCGATGGCATCGGGAACCGGACATGTACATATGCGGCCGCGCCGGACCGCAGTTTCGAACCGCAGTCGAATTCAGGAGACACAATGGAACGTCGCAGTTTTCTCAACATCGGTACGCTGGCATTCGGCTCGATGCTCATCCCGATCGCAGGACGTGCGATCGCCGCCGAGGAATTGATGAACCCGATGGCCGTCGCGGCCAAGAAAGCGCTGGCCGACACGGCGCTCAATGCCGCCACCAAGGCCGGGGCATCGTATTGCGACGTGCGCATCGGGCGCTACCTGAACCAGTTCGTCACCACCCGTGACCTGAATGTCGAGAACGTCGTCAACACCGAATCGGCCGGCGTCGGCGTGCGCGTCATCTGCAACGGCGCCTACGGCTTTGCCGCCACCTCCGACATGACGGCGGACGGCGTCGCCAACGCGGCGCGCCAGGCGGTGGCGATCGCCAAGGCCAACGCCAGGCTGCAGGCCGAGCCGGTGCGCCTCGCGCCCGTGAAAGGCGTGGGCGAAGTGTCCTGGGCCACGCCGTACAAGAAGGACTGGCGCACGGTCCCGATCAAGGACAAGGCCGAGCTGCTCATCGCCGCCAACAAGGCCGGCATGGACAACGGCGCCAACTTCATGCAGTCGATGCTGTTTCAGGTGAACCAGCAGAAGTACTTCGCGTCGACCGACGGCTCCTACATCGACCAGGACCTGCACCGCCTGTGGGCGCCGTTCAACGCCACCGCCGTCGACAAGGCAACCGGCAAGTTCCGTTCGCGTAACGGCCTCGGTTCGCCGGTGGGCATGGGCTACGAATACCTCGACGCACGTCCCGAGCACAAGATCAAGGCCGCCGGCGGCGTCGCCACGCTGTACACCGATTCGTACGACATGATCGAGGACGCGCGCGCCGCCGGCCGCGACGCCAAGCGTAAGCTCACCGCCAGGTCGGTCACGCCGGGCAAGTACGACCTGATGCTCTCTCCGGAACACCTGTTCCTGACCATCCACGAATCGGTCGGCCATCCGACGGAACTGGACCGCGTGCTCGGCTACGAAGCCAACTACGCCGGCACCAGCTTCGCGACCCTGGATAAATGGGAAACCAGGAAATTCAAGTACGGCGCCGAGATCGTCAACCTGTACGCCGACAAGGTCACCAGGAATTCGCTCGGCGCGGTCGGCTACGACGACGAAGGGGTGCGTACCAGGCAGTGGGACATCATCAAGGACGGCATCCTCGTCAACTACCAGGCCACGCGCGACCAGGCCCACATCATCGGCGAAAAGGAATCGCACGGCTGCTCGTACGCCGACTCGTGGAGCAACGTGCAGTTCCAGCGCATGCCGAACGTGTCGCTGGCGGCGGGCAAGAAGAAAATGAGCCCGGACGACATGGTCAAGGGCATCAAGAAGGGCATCTACATCGTCGGCGACGGTTCGTTCTCGATCGACCAGCAGCGCTACAACTTCCAGTTCGGCGGCCAGCTGTTCTACGAAATCAAGGACGGCAAGATCGGGCAAATGCTGGAAGACGTCGCCTACCAGGCCAACACCCAGGAATTCTGGACAGCCTGCGCCGGCATCTGCGACGAGAGCGACTGGCGCATGGGCGGCTCCTTCTTCGACGGCAAGGGCCAGCCGCCGCAGATCAGCATCGTCTCGCACGGGTCCTCGACCGCGCGCTTCAACGGCATCAACGTGATCAACACCGCCCGCAAGATCGGCTAAGGAATTTTCATGACCATCCTGACCCAGGACCAAACCAAACGCATCTGCGACCGCGTGCTGTCGCTCTCGAAAGCCGACGAATGCATCGTCGGCATCGCCGGCGAACGCAACGGCAACATCCGCTTCGCGCGCAACGCCGTCTCCACCGCCGGCCTGACCGACGACACCACCTTGACCGTGCGCGTCGCCTTCGGCAAGCGCCAGGGAACGGCCACCATCAACGAGTTCGACGACAAGTCGCTGGAAAAGGCCGTGCGCCGCGCCGAGGACCTGGCGCGCCTGGCGCCGGAAAACCCGGAGTTCATGCCGGCCGTCGCCAGGCAGTCCTATAAAGCCTCGAATACGTTCGTGCAGAAGACCGCCGACATCGATCCCGAGATCCGCGCCCAGGCAGCCGCCTACGCGATCGAGGCCTGCCGCAAGAAAGGGCTGGTGAGCGCCGGCTTCCTGACCGACACCACTTCCTTCCAGACGGTTGCCAACTCGAACGGCGTGTTCGGCCACCAGGCCCTGACCTCGCTCGATTTCACCTGCACCATCCGCACCGAGGATGGCCGCGGTTCGGGCTGGGTGCGCCGCTCTGCGCGCGACCTGGCGCGCTTCGATCCGCGCGAAGCGGCCGACGTCGCCATCGAAAAGGCGCTGCGCTCGGTCGACGCGAAGGCGCTGGAACCGGGCCGCTACACCGTGATCCTGGAACCGGCCGCCACCAGCGACCTGATGACCTTCATGATGAACGGTTTCGACGGGCGCCGCTCGGACGAAGGCCGCAGCTTTCTCTCCAAGCAGGGCGGCTTGAACCGCGTCGGCGACAAGCTCTTCGACAGCCAGGTCAACATCTGGTCCGATCCATGGGACCCGCTGGTGCCGGTCCTGCCCTGGGACAGCAACATGCTGCCGCGCGAACGCCAGCAGTGGATCAAGGATGGCCGCGTGGCCGACCTCGAGTACTCGCAGTTCTGGGCCAAGCAGAAGAACAAGCGCGCCGTGGGCGCGGCCGGCAATTTCATCATGGCCGGCACCGACAAGACCACCGAGGCGCTGATCGCCAGCACCAAAAAGGGCGTGCTGGTCACGCGCACCTGGTACATCCGCATGGTCGATCCGCAATCGGTGGCGCTGACGGGCCTGACGCGCGACGGCACCTTCTACGTCGAGAACGGCAAGATCAAGCACCCGATCAAGAACTTCCGCTTCAACGAGAGCCCGGTCACGATGCTCAACAATATCGAAGAAATCGGCAAGTCGGTGGTGCTGGGCGGCGACGAGGGTCCGAACCCGATGGTGGTGCCGGCGATGAAGGTGCGCGATTTTAATTTCACGTCGCTGTCGGACGCGGTGTAAGAGAAAAAACGCAGCGTGGTCGCAGCGGCCACGACATGGAGACACAATGGAACGACGTACCTTCCTCACCATCTGCGCCGGCACGGCCGGCGCCATGGTCATCCCGGTCTGCGGCAATGCGATCGCGGCCGAAGACCTGCTCAGCCCCATGGCCTTGGCCTTCAAGAAATCGCTGGCCGACACGGCGCTGGGCGCCGCCACCAAGGCCGGCGCATCGTATTGCGACGTGCGCATCGGCCGCTACCTGAACCAGTTCATCACGACGCGCGACCTGAACGTCGAGAACATCACGAATACCGAATCGACGGGCGTCGGCATCCGCGTGATCGCGGGCGGCGCCTACGGCTTTGCCGCGACCAGCACCATGCACCCCGACGCCGTGGCCGCTTGCGCGCGCCAGGCAGTGGCGATTGCGAAAGCCAACGCCCGCCTGCAAACGGAGCCGGTGCGGCTGGCCCCCGTCAAGGGCGTGGGCGAGGTGAGCTGGGCCACGCCGATCAGCAAGGATTGGCGCGCCGTTCCGATCAAGGACAAGGCCGAGATGCTGATCGCCGCCAACAAGGCCGGGCTGGAGGCGGGCGCCAGCTTCATGACGGCGAACCTTTTCCAGATCAACCAGCAAAAATATTTTGCGTCCACCGACGGCTCCTACATCGACCAGGACGTCCACCGCCTGTGGGCGCCGATCAATGCCACCGCCGTCGACAAGGCGACCGGCAAATTCCGCTCGCGCGCCGGTCTCGGCTCGCCAGTGAGCATGGGCTACGAATACTTCGACGTACGCGCCCAGGACAAGGTGCGCGCCGCCGGCGGCGTGACCACGCTCTACACCAGATCCTACGACGTGATCGAGGACGCACGCCTGGCCGGCAAGCAGGCGCGCGAAAAGCTGTCCGCCAAATCGGTCGAGCCGGGCAAGTACGACCTGGTGCTGGCGCCCGAACACCTGTTCCTCACCATCCACGAAGCGGTCGGCCACCCGACGGAACTGGACCGCGTGCTCGGCTACGAGGCCAACTACGCCGGCACCAGCTTCGCCACGCTCGACAAGTGGGAATCGAAGAAATTCAAGTTCGGCGCCGAGCGCGTGAATTTCATTGCCGACCGCACCGCGCCGACCTCGCTCGGCCTGATCGGCTACGACGACGAAGGCGTGCGCGCGCGCGAGTGGAACATCATCAAGGACGGCGTGCTCGTGAATTACCAGGCCACGCGCGACCAGGCCCACATCATCGGCGAAAAGGAATCGCACGGCTGCTCGTACGCCGATTCCTGGAGCAGCGTGCAGTTCCAGCGCATGCCGAACGTGTCGCTCGCCGCCGGCAAGGCGCGCCTGACCCCGGACGAGATGGTCAAGGACGTCAAGAAGGGCATCTATATCGTCGGCCGCGGTTCGTATTCGATCGACCAGCAGCGCTACAACTTCCAGTTCGGCGGCACGCTGTTCTACGAAATCAAGAACGGCAAGATCACCAATCCCCTGGAAGATGTGGCGTATCAGTCGAATACCCAGGAATTCTGGAACGCCTGCAGCGCCATCTGCGACGAGCGCGACTGGCGCATGGGCGGCTCCTTCTTCGACGGCAAGGGCCAGCCGAGCCAGGTCAGCGCGGTCTCGCACGGTTCGAGCACGACGCGCTTCAACGGCATCAACGTGATCAACACGGCACGCAGGATCGGTTAAGGAAAAACGATGAAACAATTGAACCAGGAAGAAGCAAAACGCATCTGCGAACGCGTCATCAAGTTTTCGAAGGCCGACGAATGCAGCGTCTCGATCGAAGGCAAGCGCGAAGGCAACGTGCGCTTCGCGCGCAACGGCATCTCGACGGCGGGCCTGAACGAAGACATGGAGCTGACGGTGCGCGTGGCCTTCGGCAAGAAGGCCGGCATCGCCCAACTCAACGAGTTCGACGACAAGTCGCTGGAAAAGGCGGTGCGCCGCGCCGAAGAGCTGGCGCGCCTGGCGCCGGAAAATCCTGAATTCATGCCCGCCGTCGGCAAGCAGGATTTCAGGACCACGCCGACGTTTGTCCGCGCGACCGCCGATATCGATCCGGAATACCGCGCCCAGGTCGCGGCCTACAGCATCGAAGCGGCGAAGAAGGCGGGCCTGGTGGCGGCCGGCTTCTTCAACGACGGCAAGCGTTTCGAGGCGATCGCCAATTCGAACGGCGTGTTCGGCTTCCAGGAACTGACCGACCTGGCCTATACCTGCACCGTGCGCACCGAAGACGGCCGCGGTTCGGGCTGGGTCACGCGTTCGGCGGTGGACGCGAGCCGCTTCGACGCCCGTGAAGCGGTCGGCGTGGCGATCGACAAGGCGCTGCGCTCGGTCGAGGCGAAGGCGCTCGAGCCGGGCCGCTACACGGTCATCCTGGAACCGGCGGCCACTTCCGAAGTGCTGGGCAATATGTTCTCCGCGTTCGATGCGCGCGATGCCGACGAGGGCCGCAGCTTCCTGACCAAGAAGGGCGGCAAGAACCGCCTGGGCGACAAGCTGTTCGACGAGCAGATCAACGTCTGGGCCGATCCGTGGAATCCGGACGTGCCGGTCGCGCCCTGGGACGGCCAGACCATGCAGGCGCGCGCGCGCACCGACATTGTCAAGAACGGCCGCATCGCCTCGCTCGATTATTCGCGCTACTGGGCGCACAAGCAGGGCAAGCCGGCCACCGCCGGCCACGGCAACATGATCATGGCCGGCGGCACCAGGTCGCTCGATGAACTGGTCGCGGGGACGAAAAAAGGCGTGGTCGTCACGCGCACCTGGTACATCCGCATGGTCGATCCGCAGTCGCTTCTGCTGACGGGCCTGACGCGCGACGGCACCTTCTATGTCGAGAACGGCAAGATCAAGTATCCGATCAAGAATTTCCGCTTCAACGAGAGCCCGGTCTCGATCCTGAACAACGTCGAGGAGCTGGGAAGACCCGTCGTCATCGGCGGCGACGAAGTGCCCTACCAGATGGTGCTGCCGCCGATGAAGGTGCGCGACTTCAACTTCACGTCGCTGTCCGACGCGGTGTAACCGGCTCCCTGGTCATGGCCCGGTACGATTTTTACTTCACGCGCCTGCTGTACGAGTCGGGCGACTGGGATGTGGATATCCGCATGCCCAGCAACGTGCTCAATTCGCTCGTCGAGTACACGACCTTGCGCGTGGACCCGGCCGAGCGGATGATCGCGCTGTCCGACCCGAAGGTGCTCGAAGCGCCGTTCTGCTACCTGGCCGGCCACAAGCTGGTGCAGTTCACGCCCGCCGAGCGCAAGAACTTCGAGCGCTACGTGCGCGGCGGCGGCTTCGTGTTCGTCGACGACTGCAACCACGACGTCGACGGCCTGTTCGCGAAATCGTTCGAAGCCGAGATGGCGAAGATCTTCGGCGGCTCGGCCTTGCGAAAAATCCCGAACAACCACCCGGTGTATTCGAGCTTCTTCAAATTCGACGGTCCGCCCAATACCTCGGTGGAACTGAACGGCTGGGGCGACGACCTGGTGCACGAATATCTAAAGGCGATCGAGATTGGCGGGCGCGTGCGCGTGCTGTACTCGAACAAGGATTACGGCTGCGAGTGGGACTACGACTTCCGGAATAAACGGTTTCTGGCGGTCGACAATACCCGCTTCGCGGTAAACATCATTCAATACGCGTTGGGAGCATGAAGTGGCAGAGCAGGCTGGGGCAGGGTACGATCAGGGGGCATGGAGCGAGTCGGAAGTCGCGAGCCTGGTGGCGAAGGTGGCGGCGCTGAAAGCGAGCATGGCGCGCGTGATCATCGGCCAGGAAGAAGTGGTCGACCTGCTGGTGACGTGTTTGCTGGCCGGCGGCCACGCGCTGGTGGAAGGCGTGCCCGGACTGGGCAAGACGCTGCTGGTGAAGTCCCTGGCGCAGGCGACCGACATGCAGTTCCGGAGGGTGCAGTTCACGCCCGACCTGATGCCCTCCGATATCGTCGGCACCGAGATCCTGGAAGAAGACGCGGCCACGCGCCGGCGTTCGTTCCGTTTCCAGCCCGGTCCCGTGTTCACGCAAGTGCTGCTGGCCGACGAGATCAACCGCGCGCCGCCGAAGACCCAATCGGCGCTGCTCGAAGCGATGCAGGAACGCTGCGTCACCTTCGCCGGCCACACCCACATGCTGCCGCGCCCCTTCTTCGTGCTGGCCACGCAAAACCCGATCGAGCAGGCCGGCACCTATCCGCTGCCCGAAGCCCAGCTCGACCGCTTCCTGCTGCGCATCGACGTCGTCTACCCGACCGAAGACGAAGAAGTCATGATGGTCTCGAAGACCACGCACGCCGGCCTGGGCGAGGCCGAACCGGCGATGGATCTGCAAAGCCTGTTACGCCTGCAGCAGCTGGTGCGCGACATCGCCATCGGCGAACACCTGCTGCGCTACGCCACGCGCCTGGTGCGCGCGACGCGTCCGTCGGTGACGACGGTGGCGGCAGTCAAGCAACACGTCGGCTGGGGCGCGGGACCGCGCGCCGGCCAGGCGCTGGTGCTGGCGGCCAAGGCGCGTGCGCTGATGGCGGGACGCCTGGCCGTCACGCGCGAGGACATCGCCGCCATGCTGCTGCCGGTGCTGGCGCACCGCGTGCTGCGCAATTTCGAGGCCGAAGCCGACGGCGTGGCCATGGCCGACATCCTGCAGGCGATCCGCGCCGAAATCCGGGTCGACTGACTGGCATCGATGATGGCATTGGCAAGTTCGGCGCTGATCGCGCACACGACCGACCTCGAACTCGTCATCCGGCATGTGCTGGCGGGACTGGGGCAGGGCGTGCATGCCGGCCGCGAACGCGGCGCCGGCGTCGAGTTCTCCGAGTACCGGGCCTACGCGCCGGGCGACGAGTGGCGCCGCGTCGACTGGAAGCTGCTCGCGCGCGCGGACCGCTATTACGTGCGCGAGGCCGAACGCGACAGCCATGTCGCCGTCTGGCTGGTGCTCGATGCCAGCGCATCGATGGCCGAACCGAGCCGCAGCATCGGGGGACTCGACAAGCTGGGCTATGCACGCACGCTGCTGGCCT
The DNA here is from genome assembly GCF_042656795.1 of Massilia jejuensis. Lineage (NCBI taxonomy): Bacteria > Pseudomonadati > Pseudomonadota > Betaproteobacteria > Burkholderiales > Oxalobacteraceae > Massilia > Massilia jejuensis. The sequence continues at coordinate 83,057 of NZ_JBHSMS010000058.1, read as the reverse complement.
GCATCGCCGCGATCGCGCAGCGCCAGGGCGACGCCTTCGGGCTCGCCGTGCTGGCAAGCGGCCGCGTCCAGTTCCTGCCGGCCGCGCGCGGACCGCGCCAGCTGCAGCGGGTGCTGGCCAGACTCAAGCAGGTGACGGCCGCGGGCCACCTGCCCGATGCCGACGTGCTGCGCGGCGGCCTGCGCTTGACGGCGTCGCCTTCGCTGATCTTCGCGGCCAGCGATTTCCTCGACTGGCCTTCGCCGCTCTCGGACGCGCTGGTGCGCCTGCGCCACATGCGCCATGACGTGCGCGCCGCCTGCCTGCATACCGGGGCCGAGCAGGAGGGCAGCTTCGACAGCGGGCCGGCCTACCGCGACCCCGAGCGGGAGGGGGCCGTGTTCCGCTTCGGCGCCGACCTGCGCGAGACTTACCTGCGCAATCGCGAGGCGCATTTCGGCGCCGTCAGCGCCGCCCTGCGTGCCAGCGACGTGCTGCAGGTGTCCGCCCGCATTGAACAGGCGCCGGGCGACGTGCTGCGCCAGTGGCTGCGCCAGGGAGGCCGCCGATGAACGGCCTGTGGTGGCTGGCGCTGCCGACCCTGCTGCTGCCGGTCTGGTGGCACCGCAAGAAACGCGTGCAGGTCAAGGCCGAGCCGCTGGCCAGCGCGCGCTTCCTGCCGCGCACGGAACCGCGGCACCGGCGCGTCTGGCGCTGGTCGGATGTACCGCTATTGATCGTGCGCTGCCTGCTGCTGGCCTGCGCGATTGCCTGGCTGGCCGATCCGGTGTTTCCGTGGCGCGGCGCGACGGTCGTCGTGGCGCAGGGCACCGACGCAGGGTGGGCCGAGCGTGAGGCGCAGGCCGCCGGATTTGCGCAGGCGGCGCGCCTGTCGCTGCCGGCCGGCGATGCGCTGGCCTGGATCCGTGCCCACGAGCGCGAATTCAAGCCCGAGGCGCGCCTGCTGGTGCTGGGCGATATTCCGATGCCGGCTACGCTGCCGGCATTTCGCCGTCCGGTGGTGCTGCGGTCGCTCGCTCGACCCGTGGCGCGCACGGACAGCCGCGTCGCCATCGTCAGCGCCCGACCCGGGGAATGGCGCCGCCTGTTCGCCGCGCTCGACGGCCCGCTGCGCGTCAGCATCGACAGCGTGCCCGGCCCGAAGACCGAACTGATCGTCTGGGACATGCCCGACGCGCCGCCGCCCGGCATGCGTGCGCCGCTGTGGTGGGCCACCGATGCCGGCGCCTTCACCGAGCTGGCGCAATCGAAGACGATCGGCGGCATCGTTCATGCCGACGGCGCGCGGGGCCGGGTGTGGGCCTCGACCGCCTGGCCGCCGGCCGACCCGGCCGCGGCGCGCACGCTGCTCGAGACCTGGCGCGAGCTGCACCATGCGCCGGTCCCGTACACGGCGCCGCCGCAGGCCTTCGCCGCCGCCGGCACCGGCGCGCGCAGCGGCGCCAGCGGCGCGCTGCGCGACTTGTTGATGATGGCGCTGGTCGGCCTGTTTGCGCTCGAAAGGATCGTCACCCATGCACGGCGACGCTGATATCGTGCGGCGCCTGTGGCGTGCGGCGCTGGTACGGCGCTTGCCGCTGTGGGCGCTGGGAACCTTGCCCTGGCTAAGCCTGCGTCTCCTGCCCGGCCTGCTGGCCTGGGTCGCCTGGTGCATGTGGGATGCGGCCCGCTTGCGCGGCAAGGTCAGGCATGGCTGGAGCGGCTGGCTGGACGCGGCGGTGCCGGGCATGGAAGACAGCAGCGCGCTGCTGGTGGAGGCCGGCACGCCGCTGGCGCGCCTGCAGCGCGCGCGCCTGCTGGGGCGCCTCGATGCCGCGCTGGACCAGCCTGCCGTGCGGCGCGCCATCGACCCCCACGTCAAGACCGGCCTGGGCTGGCTGTTGCCCTGGCTGGCGCTGGCCGCCGTCGTCTGGTTCTTCGGCAGGCAGCCGGCCGCCGCACCCGGCGCCGCCAGGCCGCCGGGCGCGGCGGTGGAGGCGCCGGTCATCCCCGAGCTGAGCGTGACGGCGACGCCACCGGGCTACACCGGCGCGGCGCGCACGACCGGCGCGCCGCGCGACATCAGCCTGCCGGAAGGCGGCAGCATCGTGTGGTGCCTGAAGAATGCCGGGGCGGTCGAGACGACCCTGGAACTGAGCGACGGCCGCGCCTTGAGGGTGAACGCGCAATGCGCGACCCTGGTTGCGAGCGAATCGCTGTTCTGGCGCTGGCGCGGCGCGCGCTACACGGTCAAGGTGACGCCGGACGCGCCGCCCGTCATCGCGGTTTCGCAGCCGGCCCGGATGATCGAGGAACTGAAGAGCGGCGCCACGGCGGCCCCGATGGCGCTTTCGGTGCGGGACGACTACCGCGTCCAGCGCGCCACCTTGCACCTGACGCTGGCGCGCGGCAGCGGAGAAAACATCAAGTTCACCGATCGCGAAATGCCGCTGCCGGCCTCGAACAATCCGCGCGTGCGCAACTGGGCGAAAACCTGGAGCCTGGCGGAACTGGGCATGGAGCCGGGTGACGAGCTCTATTTCTTCGTGCGCGCCAGCGACAACGCGGCGCGTCCCCACACGGTGCAGTCGCCCACCTACACGCTGCGCCTGCCGGCGCCGGAAGTCGAGGACGACGAGGAGACGACGGCCATGCCGATGCTGGTCAAGCCCCAGAGCCTGCGCAGCCAGCGCCAGATCATCATCGATACCGAGCAGCTGATGGCCGACATGAAATCGACCCGGATGCATGCCGACGCGGTGCGCGAGCGCAGCGAGAAGATCGCGCAGGACCAGGGCCAGCTGCGCCGCCGCTACGGCCAGTTCCTGGGCGAGGAATCGAGCCTGTTCGGCGGCGAGGAGGAAGACGAGCATGCCGGCGAGGACGGCAAGATGGACGTGCTGCACGAGTTCGGTCACGCCCACGACGAAGCGGAGAATGCGACCCTGTACGACGAGGACACGAAAAAAATCCTGCGCCGCGCCCTGGTCGCGATGTGGGACGCTGAAAAGGCCTTGCGCGCGATCCAGCCAAGGACGGCGCTGCAGCCCGAGTACAAGGCGCTCGCCGCCATCAAGGAGTTGCAGCAGGCCGACCGCATCTACCTGCACAAGACCGCCTTCGTGCCGCCGCCCATCAAGGAAGAGATTCGCATGACGGGCGACGTCGTCGGCGCGGCCAGCTATGCGCGCGAGCAGGACGCGGCCGGCGAGGCGATTCCCGCCTCCTTGCGCGCTCTGGTGGCGGCCTTGTCGGGCGAGGGCGCGCTGCCTGCCCTGTGGACGCGCACCGCCCACGACTGGGTGCGCGACCGCCTGAAGGACGACGACCGGCGCCTGGCGGCGCAGCGCGCGATCCAGGACGTGGCCGACGGCTGCCAGCGCTGCCGTCCAGGCCTGCGCGCCTGGCTGCGCGCCGGTATCGGCCAGGCACCGGTGCTGCTGCAGGCGCAGCCGGTGACGAGCACGCCATTCACGCGCGCCTGGCGCGAAGGAGCGGCCAAATGAATGCCGGCGTTGCCCTCATCGCCGCCATTGCCCTCGTCGGCGCGCCCAGCGTGCTGCTCTACCTGTGGCGGCGGCGCTTTCTCGAGGCATTGCTGGCACTGGTCGCCACGGCGGCGCTGGCGCTGCTCGCTTCGGATTTGAGGATGCCGGGCGAGTCGGGCACGACGCTGGCGATCGATGCGCGCTATCCGCCCGCCTCGCTCGAGGGCGTGCGCAGCGTGACGCTCGAGGGCGACGGCCTGCGCGCGGCGCAGTGGCACGACCTGCCGGCGCGCCCGCTGGCCTGGACCGTCCCCAAAACTGAGACACTTCGTCTCGAATTTCCGCGCCGGCTGGCGCTGGGCCGCCTGTTCGCGCTGACCGTGCGCCGCGGCGGCGAGACATCCGCGCGCCTGCAGCTGCTGGCCGAAAATGGCCAGGTGCTGGCGGAGTCACGCGGCGTTGGCGACCTGACGGTGAACTGGCTGCCGCCGCTGGCCGAGCCGCTGGTATTAAAAGCGCGCCTGCTGGACGAGCGGGACGCCGTGCTGGCCGAGGGACCGGTGCCGGTCGTCGTTGGCGAGACGCGCCCGCTGTCCGTTCGCGGCCGCTTCAGCGCGCCCTCGTTCGACGTGCGCGTGCTGAACGATGTGCTGACACAAAGCCGCGCCCTGGTGGACTGGCAGGTCACGCTCGGCAAGACGGTCACGCGCACCGAAAGCGCGCGCGAGAAGATCGACAAGCCCGATTTGCTGGTGATCGATGCCGCCTGGTTCGAGCGCGCCGCGGCGCCCGCGCGCGCGGCCTTGCTGGCGCAGGTGACGGGCGGCGCTTCCCTGTTGGTGCTGGCCGCGAACGCCAACGATGCCGGCATCTGGTCGCGCAGCCTGCAGTTGCCGCTCCAGGCCCAGGGGGCCGACGAGCTGACGGGCGGGCCGCTGCCGCTGCCGGTGGCGCCGTTGACGCCGTCCACGCGCCAGGCCGGTGCCTGGACCGGCAACGATGCCGGCGTCTGGGCGCGCCAATGGGGCAAGGGCCGCATCGGCTGGCTGGGCGCGGCCGACTGGCACCGCCTCGCGATCACCGAACCGCGCGCGCTGGCATTGTGGTGGCAGGGTGTGCTCGACGCGCTGCGTGTCGAGCGTTCCGAAGAAATCGCATGGCTGGCACCGCGCGAGATGCCGCTGCCCGGCCAACGCCTCGAGGTATGCGCGCTCGGCGTGCGCGGCAAGGTGCGCTTCCCGGACCTGGGCCAGACGCTCGCGTGGCAGCGCCGCACCGACCGCGTCGATGCCTCCTGCGTCGCCGTGTATCCGCGCGTACCGGGCTGGCTGAGGATGGACACGCAGGGAACGAAACCGGCCAGCGGCCAGGTCTACGTGCACGCGCCGCAAGACTGGCCGCTGTGGCAAGCCGCCGAGCGGCGCGACGCGACCGCGCGCTACGCGGCGCGCACGCCGGCGGCGCCTTCGAGCACGCAGCGCCCGTGGCCGCAATGGCCGTTTGCCGTCGCATTCGGGCTCGCCATGCTGGGATTGTGGTGGCGCGAACGACAAGACCAGAACAGCCGGGGTCAGGTCTGACATTCAGACACGAGCTCAACCTTGCTTCAGGCGCATGCGAGATTTTTTCACGAGAATCCGGAGCTACCTTGTCGCAAATGATAACGGCCGCCGTGCCGGCATGAATGTACGCACACGGGCATCTACTTTCGACTGCCGCATTCGTCGCATCCATGATGGGGCAGGTCGACAGGCTGCCCGCGGCTCCCGGACCTGCCTTATGTATCCGCCACGGGCTTTTCCAGCCGGCGCGCAGCCTGCCGTTGCGGCGTGTCGCCCAGTGGCAGCCGTGCCGCGGTTCGCGCGATTGCGCGCACCAGCGTCGCTTCGCCCAGGCGCAAGCCTTGTCCGCGCAACTGCGGCAGCGAACGCACCGGCTCCGGCACGATCTCGACGGCGGCCCGCACCAGCAGCCGCTGGAGCGGGCGCAGCGGCGCGGGCATGATCGGCGCTTCGGCCATGATGCGCAGGAAATCGGCAAGAATCTGCGATCCCTCCAGCCCCGGCGCGGTGGCGGCGAGCAGTGCTTTCCAGGCGGCCCATGAGCGCGGCAGGCCGGTTGCGCCATACAGTCCGGCGGAAAGCACACCCTCCGCGAACGCGGCATCCTTCTCGGCCCGCGACAGCGGCGACGCGTAGCAGTGGAAAGCTTCGCTAAACCCGAACACGGCGGTTGCCTGGACCCAGTCGAGCAAGCGCGGATCGTTGGCGTAATAGGCGACGCCGCCTGGCGTGGTGCCCCGCACGTGGCCGTGCACCCGCACCACGTGCGCGATCAGCTTTTCCGCCTGCGAGCGCGGGCCGTAGACGGTCATCATGGCCGCAGCGCCGGTGCGCCGCAGGCGGGTTCCTGGATCGCGCGCAAAACTGCTGTGTTCCCATACGCCCGTGCGGACCGAGGGTTCGGCCAGTTCGAGCAGCACCGCCGTCACCCCGCCGACGAACAGCGTAACCGGATTGGCGAACACCCGCCACGAGACGCCGTTTGCCGGCGCCAGCCCCGGCTCGCCCGGCGGCTGGCTGAAGTCGAAGGCCATGCCGGGGGGAGGGCGCATCAGTTCCTGCAGGATTTTCAGCATGACCGCACCGTATGGTTTTCCAGGTGCCAGTCTGCCACGGGGTGAAGCGCGGCGGCGTACGGCCGTTTAAAACGCGTAGCCGGCCCGCGGGGGGGTGCAGGCTGCAGGCTGGGGCCAGGTCTGACATTCGGACACAAGCTCAAGCATACTCGCGGCCTGCCGCAGTTTGGCGGGAGCGCTGGATGGGAAGGCGAAACTCAGGAACTAGGGCAGAGGCCGTGTACAAATGTTAGACGTGACCCCAGCCGCAGTGACCAAGCTCAAGCATACTCGCGGCCTGCCGCAGTTTGGCGGGAGCGCTGGATGGGAAGGCGAAACTCAGGAACTAGGGCAGAGGCCGTGTACAAATGTCAGACGTGACCCCAGCCGTACCATTCCTTGTTCGAATGGCCGGATGCGGGGTTGACGACGGGCATCCGGCACGCAGGGAATCTATGCCGGTTTACGCCGCCGCCCCGAGGCTGCCAAACCGGCCAATCCGAGCGCGGTCAGGGCAAGCGTGGCCGGTTCCGGCACTTCGGCCGGGCTGTCGGGACCAGTTGGGTTGTCGGGGTTGTCGGGGTTGTCCGGGTCGTCCGGAAGATCGGGTAGCGCAGGCGTACCAGGAACAAAACTTCCAAGGGTTATATTGTCAAAGCCGATATTGTTCGTGGCGCCACCGAAGTCCACCGACCGTGCAATGCCGTCGAAACGCATACCGATCGGGCTGAACCGGCAATACTCTCCGCTCGGGTCGCCGCTGCAATGATCGATATTGTCGTGCAGTTCGAGCGACGCGAGCAGATTGCCGGTCCCGTTCAAGCCATCGTAGACGTTGACAAAGCCATTCTCGCTACTGCTGTAGAAGAAGGAAAAGCCCGTATTGAAACCAGCCGCCACGTTCATGGTCGCCGCGCTGCCACGCAAAAAGGCGACAATGGTGCTGGCGCTAGGCTCATTGGCAAAGTTTCCCGTACCGCCAGCATTTAAGTCGATCGATCCCAGGCTGGCACTTGAAAAATTGATCCCGTAATTCCTTCCCCTGTTGCCTGCGGAATCGGTACCGCCATTGTAGAAATCATTGATCGAAGCCTGGTCGCCGACCCCTTCGAATGTCAACACGATCGGGACTGCTGCCGCGGAGCCGGCAAGCGAAGCAATAGCAATTGCAAAGGCGATTTTTTTGATTTGTAACACAATTCTCTCCCAAGAGTTGTATGCCAATGCTGGCGCTATCTTTGCAGCAATACGCGTGCCAGTTGTAAATACGGGGCATGTGCGGGAAGATTGTCATGCCGGAATTCAGGGGTGTAATATTTTTCGACAAAAAGTTATTTTAATATAAATATTCCAAGTAGCTATTTTCTATTGCAAAAAATCATAGAGCGTAGTCGCCTGGCACTGGCGCCATGCCCGACGCCCCCGGCGTGGGCCGCGTGCCGGTTTCACGCCTGCTGGTCGCGCATCCACTCCTTCAAACCTTCGACCCACTTTTTCGCCGGCAGATTCAGGCGCCGCCTGATCCCGGCGGCGCGTTCGTACAGCAGCGAAAAATCGATCTGCGGGGCGTTCTTGAAAGCGATTACGACGATGTTTGCATCGTGCACCTCGGGCAACCAGGCGATGGCGTCGAAGACGTCGGTCATCGCCGCCAGATTCTTGTCGTAGTTGCCGACTTCCCCGAATACGTTGGCGGTCATGATGCCGTCCGGCCGCAGGCAGTCGCGGCAACCCTGGTAGAACTCGACGCTGTCGAGGACCGGCCCGCGCGCCTGTTCGTCGTACAGGTCGACCTGCAGGACATCGACCGTGCCGTGGTTGCGCCGGTCCAGCACGAAATCGAGCGCGTTCGCTTCGCGCACATCCAGGCGGGCGTCGTTCGGCGGCAGGGCGAACAGGGCGCGGCAAATCGCGATCACGTTGGGATTGAGTTCGACGGCGGTCACGCGGGCGTCGGGAAAGCGGCGATAGCAGAACTTGGTGAGCGCGGCGCTGCCCAGGCCGAGCTGCACGATGTGGCGTGGCGAAGCGGCCTGGAACAGCAGCCAGGCCATCATCATCTGCACATATTCGAGTTCGATCGCGTCCGGGCACGACAGGCGCATCGCGCCTTGCTCCCACGAAGTGCCCAGGTGCAGCGAGCGCACGCCCTCGAATTCGGTGGTCGTGGCCGGCGGGTGGCCAGGCTGGCTGAAGCGGGGATCGAATGAAGAATGGTCGGGCATGGTGTAGGGCGCAGGTGAGCGGCGATCTTACCAGAGGGGCGCCGCGCTGATGGCACGCTCAGGGCACGCCGTCGGCGCACCATGCGCGGTAGCCCGGCCGTTCGGCGAGGCGCGCCAGGTAGGCCGCCACATGCGGATAGGCGGGGCGCGCCATCGGCGTCATCGACCAGCGGTTGAGCGACATTCCGATGACGATGTCGGCCAGTGTAAAGTGTCCGCCCGCGATATAGGCACCGGTGGCGGCGAGCCGCGCGTCGAGGATGCCGACGTGGCGGTTCCAAGTGGCGACGCCGGACGTGATCTGCGCCGGGTCGGCGTGCGCCGGACTGGCGCGCACCAGCGCCATGAAGTCGAGGTCGGTTTGCCGACGATCTTCAGCATCGGTTTCCTTTGGTGCGGGTGAGGGCCGGCAGGATCATCGTCACGGCCAGGCCGCCGCCGTCGCGGTTCGACAGCAGGATGCGCAGCAAGTCCTGCGCGCGCCGCACTTGCAAGGCCACGCCGACGGGGCGGAACCGGATCCGTGGGCCTTCTTCAGCAGGTTGGGCAGGGCTTGCTCGAACCGGGCCTGGTCCGGCAGCACCGGCTCGGGCGGCAACTCTCCCTCCAGGCGAAACGGGATGTGCGAGGCGAGGCGGGCGACCAAATCCTGCCAGCGGCAAGGTTCCAGGCGCGACGTCGGCCGCTTGGCGAAGCGCGCATCGCCGAGGATGAAAAATCTCCAGGTGGCGCATGCGCTTGCATAAACGATGCCATGACTGTTGAACCAGGAAGGCCGGCGACACCGCCCCCGCCTGGCGCTCCCTGCCGCCCGCCACGCCGCTCGACTATCGCTTCGCCGACACGACGTGGCCCAGCTGCAGCGCGTGAGCGCGGCCCCGGACAGCTTCGCCCTCGCCGACCAGACCTGGAACGATCTGTTGCCGCCACCCTGGCTGGCCAGTGTGTCGGGCGAGGTCAGCATCGCCGGCCGCCAGGCGCCGTACCGGCACCTGCGTTCCGGCCAGGACGAGCAAGCGCGCCGCGCTGGCGGCTCGCCTATGCATGCGGCAGGCCGCGCCGGCGCGGATCGTGGCGGCCAGGGAAGCCTTGCGCCCGCTGCGCCAGGCGGATGCGCGCCCTTGAACGGTGACGCCGGCGCCTGCGTCGAGACTTAGTTGCGCGGCAGCGGCGTGCCCTTGTCGATCACTTCGCGGCAATCTCCCTTGATCCGCGCATTGTCGTAATCGGCCCACCCATAACTGTCGACATAGCGCTTGTGGCGCGCCAAGCTGGCGCTGGCGATGCTGCGCTCCAGGGTGTCGCCCGGATAGCGGATGTCGCCCAGGTCGACCAGGGTATGGAAGACGTTTTCGGTCGACAGCGGCGCGCTCCGGTGCGCGCGCAATTGGGCAACCTTGTCCGGGAAGCGCCTGCCATACGCATCCGAATACCAGGCCAGGGCGGGCACGTGGAATTCGTACTGGTGATTGTGGCCATGGAACACCTGGCGGCAGGCGCCGTCGAACAGGGTCTGTCCATGGTCGGCCACGTACATCAGCGCCGCGGCCTTGTCCCCTGTTTTCAGTTGCCCGATCAGCTGCGCCAGGAACCAGTCCGTGTACAAGATCGAATTGTCGTAGCTGTTGTTAAGTTGCGGTTCGATCGCGGCATCGGTCAGCACGGGTTTGTGCACGCCGGCCAGCGAGGGCTGCCACTGGTCGAAGCGGGCCGGGTAGCGGTGCGCGTAATTCCAGTGGCTGCCCAGCGTGTGCAGGACGATGAGTTTTTTCGGTGCCGGATCGCCCAGCGCGCGTGCGAAGGGCTGGAACAGCACCTCGTCGTAATTCGACGTGTTCGTAAATCCGCCCAGGTTCAGGAATTCGACCTGGTCCGCTTCCTTGGCGAAGACCGAGACCGGGGTATCGAATTTGCCGAACGAAATCTGGTTCGACAGCCAGAAGGTTTTGTAGCCGGCTTCCTTGAAGACGGTGAGGAAGGATTTTTCGGTGAAGCCGTCCTTCAGACTTTGCATCGCCGGCTTGCGCGAGATGATGACCGGTACCGACAGGCGCGTGGCCGAGACCGAGGTGATCAGATCCTGCAGCGATACCAGGTTCGGTTCCTGGGACAGGAGCGGATTGGTCGGGCGGGCATAGCCGTTGATGCTCCAGCGGTCGAAGCGCGCCGATTCGCCCAGCACCATCACGAGCACGTCCGGGGCCTTGCCGGGATCGGCCTGGACGGCATTGAAGCGGAACGCGGCGCTGCGCCGGTGCAGGTCGGCGAGATAAACGCGCTCCTTGTAAAAATCCAGACCGCGCACCACCACGCCGAAGGGCCAGGACTGGGCGAAGGCTTTCACCTCGAACGGCATCTGCGCCCAGTGCGGCAGGCGCGGCAGGGTGGAAGCCGCTGCCCGTGGCGGGGCGCCGGGCGCGACATAGCGCGACTTGTCGACCGTGGCCGGCTTGGCCGGGATGCCGTCGACCCCGGCCTCCTGGCCATAGGCGAACAGCGCGGCGCACAGCGCCAGCAGGCCCAGCACCAGCGGACGCGAGCGGTCGTTCCAGTCGAGCTCGCGGGTGGCGAGCGCGGCGCGCCAGGTCGCGGCCCACCAGGCGAGCACGCCCGCCAGCACCGCCACCAGCAGCCAGGCGCGCGCGCCAAGGAATTCCATGGCTTCGAGCGGACTGGTTTCGGCCATGATGCCCAGGTGGTGGGTCGAGATGCCCTGGCCGTAATACAGATACAGATACAGTTCCGCCGGCAGCGCGAGGAAGGCCGGCAGCAGCAGCCAGTGAAAGTAGGCCGGGCGCTTGAACAGGGCCCAGGCGGCGATCCAGGCGAACACGGCCATCCCAAGCAGCTGGGCCGGGCGCGCGACGGGCAGCCCCAGCGCGAGCGGAAGGAAAGGCAACGCCGACAGCACCAGGTAAGTGAGCACGAGGGCAAGGTGGACAGGGCGCAGCAAGGTTCGCATCGGCAAGAGGGCAGGGAAAAGTCGGCTATTATCCGACTTTTACTGCTGAAAGCGCGATTTCCTTGCCAGGCAGAGCGCACCGGGCGCCCCCCCGATTGTGTCGGGGCTACCACAGCCGTTTGCCTCTTCGCCTGCGCGGCTGCCCATCAAATCAGCAAATCGGTTGACCGCAGTTTGCGAGAAGTCTATACTCGCGAGTTCTCGATTTATTCTGCACATCGCTTACGCATTCGCAGCCGCTCCTTCGGTGAGTGGCTTTCGTCGCCTCCGCTGTCAGACGATCCGGGACTAGGTTTCAGTCCCCGGGCAGGCTTGTCCGGGTTATCAACTGTAGTACTTTGTTGGATTAGGAACGATGCCAACCATCAATCAACTGATTCGCAAACCGCGCGTTGCCGCGGTTGTGAAGAGCAAGTCGCCGGCACTGGAAAACTGCCCGCAAAAGCGCGGTGTCTGCACCCGTGTGTACACCACGACCCCGAAGAAGCCGAACTCGGCTCTGCGTAAGGTCGCCAAAGTTCGCCTGACCAACGGTTTCGAAGTCATTTCGTACATCGGCGGTGAAGGCCACAACCTGCAAGAGCACAGCGTTGTCCTGCTGCGCGGCGGTCGTGTCAAGGATTTGCCGGGCGTGCGTTACCACATGGTTCGCGGTGCACTCGATACCCAGGGCGTCAAGGACCGTAAGCAAGCGCGCTCGAAGTACGGCGCGAAGCGTGCCAAGGCTGCGAAGAAGTAATCCTGGGATCTCGTCACATCGAGGTCACATTTAAAAGTTAAGTTGAGCCGGCCGTCAGGTCGAGTAAGTGAGTGGTCATGATGGCCCTCGCGAGTGCTGAACCAGCACTCAACTGAAGATAGGAAGGAATTGAAATGCCACGTCGTCGTGAAGTACCCAAGCGCGAGATCCTGCCAGATCCAAAATTCGGCAACACGGATGTCGCCAAGTTCGTCAACGTTCTGATGCTGTCCGGCAAAAAGTCGGTCGCTGAAAACATCATCTACGGTGCGTTTGAACATATCCAGACCAAATCGGGCAAGGACCCGCTGGAAGTGTTCGCGGCCGCGATCAACAACTGCAAGCCGATGGTCGAGGTCAAGTCCCGCCGTGTCGGCGGTGCCAACTACCAGGTGCCAGTGGAAGTGCGTCCGGTCCGTCGTATGGCGCTGTCCATGCGTTGGTTGCGCGAAGCCGCAAACAAGCGCAGCGAAAAATCCATGCCACAACGCCTTGGCGGTGAACTGATGGAAGCGGCTGAAATGCGCGGTGGCGCCATGAAGCGTCGTGACGAAGTCCACCGTATGGCTGAAGCGAACAAGGCGTTCTCGCACTTCCGCTTCTAATCAGTTATTGGCCGCATTTCTTCGGGAGCGTGGCCGTGCAGTATCTGTTGTTCAGGCCGGGCACATTTTGATCTCCAAGATGCTGCTCGGTTTTGTCCATTCAAAGATTTAGGAAAAATTATGGCACGCAAGACCCCCATTGAGCGCTACCGCAATATCGGTATTTCCGCTCACATCGATGCTGGTAAAACCACCACCACCGAACGCGTCCTGTTCTACACCGGCGTGAACCACAAGATCGGCGAAGTGCACGATGGCGCCGCGACGATGGACTGGATGGAGCAGGAGCAGGAACGCGGCATCACCATTACCTCGGCAGCGACGACCTGCTTCTGGAAGGGTATGGCCAACAATTTCGAGCCGCACCACATCAACATCATCGACACGCCGGGCCACGTCGACTTCACCATTGAAGTCGAACGCTCGATGCGCGTGCTCGACGGCGCCTGCATGGTTTACTGCGCCGTCGGTGGCGTGCAGCCACAGTCGGAAACCGTGTGGCGCCAGGCTAACAAGTACAAAGTCCCGCGTCTGGCCTTCGTCAACAAGATGGACCGTACCGGTGCGAACTTCTTCAAGGTCTATGACCAGATGCGCGCACGCCTGAAGGCAAACCCGATTCCGCTGCAGATCCCGATCGGCGCCGAAGAGAACTTCCTGGGCGTGGTCGACCTCGTCAAGATGAAGGCCATCTTCTGGGACGACGCGTCGCAGGGCATGAAGTTCGACTACCGCGACATCCCGGCCGAACTGGTCGATCAAGCCAACGAATGGCGTGAAAAGCTCGTCGAGACCGCCGCTGAAGCGACCGAAGAACTGATGAACAAGTACCTGGAAGAAGGCGACCTCTCGGAAGAAGAGATCAAGGCCGCCCTGCGCCAGCGTACCATCGCGTCGGAAATCGTCCCGATGATGTGCGGCACCGCCTTCAAGAACAAGGGCGTGCAAGCCATGCTCGACGGCGTGATCGAATACCTGCCATCGCCGATCGACATTCCGCCAGTCGGCGGTACCGACGAAGACGACCAGCCGGTCACCCGCCGCGCTGCCGACGACGAGAAGTTCGCGGCGCTGGCATTCAAGATCATGACCGACCCGTTCGTCGGCCAGCTGATCTTCTTCCGCGTCTACTCGGGCACCATCAAGTCGGGCGACACCGTCTACAATCCGATCAAGAACAAGAAAGAGCGTCTTGGCCGTATTCTGCAGATGCACGCGAACCAGCGCGAAGAGATCAAGGAAGTCCACGCCGGCGACATCGCCGCCGCGGTCGGCCTGAAAGATGCGACCACGGGCGAAACCCTGTGCGATCCAGCGTCGATCATCACCCTGGAAAAGATGGTCTTCCCTGAGCCGGTCATCCAGCAGGCTGTCGAGCCGAAGACCAAGGCCGACCAGGAAAAGATGGGCCTGGCCCTGAACCGCCTGGCGCAGGAAGATCCGTCGTTCCGCGTGCGTACCGACGAAGAGTCGGGCCAGACCATCATCGGTGGTATGGGCGAGCTGCACCTGGAAATTATCGTCGACCGCATGAAGCGCGAATTCAGCGTCGAAGCGACCGTCGGCAAGCCACAGGTTGCCTACCGCGAGACCATCCGCAAGGCCGTCACCGACGTCGAAGGCAAGTTCGTCAAGCAGTCGGGTGGTCGTGGTCAATACGGTCACGCCGTGCTGACGATCGAGCCGCAAGAGCCGGGCAAGGGCTTCGAGTTCGTCGACGCCATCAAGGGCGGTGTGGTTCCACGCGAATACATCCCTGCAGTCGAAAAAGGTGTGCGCGAAACCCTGACCACCGGCGTGCTGGCCGGTTACCCGGTCGTCGACGTGAAAGTCACGCTGACCTTCGGTTCGTACCACGACGTCGACTCGAACGAGAACGCATTCCGCATGGCCGGTTCGATGGCATTCAAGGATGGCTGCCGCAAAGCATCGCCAGTCATCCTCGAGCCAATGATGTCGGTCGAAGTGGAAACGCCGGAAGACTACGCCGGTAACGTGATGGGCGACCTGTCGTCGCGTCGCGGCATGGTGCAGGGCATGGACGAAATCCCTGGCGGTGGCGGCAAGATCATCAAGGCCGAAGTGCCTCTGTCGGAAATGTTCGGTTACTCGACCTCGCTGCGTTCGGCGACCCAGGGCCGTGCAACCTACACGATGGAATTCAAGCACTATTCGGAAGCGCCCAAGCACGTGATCGACGCGATCGTCACCGCCAAGGCGAAGTAATTCAGCTAATTAAGTAATTTCGCGCTGGAGGGGACCTGGTCCCCTCCAGCGCTCAAAAACAAAACACAAATAAATCGTTCTTTTAAAGGAAGATCAAAATGGCAAAAGGTAAATTCGAGCGGACCAAGCCGCACGTCAACGTCGGCACCATCGGTCACGTTGACCACGGCAAGACCACGCTGACCGCAGCAATCGCAACCGTTCTGTCGAAGAAATTCGGCGGCGAAGCAAAAGCGTACGACCAGATCGATGCGGCTCCGGAAGAAAAAGCACGCGGCATCACCATCAACACCGCGCACGTCGAATACGAAACCGCGAACCGTCACTACGCGCACGTCGACTGCCCAGGCCACGCCGACTACATCAAGAACATGATCACCGGTGCCGCCCAGATGGACGGCGCGATCCTGGTGTGCTCGGCCGCCGACGGCCCGATGCCGCAGACCCGCGAGCACATCCTGCTGGCGCGCCAGGTCGGCGTTCCATACATCATCGTGTTCCTGAACAAGTGCGACCTCGTCGACGACGCGGAACTGCTGGAACTGGTCGAAATGGAAGTGCGCGAGCTCTTGTCGAAGTACGAGTTCCCAGGCGACGACCTGCCAATCATCAAGGGTTCGGCACGCATGGCCCTCGAAGGCCAGCCAGGCGAAATGGGCGAAGAGTGCATCGTCAAGCTCGCTGAAGCCCTCGACACCTACATCCCGACGCCAGAGCGCGCCGTCGATGGCGCCTTCCTGATGCCGGTCGAAGACGTGTTCTCGATCTCGGGTCGCGGCACCGTCGTCACCGGTCGTGTCGAGCGCGGTATCGTGAAAGTCGGCGAAGAAATCGAAATCGTCGGCATTATCGACACCGTCAAGACCACTTGCACCGGCGTGGAAATGTTCCGCAAGCTGCTCGACCAGGGCCAGGCGGGCGACAACGTCGGCCTGCTGCTGCGCGGCACGAAGCGTGAAGACGTCCAGCGTGGCCAGGTGCTGGCCAAGCCGGGCTCGATCAAGCCGCACAACCACTTCACCGGCGAGATCTACGTGCTGTCGAAGGATGAAGGCGGCCGTCACACGCCATTCTTCAACAACTACCGCCCGCAGTTCTACTTCCGTACCACCGACGTGACCGGCTCGATCGAGCTGCCAGCGGACAAGGAAATGGTCATGCCAGGCGATAACGTGTCGATCACCGTCAAGCTGATCAACCCGATCGCGATGGAAGAAGGCCTGCGCTTCGCCATCCGCGAAGGCGGCCGTACCGTCGGCGCGGGCGTCGTGGCGAAAATCATCGCTTAATCAGCGATTGATGCGTCGGCGGGCCCGTCCCGCCGGCACAACAGCAGGGGGCGGAATGTCGGTTCCGCCCCCTCTGTTTGACAGGGAACGATGTTATACTCTCGCTCCTTTGCTGCACCGTAGTACATGACAAATCATTGCCGGCCTATCAGACCGGTTCGCTCTTTACCAAGGAAATAGCATGTCCGCAAACCAGAAAATCCGCATCCGCCTGAAAGCGTTCGACTACAAGCTGATCGACCAGTCCGCACTGGAAATCGTCGACACCGCCAAGCGCACCGGCGCCGTCGTCAAGGGCCCGGTTCCACTGCCGACCCGCATCCAGCGTTTCGACGTGCTGCGTTCCCCGCACGTCAACAAGACTTCGCGCGACCAGTTCGAAATCCGTACGCACCAGCGTCTGATGGACATCGTGGACCCAACCGACAAGACCGTCGATGCGCTGATGAAGCTGGACCTGCCAGCCGGCGTCGACGTCGAAATCAAGCTGCAGTAATTTTTCGGGCGAACGCGGAGCGATCCGCGCGCCGACAATGAATCGGGCCGGGAAGGGCCGCCATCTGGCGAACCTCTCCCGGCCCGATTTTTTATGCCCTGGGACGGCGTACCAGGACATCCAGTGAAATATTATTCAGGAAGTAACAATCGGTGAGAATCCGGGCGCTGCTCGAATGCTAAAGTGATCCGCTTTACGCACCAGCTGGCCCAATGCCGAAATTCAGCGCCAGTATCCAATATTCTGTCATCGCTCTCCTTTTCGCCATGCAGAGCGTACGCGCAGGCGAGTCGGCAGCGCCCGAATCCGCCCCCGAGGCCGTCGTTCCCATGATGCGGGCAGGCCACGCAGCCCAGGCAAGGGCGGCTACCGACGCCAGCCCGCAAGACCTGCCCGACATCCATCCTGACAAGATTGACGGCAGCATTTTTGAATAACGCGACGGGCGGCATATGGCGGCGATCAGGACGACACTGACAGGCTACGCAAGGCAACTCAACGACACCAGCTGGGTGACCGTCTTCGGCCATGCATACGCCTGTGTTGCCACCCTGGCGGTAGTAAGTGGTCGGTCGCGTATTCGGTTGTGCGCTTGACCCCGCCGTGCGGGCGTGATCGTCGGCGCGTTGGAGCATCTCGCCGCATGCATAGAGTGCCCGCCGCGGCCGGTCAATCCTTGGACCCGGTCTTCCAGCGCAGCCCGAAATTGAAGCGCCGGTCCATCATCTCGTGTGCGCTGGTACGGCCCTGCTGTTCGAAATATTCGGCCATCTTCGTCACTTGCAGCTGGCCGCTTTGGTTGTCGATCATGGCGATCGCGCACATCATCTGGCTGCCGCCGCCGTCGAGGCGCACTTCGATCGGCGCCTGGTTCGGGACCGCGATCGTGACCACGCCGTCGGTGGCCGACCAGTTCGGCACGCCCTCGTAGATGAAGGTGAAAATGATTGCGCGCCTGATCTGCGCGAACTGGTCGCCGTTGATGTACAGGTTCTCGCCGCCGGTGTTGGTGCCGGTGCGGTCGTCGGCGTCGAGCTTGATGTAAGGTGCGCCGTCGTAGTCGCCCCAGGCGTTGCCGAGCGCCTGGACCAGGCCCTTGCGGCCGTCGGCCAGCTCGAACATGCAGCCGAGGTCGAGGTCGATGCCGCCGGAGCGGCGCCGCCCGCCCATCGCGCCGCCCATGGCGCCGCTGACGGCGCCGCTCAGGCGGCCCAGCAGGCCGGTCTTTTCAGGTACGGGCGCGGGCGCCGGCGCGGTGGACAGGCCAGACTGGTTCCAGTTCAGGTTAACGTGGATGCGGCCGAAGCCGGCCCCGCCGCGCTTGTCGAGCGAGACCTTGTCGCCGCGCTTTTCGAGCGTGACTTTCGACAGCGAGATCTTCGGGGCGGCAGGGGCCGGCGCGGCTTGGGGAGCGGCCGCCGGCGTGTTCGATGCGGGCGCCGCCTGGGCGCCGCCGAAGTGTTCCAGCAGCTTGGCCAGGCCGCCATTGAAACCCTGGCCGACGGCGCCGAAGCGCCACTGGCCATCCTTGCGGTAGATCTCGGCCACGATGACCGCCTTTTCGTCGCCGAAGTCGCTGCCCGACCAGGGGAAGCGCAGCGCGCTGCCCAGGGTCAGGCTGCTCGCGCCCAGTGCGCGCATGGTTTGCGCGCCGTCGATGGCGGCCACGAACACGAGTTTGGCGATCGTGCCCGGCAGCGCGTCGAGGTTCACATTGAAACGCGCGCCGCCGGTGCGCAGTTCGAGGCGCACCGCGTCGCCCGGACTGGCGAGCTGGTTATAAAACACCATGTAGCGGTCGTCCGAGAGCTTGTCGGCGGCATCCAGGCCAAAGCAGGAGACGTCGACCGACATGCCGGGCGCCTGGATGTCGAGGTCGACCGCGAAGCTGTTGCCGACGCCCAGGTCGGCCAGCTTGCCCTTCTGGCCGCGTGCGAAATTGTTCATGTGTTTTCCCTTTCGATGTTCATCAAAGCGGCGCCGTGGGCGCCGAACATATGCGATTGCGCGACCAGGCGTTCGGCCCAGGCGCGGTGGGTGGCCACTTCGCACATCGACTCGTGCATCTTGAAGACAGCCGGGCTGTTCTCGTCGAGGATGGCATGGGCCACCGCCAGGTCTTGCGGCTTGACCTTGTAGTGCTCTTCAATCGGCACGATCTGGCTCGGATGGATGGCGGTCTTGCCGACCATGCCGTAGGCGATGTCCTCGGTCACTTCCTGGTCGAGCAAGTCGGGCAGGTCGAGGTGTTCGAACACGGGGGCGGTGAGCATGAAGCCGTGCGGACGGAAGATCGTCACCAGGCGCGCGATCACGGGTCCGAGCGGGGTGCGGTAGATCGTCATGCCGCGCGGGCGGCGCAGGCCGAGCAGGGCCAACAGATCGTTGCCGCCGATGCGCAGCGCCAGGATGCGGCTGCGCACGCCCGGCGACTGCAGCAGATCGCGGAAGGCCTCCATTTCGCGCTCGCTGAACACATCCGCCGTTTCCAG
This sequence comes from Massilia jejuensis, assembly GCF_042656795.1. Lineage (NCBI taxonomy): Bacteria > Pseudomonadati > Pseudomonadota > Betaproteobacteria > Burkholderiales > Oxalobacteraceae > Massilia > Massilia jejuensis. The sequence continues at coordinate 63,939 of NZ_JBHSMS010000058.1, read as the reverse complement.
GGTCGGCATCAGCATGTGGTCGGTGTCGCGCACGAGCCGGTAGTAGACCTCGAAATTGTGGCGCGTCGCCTTCGGGATCACGAAGCCGGTCAGCTTGCGCGCGCCCGGCATGGTGAGCACGCGCGCCAGTACTTCGGGACTGCGCACGCGCACGAAACGCTCGGCGCCGATTTCCGGCAGCATGTTCTCCAGCACCACCGACAGGTTGAACAGCGCCCAGCCGAGGTCGCGGTCGGCGACCGAATCCTCGGTACAAAAAATCAGCGAGCGTGCCTGCGGCAGCTTCTCGCCATTGGCCACCTGCAGCAGGTCTTTATGATTGGCCGGCACGTACAGGGACGCGCCCATCGATTTATGCATCCAGTGCACTCCTGATCAGCGATACAGCTTGGTAGGGCAGTGCCGGGTCGATCTCGACCGGCACGTCTTTTTCTTCGGCCAGCAGGCGCAGGTGCGCCGTCGCCGGGTCGTGCGGGTCGCGCAGCAGCAGCAGGCGCGGCACGCGCCGCAACAGCACGCGCGTCGCTTCCCCGATGCCCGGTTTGACCAGGTTGACGTCGGCGATGCCGTAACGCTGCCTGGCTGCCGCGATATACGCCCGCGAGCGCCCGGCGGCGCCGGTGTCGGCTGCTTCCAGCGGCGCTTCCCGGCCTTCCTGCGCCAGCGCCAGCCGTTCAAGCAGGTCGACAAAGCTGCGCGAGCGGTCTTCGGCTGCGAGAGCGTCGTAGAGCACGCAGCCGTGGAAATCGTCCGGGCCGATGGCGTCGTTCAGCACCGAGCGGCTGACCAGGCCCGAGACCGTCGCATTCAGGATGCTCGACGGGATCAGGTAATCCTCGCAGGACGCGGCGACGGCCGCGGCGCCGGCCAGGTCGGACAGCACGTGCAAGCCGCCGTCCAATGTCACGCCGTTGTCCGCGTTGAAGCGGTCGATCGAACTTGCCAGCTCGCGCGCGATGACGCCCTTGCCGGTCCAGCCGTCGACGAAGACGAGCGATGCCGGCGCGTGGCCTTGCGCCAAAATGTGGCGCAGCGCATTCGCGTCGATGCCGCGGTCGCGCACGATCGAGACCGAATAATGGGCCGTGGCGCGGCCGTGCACCTTTTCCAGCAGGCGCTTCAGGACCACGCCGACCGGCGTACCGCCGCGCGCCAGCGACACGAGCGTGACCGGGCCGGCGCGGCGCTGCGCGATCAGGCCGGCCAGGCGCAGGCAGTCGCGCGCCATGCGCGCGCCGTTGACGCGGCAGGCTTCGTCGAACAGGGCCAGGTAGCGGGCCGAGGGCGGGCGTTCCGGCGAGAGCATTTCGCTGTAGTGGCGCCGGCCGGACTGGATCAGCGCTTCCTTCTCGCGCACGTCGACGAAATCGGCCAGGGGCAGGCGCTTGAGCAGGAAGTGGACATCGGTGTCCAGATAGCTGCCGGCGAAGATCACAGCGTCTCCACGGTCAGGCGCGAGAGCTGGGTGCGGCGCGGGATGATCGCGTAATCGCAATCGGCCATGAAGCGCGCGTCCGAGCGCGAGTCGCCCATGCCGAAGGTGATGATCTCGCCGTGCTCGCGGCGCAGGCGCTCGGTGACATACGCGACCGCGTTGGCCTTATCGAGGCTGGCCGGCAGGATGGCGAGATTGTTGCCGTTGCGGTGCACGCAGTAGCCGTCGTTGCCGTCTGCGATCCAGGGCAGCACCACCTCGCGCTCGATGGTTTCGAGATTCGCGGTGATCTTGCGCGGGTCTTTCACCACGATGAAGAACGGCGTGCCGGCGTCTTCCACGAGGCGCGTGCGGCCCGCGTAGCCGGTCCTGGCGGCCCAGGCGTCGATGCGCGCGGCGAGCGCCTGCAGGCCGGGCAGGGCGGCCGTCATGAGGCCGTGCATGCGGCCCTGCCAGTCGCGCTCGATGCCGCCGTCGGGCTGCAGGATGATGCCGCCGAAGTTCAGCAAGACATAACTGTTAAAGCCCAGCGAAACGCGCTCGAACGAATCGAGGCTGCGCGCCGTCGTCGGGATGACCGTCATGCCTTCGTTGATAAAACCAAAAAAGGCGCGCTGGGCGGGGGTGGTGTACGAGCAGACGCTGCCGTCGCTGTAATAGGCGGCCGGCTCGAGCGCCGCGCGCCCGGCGCATTTTTCAAGCGTCTGGAACAGCGTGTCGTCCAGGTCAGCGAACAGGAACTTCTTCAACATCATCCTCGGTATGGTAGTGGAACAGGCGCGCGTTCAGTGCGCGCGCGAACGCGTGCAGGGCGTCGCCCGCGGGCGTCTCATGGCAGACCAGCACGTGCTGGTACTGGCCGGGCGCGACGTTGTAGAGAAAATTCGGGATGCCTTCGCCGTAATTGTCGGCAAAGCCGATGGCGTGCCCGATGGCGCCCCAGATGAGGATCGGCGAGCGCGTGGTCGACTGCACCATAACCTCGATGCCGCGCCGCTCCAGCGCCGCGCCCAGCAGCGTCGAGACGTGCATGAATTCGCCGGTCCCGAGCACCAGCACCTTGTCGAGCGGCGCGATGGCCGCTGCCAGGCGATCGGCCAGCGCCTCGGGCGTACGCAGCGCACGCGTCGAGCCGAGGCGGCCGAAGGCCGTGCTGGCGCCGCGCTCGGCCCGGGCGTCGTAGCGCTGGGCCGGCGCCGCATCGACCGGGCACTCGCCCGGCGCAAACCGGTATTCGCCGGCGAGCAGGGCGCCCATCGTCGTCGGCAGACCGAAGCGCGCCGTGAGCGCTTGCGTGGCGGCCGCGCCCATGAAGTTGGCCAGCACCGCCAGGTGCACGCGCGCCAGGGCGGGATTCAGGCCCCGGCACGCCGCGGTCAGGTTAATGAACGTGTTGCCGGTACTGGCTTCGTCGTCGACCAGCACGATGGTGCGCGCGGCCAGCAGCAGCGCCTGTTCGTGCGCGCCATCCGGCATGTGCAGGAACTGGCGCGGCGCGTGGCTGTGCGCTTCCTCGAATTCGATGATGGGGCCGGTGCCGACGCGGTAGCGCGTCGTTTGCAGGAACAGGGCTTCCCGGCCGGGGTGGGCGCGCAGCCAGGCCTCGAACACGCCCTGGCCCAGGCCGACGGCCGTTTCCGCCATTGCGATGAAGAGCACCGGACCGGGCGCCTCGGGCACGCTCGCAGCCAGGCGCGCGTGGATGGCGAGCATGCGCTGCGGGCGTACCGGCCAGTGCTTGCCGAGCACCTTGCTGACGAACAGGAAGCCGCGCTTGGCGTTGGCACGGGCGGCAAAGCCGAGCAGGGCGTCGAGTTCGTCGGCGCCCTGGTGCAGTTCGACTTCCAGCAGGCCGGTCGGCAGTTCGCGCCTCAGGCACAGCTGAAGGCTGTCGCCGCGCGCGTTCATGCCAGCTCCACGGCGCGCGCCACTTCGGCCACGCGGATGCCGTCGCGCACCGGGGTGATCGCCACCTTGTCGAAACCGTCGACAAAGCCGCGCAGCGCGATGTAGGGCAGGTTGGGACCGGACACGCAGGCCATGCCGATGCCGCCCGACATGCGCGGGTTGATCTCGAGGATGCGCGGCTTGCCGCCCGCTTCGCGGAACTGGACGTTGAAGATGCCGTTCAGGCCGTGGGTGGCGCACAGCCGCGCGGTGGCCTCGAGAATGTCGGCGCGCTGGTCGATGCGCTGGCCGGCGCCGGCCTGGCGCGACTTGCGGCGGACCACGGCCGTGACCAGGCGGCCGTTGTCGCCCACGCAATCGACGCTGTATTCGCGTCCTTCCAGGTATTCCATCAGCAGCATGCTGCGGAAGGTACCGAGTTTTGCCAGGCCGGCGCGGAAGTCGGCCAGGGACACGTGGTATTCGGCGCCCGCCATCAGGATCTCGGCGCTGTTGCGTTCTTCGTCGAGCACGGCGAAACCGAGGCCATAGATCGAGTGCGAGGGCTTCACGCACAGCTTGGCGTGGTGGCGGCGCAAGGCGTCGTAGGCGGCTTCGAAACCGGCCGCGTCCTCGAACTGGCGGAACGCGGCGACCGGCGCGCCGGGCAGGTCGGTCTCGGCGTAGAAGCGCGCCTTGTCGTGGATGAGCAGCAGGGCCGCTTCCGGCCCCGCGCTCTGGACGCGCGTGCCGATCGCCTCGAAGCGCCCGTGGCAGCCGGCGATGGCGGTCGCCTCGCGCCCCGGGACGAAGATGTCGACCCTGTGTTCGCGGCAGAAGTCGACGCACCAGCCGATGTAGTCGGGCGTCGCCAGGCCGGTCGGCTCGCGCTGGAATTCGTGCGCCAGGCGCGCGACCGGCGAGGCCGGATTCGGATTGCTGTGGATGATGGTGAAACGCCCATCGGTGTCGGCCTGGCGGATCAGGTCGATCGCCGTGTGGACGGAGGAGAAGCTACGGTTGAACCAGACGCGCATGAAGATTCTTCGGTTACTGAGGTGAAAATCCCGCCGGCAGGGCGGCGGGAAGGGCGTGGTGCGGTCAGACGTTGACGCCGAACGAGCGGGCCAGGGGGCCGAGGCCGCCGTTATAGCCCTGGCCGACGGCGCGGAATTTCCAGTCGGTGCCGGCGCGGTAGAGTTCGCCGAAGATCATGGCCGTCTCGGTCGAGCTGTCCTCGGACAGGTCGTAGCGCGCCAGTTCGGCGTTGCCGTCGGCATTGAGGCAGCGGATGAAGGCCTTGCCGACCATGCCGAAACTCTGGCGCCGGCTTTCCGCTTCGTGGATGGTGACGCAGAACGAGATCTTGTCGATGTCGGCCGGCACGCGCGCGAGGTCGACGCTGACGGTTTCGTCGTCGCCTTCGCCCTGGCCGGTGGTGTTGTCGCCATTGTGGACGACGGAACCGTCGCTCGACTTCAGGTTGTTATAGAAGATGAAGTCGGTATCCGCGCGCACCTTTGCGTCGGACTTCAGGAGAAAGGCGGAACCGTCGAGGTCGAAGGCGGCGCCGTCGGTCGAGCGCGGGTCCCAGCCGAGGCCGACAATGACCTTGGTGAGATTCGGCGCTTCCTTGCTGAGATTGACGTTGCCACCTTTTTGCAGACTAATTGCCATTGCAGCTCCTTTCGTAAATAAAACGGACATGTGGCGCGGCACGCCGGCCCCCCGCGCATGCGCCGCAGTGAATATAGCGCTAATTGACGGATTCTACACAGTCGCGCCGCCGCAAGCGCTGACGCGAGACCCGGAAGGGTAGGCGCGGCGCGCCCGCGCATGCCGAGCGCCGGGCCCCGCCATCGCGCGCGCAACTGGGCTATTGCAAACCCCGCCAAGCCTTGGCATAATGCGGCTCCCCGGGCGGTTAGTTCAGTTGGTTAGAATACTTGGTCGACATCCAAGGGGTCGCAGGTTCGAATCCTGCACCGCCCACCAAAGACACACTCCACACCATGCGCGGAATCGGTCACATGATTCTGCAGAGAAAAGGCGCACGCGTGCCTTTTCTGTGCTGGCCAGCCAGGCCAGATTTCTCTCTCCAAGACACTGCGATCAACGCGCAACAGGGTCGACATACCCCCGAATCTCTTGTTGCGTCAAGCCTTTTTGCGCGCTATACTAGCCGGCTTCGGTATGGGTTTGTCGTTATGGACCTGTACGTTTTTAGTAGTTCAACTACCCCCGCCCAATCGTAGGTGGGAATGGAGAAAAAATGAGCTTGGGCCTTCTCGGTCGCAAGGTTGGCATGATGCGCATCTTCACGGATGACGGGGATTCGATCCCGGTTACCGTGCTCGACGTGTCGAACAACCGTGTCGCACAAATCAAAACTCCTGAAACTGACGGCTATGCCGCAGTCCAGGTCGCATTCGGTCAACGTCGCGCTTCCCGCGTGACCAAGGCAGTTGCGGGTCACCACGCAAAAGCAGGCGTCGAAGCTGGCACCATGCTGCGCGAATTCCGCGTCGACGCCGCCAAGGCCGCCGAACTGAAAACCGGCGACGCTGTCAATGTCTCGCTGTTCGAAGTGGGCCAGAAGATCGACGTGCAGGGCACCTCGATCGGTAAGGGCTATGCCGGTACCATCAAGCGCCACAACTTCGCATCGGGTCGTCAGACCCACGGTAACTCGCGTTCGCACAACGTTCCAGGCTCCATCGGTATGGCGCAGGATCCAGGCCGCGTGTTCCCGGGCAAGCGCATGACCGGTCACATGGGCGACGTCACCGTCACCACCCAGAACCTGGAAATCGCCCGCATCGACGCTGATCGTCAACTGCTGCTGGTCAAGGGTGCAGTTCCTGGCGCGAAGAACGGTCAAGTGATCGTCAAGCCAGCCGTCAAAACCAAAGCACAGAAAGGAGCTTAATCATGGAACTTCAGCTCCTCAATGAGCAAGGCCAAGCCGGTGCCAACGTTGCCGCCACCGACGAAGTGTTCGGTCGCGAGTACAACGAAGCCCTGATTCACCAGGTCGTGGTCGCCTACGCTGCCAACGCGCGTAGCGGCAACCGCAAGCAGAAAGACCGTGAAGAAGTCAGCCACACCACGAAGAAGCCATGGCGCCAGAAGGGTACCGGCCGCGCGCGTGCTGGTATGTCGTCGTCGCCACTGTGGCGCGGCGGTGGCCGTATCTTCCCGAACTCGCCCGACGAGAACTTCACCCACAAAGTCAACAAGAAGATGTTCCGTGCAGGTATCTGCTCGATCTTCTCGCAGTTGGCCCGTGAAGGCCGCCTGGTCGTGATCGAGAACCTGTCGATCGACGCGCCGAAGACCAAGCTGCTGTCGCAGAAGCTGCAGGGCATGGGTCTGGAATCGGTCCTGGTGATCACCGACACCATCGAAGAAAACCTGTTGCTGGCATCGCGTAACCTGCCGAACGTGCTGGTTGTCGAGCCAAAAGCGGCCGACCCGATGTCGCTGGTGTTCTACAAGAAAGTCCTGGTCACCAAAGCTGCACTGGCCAAGATCGAGGAGATGTACGCATGAGCACCGCAATCAAATTTAGCGAAGAGCGCCTGATGAAGGTGCTGATGGCTCCGGTCATTTCCGAGAAAGCCACCTTCGTCGCGGAAAAGAATGAGCAGATCGTGTTCAAGGTCCTGCCTGACGCGACCAAGCCGGAAATCAAGGCGGCGGTCGAGCTGCTGTTCAAGGTCGAAGTGGAATCGGTGCAGACCGTGAACCGCGAAGGCAAACAGAAGCGTTCGGGCCGTTTCAACGGTCGTCGCAACCACACCAAGCGTGCTTTCGTGTGCCTGAAGCCAGGCCAGGAAATCAATTTTGTCGAGGAGGCTAAATAATGGCACTCGTTAAGATGAAGCCAACCTCCCCAGGCCGCCGCGGCATGGTGAAAGTTGTGACCGAAGGCCTGTACAAGGGCCGTCCGTTCGCAGCACTGGTTGAGAAGAAATCGAAGACTGCTGGCCGTAACAACAACGGCCACATCACCACCCGCCACATCGGCGGCGGTCACAAGCAACACTACCGTCTGGTCGACTTCAAGCGCCAGAAGGACGGCATTCCTGCCAAGGTCGAGCGTATCGAATACGACCCGAACCGTACCGCGCACATCGCACTGCTGTGCTACGCGGACGGCGAGCGTCAGTACATCATCGCCACCAAGGGCATGGCTGTCGGCGATAGCGTCATGAACGGCTCGGAAGCGCCGATCAAGGCCGGTAACTGCCTGCCGATCCGCAACATCCCGGTCGGTACCGTCATGAACTGCGTCGAAATGCTGCCAGGTAAGGGTGCCCAGATGGCCCGTACCGCCGGCGCCGGCGTCGTGCTGATGGCCCGCGAAGGCACCTACGCCCAGGTCCGCCTGCGTTCGGGTGAAGTGCGCCGCGTGCACATCGAGTGCCGCGCTACCGTTGGCGAAGTCGGCAACGCCGAACACAGCCTGCGCAAGATCGGCAAGGCCGGCGCGATGCGCTGGCGCGGTGTTCGTCCTACCGTTCGCGGTGTGGTCATGAACCCGGTCGATCACCCGCACGGTGGTGGTGAAGGTAAAACCGCAGCTGGTCGCCATCCAGTGTCGCCTTGGGGCCAACAGACGAAGGGTAAGAAGACGCGTTCGAACAAGCGCACTTCTTCGATGATCGTTTCGCGCCGCGGCAAGAAATAAGGGATAACACATGACTCGTTCATTGAAAAAAGGGCCGTTCGTTGACGCCCACCTGGTGAAAAAAGTCGAAGCCGCGCAAGCGAACAAAGACAAAAAGCCAGTCAAAACCTGGTCGCGCCGTTCGACGATCACGCCTGACTTCATCGGTCTGACGATTGCAGTTCACAACGGCAAGCTGCACGTGCCGGTGTACGTCTCCGAGAACATGGTTGGCCACAAGCTCGGCGAATTCGCGCTGACCCGTACGTTCAAGGGCCACGCCGCTGACAAGAAGGCGAAAAAATAATGGAAACTAAAGCTATCCTCAAAGGCGTGCGCCTGTCGGAACAAAAGGGCCGCCTGGTGGCGGACCTGATCCGCGGCAAGAAAGTTGACGCAGCACTCAACATTCTGCAGTTCAGCCCGAAGAAAGGCGCCACCATCATCAAGAAGGTTCTCGAGTCGGCCATCGCCAACGCGGAACACAATGATGGCGCCGACATCGACGAACTCAAGATCGTTCAGATCTACGTTGAAAAAGGCCCGATCCTGAAGCGCTTCACGGCACGTGCCAAAGGCCGCGGCGATCGCATTTCCAAACAATCCTGTCACATCTACGTGACTGTCGGTAACTAAGGAGTCACACGATGGGACAGAAGATTCACCCAACAGGCTTCCGCCTGTCCGTCACCCGTAACTGGGCGTCGCGCTGGTACGCCGGCAACGGCAACTTCGCTGAAATGCTCAACGAAGACTTGAAGGCCCGCGCTTACCTGAAGAAGAAGCTGAAGAACGCTTCGGTCGGCCGCATCGTCATCGAGCGTCCAGCCAAGAACGCGCGCTTCACCATCTACTCGTCGCGCCCAGGTGTCGTGATCGGCAAGAAGGGCGAAGACATCGAAGTGCTGAAGTCGGCGCTGACGAAGATCATGGGCGTGCCTGTGCACGTCAATATCGAAGAGATCCGCAAGCCGGAAATCGATTCGCAGCTGATCGCCGATTCGATCTCGCAACAGCTCGAAAAGCGCATCATGTTCCGCCGCGCGATGAAGCGCGCCATGCAAAACGCCATGCGTCTGGGTGCCGTCGGCATCAAGATCATGTCGTCGGGCCGTCTGAACGGCATCGAAATCGCCCGTACCGAATGGTACCGCGAAGGCCGTGTGCCTCTGCACACCCTGCGCGCCGATATCGATTACGGCACCAGCGAAGCATCGACCACGTACGGCATCATCGGCGTCAAGGTCTGGGTCTACAAGGGCGACCGTTCGGTCACCGGCGAAGCCCCAGTCATCGACACCCCGCCGGATGAGAAGAAGCCACGCGGCCCACGTCGTGACGATGGCAAGCCATCGCGCGGCCCACGCCCGGCAGGCGGCGCCCGTCCAGCTGCAGCGCCAACCGTGCGTGCGCGTCCAGCCGTCAAGCTGGCGACCCCGGCCGCTGCTGCACCAGCTGAGAAAGCAGGAGAATAAGCATGCTGCAACCATCGCGCAGGAAGTATCGTAAAGAGCAGAAAGGCCGTAACACCGGCATTTCGCATACCCGCGGCACCGCGGTCTCGTTCGGCGAATTCGGTCTGAAGGCAGTTGCCCGCGGCCGTATCACCGCACGCCAGATCGAAGCTGCACGTCGCGCCATGACCCGTCACATCAAGCGTGGCGGCCGTATCTGGATCCGCATCTTCCCGGACAAGCCGATTTCGAACAAGCCGGCCGAAGTTCGTATGGGTAACGGTAAAGGTAATCCGGAATACTACGTCGCTGAAATCCAGCCAGGCAAAGTCCTGTATGAGATGGACGGCGTCGACGAAACACTGGCGCGCGAAGCATTCCGCCTGGCCGCTGCCAAACTGCCACTGGCTACCACGTTCGTCGTGCGCCAGGTCGGCCAATAACAGGAGTTGAACATGAAAGCAACGGAACTCCGCGGCAAGGACCAGGAAGCGCTGCAAAAGGAGCTGAGTGAGCTGCTGAAGGCCCAGTTTGGCCTGCGCATGCAAATCGCTACCCAGCAGCTGGGCAACACCGCGCAGCTCAAGAAAGTACGTCGCGACATCGCGCGTGTGAAGACTGTGATGAACCAGAAGGAAGCCAAATGAACGACACCACTAAAACGGCGCTGAAGCGTACGCTGGTCGGCAAAGTCGTGTCCGACAAAATGGACAAGACGGTAACCGTACTGATCGAACGTCACGTCAAGCACCCGCTGTACGGCAAGATCATCGTGCGTTCGAACAAGTATCACGCGCACGACGAGACCAACCAGGCCAAGATCGGTGACACGGTCGAGATCGCGGAAGGTCGTCCGATCTCGAAGACGAAGGCTTGGACGGTGACGCGCGTTGTGCAGGTCGCACAAGTACTGTAAGCACTAGCAAAAATTTGTCTTGCGTGGCCCGCTGGTATCTGGGATACTAGCGGGCTTCGTTCATGTGTTGCCGCAGTTTGTCCCCCTCGGTAACTGCGGCCTGTTCGAAGTTTATTGGAAAGTCCAATCACCCAATCGTAGCGCTCCAGCAGGGGCGGTGCGGCGGGACCAAGACTGACCGCAGGCCTACGGATTTCCGTGGGGTTTCTTCGGCTTAAGTTGGGAAAGAAAATACTATGATTCAAACTGAAAGCCGGCTCGAAGTGGCCGACAACACTGGTGCAAAAGAAGTTTTGTGCATCAAGGTGTTGGGCGGTTCCAAGCGCCGTTATGCGAGCATTGGCGACATCATCAAGGTGACCATCAAGGTCGCCGCGCCACGTGGCCGTGTCAAAAAAGGTGAAATTTATAACGCTGTGGTTGTGCGTACCGCTAAAGGTGTGCGCCGCCAAGACGGCTCCCTGGTGAAGTTCGACGGCAATGCCGCAGTTCTGCTCAACGCCAAGCTGGAACCGATCGGCACCCGTATCTTCGGACCAGTGACGCGCGAGCTGCGCACTGAAAAGTTCATGAAGATCGTGTCCCTGGCACCTGAAGTACTGTAAGGAGTCGCAATGGATAAGATTCGTAAAAACGACGAAGTCATCGTTTTGGCCGGCAAGGACAAGGGCAAGCGTGGCGTGGTTTCGCGTCGCGTCGACGCAGAGCACGTGATCGTCGATGGCGTGAACGTTGCCAAGAAGGCCGTCAAGCCTAACCCGATGACTGGCGTTCAAGGTGGTATCGTCGACAAGACGATGCCGATTCACGTCTCCAACGTCGCGCTGTTCAATGCCGCGACCGGCAAGGCTGACCGCGTAGGCTTCAAAGACCAGGACGGCAAGAAAGTCCGCGTCTACAAGTCTTCCGGCGAAGAAGTGAAGGTGTAATCATGGCCCGTCTCCAATCGTTTTACAAAGAAAAAGTCGTCGCTGACCTGACCGAGAAATTCGGCTACAAGTCGGTGATGGAAGTGCCGCGCCTGACCAAGATCACCCTGAACATGGGTGTTGGTGAAGCGATCGCCGACAAGAAAGTGCTCGAGCACGCCGTCAGCGACCTGACCAAGATCGCCGGCCAGAAGCCGGTGACCACCAAGTCGCGCAAGGCAATCGCAGGTTTCAAGATCCGCGAAGGCTACCCGATCGGTACGATGGTCACCCTGCGTGGCGCCCGCATGTACGAGTTCCTGGACCGTTTCATCACCGTGGCCCTGCCGCGCGTGCGTGACTTCCGCGGCGTGAATGGCCGCTCGTTCGATGGTCGTGGCAACTACAACATCGGTGTCAAGGAACAGATCATCTTCCCTGAAATCGATTACGACAAGATCGACGCGCTGCGTGGCATGAACATCTCGATCACCACGACCGCTAAGACCGACGATGAAGCCAAAGCGCTGCTCGCCGCCTTCAAATTCCCGTTCAGGAACTAAGAGCATGGCAAAACTTGCACTGATTAACCGCGAACAGAAGCGTGCAGACCTGGTGGAGAAATTCGCCGCAAAGCGTGCAGCTCTGAAAGCGATCATCGACGACCAGTCGAAGACCGAAGAAGAACGTTATGAAGCGCGCCTGAAGTTGCAGGCACTGCCGCGTAACTCGGCGCCGACCCGCCAGCGTAACCGCTGCGCGATCACCGGCCGCCCACGTGGCACGTTCCGTAAGTTCGGCCTCGCCCGTACCAAACTCCGCGAATTCGCCATGCGTGGCGAAATCCCGGGTATGACCAAAGCCAGCTGGTAATAGGAGAATATGCAATGAGTATGAGCGATCCTATCGCCGATATGCTGACCCGCATTCGCAACGCACAAACTGTTCAGAAAACCACGGTCGCAATGCCGTCGTCGAAAGTCAAGGTTGCCATTGCCAACGTCCTCAAGGACGAGGGTTACATTGAAGATTTCGCCGTGTCCACCGAAGGTGGCAAGTCGGAACTGAAAATCGGTTTGAAGTATTACACCGGCCGTCCGGTTATCGAGCGCATCGAGCGCGTGTCCCGTCCTGGCCTGCGTGTCTACAAAGGCAAAGACGAGATCCCAACCGTGATGAACGGTCTGGGCGTGGCCATTGTGTCGACCCCGCAAGGCGTGATGACTGACCGCAAAGCCCGCGCCACCGGCGTCGGCGGCGAAGTTATCTGCTACGTGGCTTAAGGAGTAGACGATGTCTCGAGTAGCTAAGATGCCAATCGCTGTTCCAGCAGGCGCCGAAGTGGCGATCACTGCAGCGGCGATCACGGTCAAAGGCCCCCTGGGCACCCTGGTCCAGCCGTTGAACGGCCAGGTCAAGGTAGAAAACAACAATGGCACGCTGACGTTCGACGTGGTGGACGATTCCCGTGAATCGAACGCCATGTCGGGTACCCTGCGTGCCCTGGTCAACAACATGGTGACCGGCGTGACCAAGGGCTTCGAGAAGAAGCTGAACCTGGTCGGCGTGGGCTACAAGGCAGCAGTGCAGGGCAACGCCCTGAACCTGTCCCTGGGCTTCTCGCACCCGGTGCTGCACGCGATGCCTGAAGGCATCACCGCGGTGACCCCGACCCCGACCGAAATCCTGATCAAGGGTATCGATCGTCAAAAGGTTGGTCAGGTTGCTGCAGAAGTGCGCGCTTACCGCTCCCCTGAGCCTTACAAGGGCAAGGGCGTCCGTTATTCGGACGAAGTGGTCAAGCTTAAAGAAACCAAGAAGAAATAATCGGAGCTGACGATGGACAAGAAAGAATCGCGTCTACGCCGCGGACGCCAAACCCGCATCAAGATCGCGCAGCTGGGCGTGAACCGTTTGTCGGTTCACCGCACCAACCTGCACATCTATGCGAACCTGATCAGCCCGGATGCGAAGGTCCTGGTTTCGGCTTCGACGCTGGAAGCAGATGTGCGCGCCGAACTGGCGGGCCAGACCGGCAAGGGCGGCAACGCCGCCGCCGCTGCCCTGGTTGGCAAGCGCGTCGCAGAGAAAGCACTGCAAGCAGGGATCACCGAAGTAGCGTTCGACCGCTCCGGTTTCCGTTACCACGGCCGTGTGAAGGCGCTGGCTGAAGCCGCGCGTGAAGCCGGTCTGAAGTTCTAAGGAAGAATCGTCATGGCAAAAATGCAAGCGAAAATGGCAAGCGACAAGCCGGATGATGGCATGCGCGAAAAAATGATCGCGATCAACCGCGTGACCAAAGTGGTCAAGGGTGGTCGTATCATGGGTTTTGCAGCGCTGACCGTTGTCGGTGACGGCGATGGCCGCATCGGCATGGGTAAGGGCAAGTCGAAGGAAGTTCCAGTCGGCGTGCAAAAGGCAATGGAAGAAGCCCGTCGCAACCTGATCAAGGTGCCCCTCAAGAACGGTACCCTGCATCACACCGTTACCGGTCGTCACGGCGCCTCGCGCGTCATGATGTCGCCAGCCAAGCCTGGTACCGGCGTCATCGCCGGTGGCGCAATGCGCGCCATCTTCGAGGTGATGGGCGTGACCGACGTGGTCGCCAAGTCGACCGGTTCGTCGAATCCGTACAACCTGGTGCGCGCTACCCTCGACGGCCTGTCGAAGATGAGCACCGCGTCCGACATCGCCGCCAAGCGTGGCAAGTCGGTCGAAGACATCCTCGGTTAAGGTGAAGACAATGGCAAACACCATCAAAGTACAACTGGTCAAGGGCTTGATCGGCACCCGTCAGGACCACCGCGCTACCGTGCGTGGTCTGGGTCTGCGCCGCGTCAACTCGGTCTCCGAGTTGCAGGACACCCCGTCGGTGCGTGGCATGATCAACAAAGTCTCGTACCTCGTCAAAGTAGTCGCGTAAGCCTGCGGGCTTGCGTAACGGAGAAAACAATGGAATTGAATACCATTCAACCAGCGGACGGCGCCAAGCACTACAAGCGTCGCGTCGGCCGCGGTATCGGCTCCGGCCTGGGCAAGACCGCCGGTCGCGGTCACAAGGGTCAGAAGTCGCGTTCGGGCGGTTTCCACAAGGTCGGCTTCGAAGGCGGTCAGATGCCTCTGCAGCGCCGTCTGCCGAAGCGCGGTTTCAAGTCGCTCAACGCCACCTTCAAGGCGGAAGTGCGTCTGTCGGACCTGAACAACCTGGCCGTCGGCGATGTCGACATCCTGGTGCTCAAGCAAGCAGGCATCCTGCCGGTGGTGGCGCGCGACGTGCGCGTCATCCTGTCGGGCGAGATCACCAAAGCGGTGAACCTCAAGGGCCTGAAGGCGACGGCGGGCGCGAAAGCGGCCATCGAAGCAGCTGGCGGTTCGGTCGCTTAAAGCGACTGTCCCTGATCGGAGCAAAAATTGGCGACTAATTCACAACTTGGTAAAAGCGCCGCTGCCGGCTTCCCCTGGGGTCGACTGTGGTTTTTGCTTGGCGCATTGGTCGTGTACCGCCTCGGTGCTCACGTCCCGGTCCCCGGGATCGACCCGGTCCAGCTGGCGGCACTGTTCAAGCAGAACGCCAGCGGCATCCTGGGCATGTTCAACATGTTCTCGGGTGGCGCTCTCGAGCGCTTCACGGTGTTCGCTCTCGGGATCATGCCCTATATTTCGGCTTCGATCATCATGCAGCTGGGGTCGATCGTCTCGCCGCAGCTGGAAGCGCTGAAGAAGGAAGGCGAAGCAGGGCGCCGCAAGATCACCCAGTACACCCGTTACTTCACGGTGGCACTGGCGCTGTTCCAGGCGTTCGGCATCGCCGTCGCGCTCGAAGCCCAGCCGGGCCTCGTGATCGATCCAGGCTTGGGCTTCCGCTTCGTCACGGTCGTGACCCTCTTGACCGGCACCATGTTCCTCATGTGGCTGGGCGAGCAGATTACCGAACGTGGCCTCGGCAACGGCATTTCGATCATTATTTTCGCCGGTATCGCAGCCGGTCTGCCGTCGGCGCTCGGTGGCCTGTTCACCCTGGTCTCTAACGGTTCGATCAGCAGCATCGCCGCGATCATTATCGTCATCCTGGTGGTTGCGGTTACCTATGCAGTCGTGTTCGTTGAACGCGGTCAGCGCAAGATTCTCGTGAATTACGCCAAGCGCCAGGTCGGCAACAAGGTGTACGGTGGCCAGACCAGCCACCTGCCCCTGAAGCTGAACATGGCCGGCGTGATCCCGCCGATCTTCGCCTCCTCGATCATCCTGTTCCCGGCGACGATCGTCGACTGGTACACGCGTGGCAAGGACTCCAGCGGCCCGTTCATCGGGTTCCTGAAAGACCTGGCTGCCTCGCTGACGACCGGTGAGCCGATCCACGCGTTGCTGTATGCGGTGGCGATCGTGTTTTTCTGCTTCTTCTATACCGCGCTGGTGTTCAACAGCAAGGAAACGGCGGACAACTTGAAGAAAAGCGGTGCGTTTGTCCCGGGCATCCGTCCTGGCGACCAGACCGCCCGCTATATCGACAAGATCCTGATGCGCCTGACCCTCGCTGGTGCCGTGTACATCACCCTCGTGTGCCTGGTGCCGGAGTTCCTGCAGTCGTTCTGGAAAGTTCCTTTCTATTTCGGCGGCACGTCGCTCCTGATCATCGTGGTGGTAACGATGGATTTCATGGCACAAGTACAGAACTACGTCATGTCGCAGCAATATGAATCGCTGCTGCGCAAGGCGAATTTCAAGGGCGGAATTCCGACGCGATAAGCGGGGAGCGCAGAAAACGAATGGCAAAAGACGACGTCATCCAAATGCAGGGTGAGATTCTCGAGAATCTCCCGAATGCGACATTTCGCGTAAAGCTGGAAAACGGGCATGTGGTCCTGGGGCATATCTCGGGTAAAATGCGGATGAACTATATCCGCATCCTCCCGGGCGACAAGGTCACGGTTGAATTGACGCCGTATGACTTGTCCCGGGCGCGCATCGTATTCCGCACCAAGTAAAAAAATCCAAGTAAACTCACCAGGAAGAGAGTGCAAAATGAAAGTTAATGCTTCAGTCAAGCGGATCTGCCGCAACTGCAAGATCATCAAGCGCAAGGGCGTGGTCCGTGTGATCTGCGTCGAGCCGCGTCACAAGCAGCGTCAAGGTTAAGAGGAATAACGAATGGCACGTATTGCAGGGGTTAACATCCCAAATCATCAGCACACTGTTATCGGCCTGACGGCGATCTACGGTGTTGGCCGCCCGCGCTCGCAGAAAATCTGCGATGCGACCGGTATCGCGACCAACAAGAAGGTCAAGGACCTCGACGATAACGAACTCGAGAAGCTGCGTGACGAAGTCGCGAAGTTTGTCGTGGAAGGCGATCTGCGCCGCGAACTGTCCATGAACATCAAGCGTCTGATGGATCTGGGCTGCTACCGCGGCATGCGTCACCGTAAGGGTCTGCCAGTGCGCGGTCAGCGTACCCGCACCAATGCACGTACCCGCAAAGGTCCGCGCAAGGCCGCTCAATCGCTGAAGAAATAATCTAGGAACCGACCATGGCCAAGCAACAAAGCAGCGCAGCAGCAGCGCGCGTCCGCAAGAAAGTCAAGAAGAACGTGGCTGAGGGCATCGCCCACGTCCACGCTTCGTTCAACAACACCATCATCACGATCACCGATCGCCAGGGCAACGCCCTGTCGTGGGCGACGTCGGGCGGCGCAGGCTTCAAAGGCTCGCGCAAGTCGACCCCGTTCGCGGCGCAGGTCGCTGCTGAAGCAGCCGGCAAGGTCGCTCAGGAAAGTGGCGTGAAAAACCTGGAAGTGCGTATCAAGGGCCCAGGCCCAGGCCGCGAGTCGGCTGTCCGCGCCCTGAACAACCTCGGCATCAAGATCACCGAGATCCAGGACGTGACGCCAGTGCCGCACAACGGCTGCCGTCCTCCAAAGCGTCGCCGTATCTAAATTCGGCGGGCCGCATCGGCGGCCCTGCCGCTTGACCTACGCGCCGCAAGCAATAAAGGCCGGTGCAGTTGCCCGAATTCGGGTATACTGCCCGGCTGTTGTCGCCTCCGGCTTTCGCTCGGGGGTTTATTCAAGCCACGTCCGCTCTGATCAGGGTCGGACTAGCGCCTGCCGCGTTCGCAAGAATGCCTCTGGGGCGTGATTACTACATTAAGGAATTCAACGTGGCACGTTATATCGGACCAAAAGCAAAACTGTCGCGCCGTGAAGGCACCGACCTGTTCCTCAAGAGCGCACGCCGCTCGCTCGACTCGAAGTGCAAACTGGACGTCAAGCCAGGCCAGCACGGCGTCAAGTCGGGTGCCCGCACCTCGGACTACGGCAACCAGCTGCGCGAAAAGCAGAAGGTCAAGCGCATGTACGGTATCCTCGAGCGCCAGTTCCGCCGCTACTTCGCGGAAGCGTCGCGTAAAAAAGGCAACACCGGCGAGACCCTGCTCAAGCTGCTCGAAGCGCGCCTGGACAACGTGGCCTACCGCATGGGCTTCGGCTCGACCCGCGCCGAAGCGCGCCAGCTGGTGAGCCACAAGGCGTTCACCGTCAACGGCAACGTCGTCAACATCGCGTCGTACTCGGTCAAGACCGGCGACGTCATCGCCGTGCGCGAAAAGGCCAAGAAGCAAGTGCGCATCGTCGAAGCGCTGTCGCTGGCAGAGCAGGTCGGCATGCCGAGCTGGGTGTCGGTCGACGCCAAGAAGATGGAAGGCACCTTCCGTTCCTTCCCGGAGCGTAACGAGATCGCCGCCGACGTCAACGAAGCACTGATCGTCGAACTGTACTCGCGTTAATCGTTGGACAGCAGGGTCACCCGCTCGCTTTGCGAGGGGGTGATTCTGCTTTTTACGTTATCAATTCCAAGAATTCTTACACATGCCATCAGCCTTATCGGTGTAACGAGCCGAGGGTATTGAAGAGGACATTTCATGCAAAATAGTTTGTTGAAGCCACGTATCATCGATGTCGAAGCGCTCGGCGCCGGTCACGCCAAGGTCGTGATGGAGCCGTTCGAGCGTGGCTACGGCCACACGCTGGGCAACGCACTGCGCCGCGTCCTGCTGTCGTCGATGATCGGCTACGCGCCGACCGAAGTCACCATCGCCGGTGTCGTGCACGAGTACTCGTCGCTCGACGGCGTGCAGGAAGACGTCGTCGACCTGCTGCTGAATTTGAAAGGCGTCGTGTTCAAGGTGCACAACCGTGACTCCGTGACCCTGACCCTGAAAAAGGAAGGCGAAGGCGCCGTGCTGGCATCGGACATCGACCTGCCGCATGACGTGGAACTGATCAACCCGGATCACGTGATCGCTCACCTGACCGCCGGTGGCAAGCTTGACATGCAGATCAAGGTCGAAAAAGGCCGTGGTTATGTCCCAGGTAACGTCCGTCGCCTGTCGGAAGACACCAACAAGACGATCGGCCGCATCATCCTGGACGCGTCGTTCTCGCCAGTGCGCCGCGTCTCGTACGCAGTCGAATCGGCGCGCGTCGAACAGCGTACCGACCTGGACAAGCTGATCATCAACATCGAAACCAACGGCGTCATCACCCCGGAAGAGGCGATTCGCCAGTCGGCACGCGTGCTGGTCGACCAGCTCAACGTGTTCGCCGCCCTGGAAGGCACGGAAGCCGCCGCCGAAGCGCCGTCGCGTGCGCCGCTGGTCGATCCGATCCTGCTGCGTCCGGTCGACGACCTGGAACTGACCGTCCGTTCGGCCAACTGCCTGAAGGCGGAAAACATCTACTACATCGGCGACCTGATCCAGCGTTCGGAAAACGAACTGCTCAAGACGCCGAACCTGGGCCGCAAGTCGCTCAACGAAATCAAGGAAGTCCTTGCTTCGCGCGGTTTGACCCTGGGTATGAAGCTGGAAAACTGGCCACCTGCCGGCCTCGAGAAGTAAGAAGTATTCGCCCGAAAGGACACACCGACTTTCGGGTGGGCTCAGCCAAAAAGGACTGGCAAAGCCAGATCCTTTCTGGATGATAAAACCGTAGTCATTAACCCCTATACAACCGGTCCGCGGTCATGCGTCTGCATGAACGATCGAAGAACTGGAATATAAACACTCGAAAGGAATTACCATGCGTCACCGTCACGGCCTTCGCAAGCTGAACCGTACTTCGTCCCACCGTCTCGCCATGCTGCGCAACATGACCGTTTCCCTGCTGCGTCATGAAGCCATCAAGACCACCGTGCCAAAAGCCAAGGAACTGCGTCGCGTCATCGAGCCGATCCTGACCCTGGGCAAGACCGACACGCTGGCCAACAAGCGCCTGGCTTTCGCCCGCCTGCGCGACCGCGAAATGGTCCTGAAGCTGTTCGCTGAACTGGGCCCACGTTACGCCAACCGTAACGGCGGCTACCTGCGCATCCTGAAAATGGGTTTCCGCGTGGGCGACAACGCGCCGATGGCCTATGTCGAACTGCTGGACCGTCCGGAAGTCACCTCGGCCGACGAAGCACCGACCGCTGAGTAATCGCTGCATGCGAACGAAAAAACCAGGCCTCGTGCCTGGTTTTTTTTCGCCTGGACCTCGTGGGCAGGGCGGCGGCCTGCACGAACAGCGCATAGCCGGTGTACCATTCGGCTGCGCCGTATTCACCAAAGGAAGTCATGTTCACCACCCGTTTTCGTCGCGCGCCGGCGCGCCTGCTGGCCGCGCTGACGCTGTTGTTCGCCGCCTGCATGCTGCTGGCCGCGCCCGGCCGCGCCGAGGAATTCCTCGACCCGGCCGTCGCCTTCACCTTCTCCGCGCGCATGGAAGGCGAGCGCACGGCCGTCGTCACCTATGCCATCGCCGACGGCTACTACATGTACCGCGAGCGCTTCAAGTTCAGCGCCAGCGGCGCGACCCTGGGCGCGCCGCAGCTCCCGCCCGGCAAGGTGAAGTACGACCAGACGTTCGAGAAGGATGTCGAGACCTACAAGGGCGCGGTGACGATCCGCATTCCGGTCGAGAGTGCGGGCGCGTTCACCCTGAGCGCGACCAGCCAGGGCTGCGCCGACGCCGGCCTGTGCTATCCGCCGCAGGAACACAGCGCGCGCCTGTCGGTGGGCGGAGCAGCCGCGCCCGGCCTCCCGATCGGCGCCAATGCCGCGCCATCCTCGTCGATCCCGTCGGCGCCGGCTGCGCTGCGCGGGGGACCCGTTGCCGGCATGGCGCAGCCGGCGAATGCTCCCTCCGAGATGGCCGGCATCGACGCCATCCTGCAAGGCGGCCGCCTGCTCGCCATCGTGCCCGCTTTCGCCCTGCTTGGCCTGGGCCTGGCCTTCACTCCGTGCGTGCTGCCGATGGTGCCGATCCTGTCCTCGATCATCGTGGGCGAAGGCGGCAAGGCCAGGCGCTCGCGCGGTTTGCTCCTGTCGGTGACGTATTCGCTGGGCATGGCGATCGTCTACACGGCGCTCGGCGTCGCCGCCGGCCTGATCGGAGAAGGACTCGCCGCCGCCCTGCAAAACCCCTGGGTGCTGGGTGCGTTTGCCCTGCTGATCGTCGCGATGGCGCTGTCGATGTTCGGCTTTTACGAGTTGCAGGTGCCCGCTGCCCTGCAAAGCAGGCTGGCCGGCGCCTCGAACCGCCAGGCCACGGGCAAGCTGGCCGGCGTGTTCGCGATGGGCGCGATCTCGGCCCTGATCGTCGGGCCCTGCGTGGCCGCGCCGCTGGCCGGCGCCCTGGTCTACATCAGCCAGACGCGCGACGTCCTCATCGGCGGCGCCGCGTTGTTTTCGATGGCGGTCGGAATGAGCATTCCGCTGCTGCTGGTCGGCGTGTCGGCCGGCTCGCTGCTGCCGCGCGCGGGGGCGTGGATGGAAGCCGTGAAACGCTTTTTCGGCGTGCTGATGCTGGCGATGGCCTTGTGGCTGGTGTCGCCGGTGCTGCCGCCGCTGCTGCAGATGGCGCTGTGGGCGGCGCTGCTGCTGGGCTACGGCATGTATCTGGTGAGCCGGCGCGGCCATTGGGCGGCGATGGCCTTCGGCGCCGCGTTCGGCATCCTCGGCGCGTTGCAGCTGGTCGGCGCCGCCACCGGCGGGCGCGACCCGCTGGCGCCCCTGGCGCACCTGACCGGCACGGCCAGCCACGGCCTCACCTTCAAGCGCGTCAAGACCGTGGCCGACCTCGACGCGGCCCTGGCGGCGAACCCCGGCAAGACGGCCATGCTCGACTTCTATGCCGACTGGTGCGTCTCGTGCAAGGAAATGGAAAAGCTGACCTTCGTCGATCCGGCGGTGCAGGCCAAGCTGGCCGATACCGTGCTGCTGCAGGTCGACGTTACCGCCAACGACGCGCACGACAAGGCCATGCTGAAGCGGTTTGCGCTGTTCGGCCCGCCGGCCATCATCTTCTTCGACCGCGCGGGTGCGGAGATCCCGGACAGCCGCGTAATCGGCTACCAGAATGCAGCAAAATTCCTTGGCTCGCTGCAGAAGCTGGAGTAGCGAGCCACTGCCGAGTGGACTGCCGGGTCCAGGCGCGACGCCGGAATGGTTTATAAAAAAAAGGGATGCCAGGGCATCCCTTTTTCCTTGAACGTACCGCCTAAACGATTTAGCCCTGCAGCGTCGCGCTGGCATGACCATGATGGCCGCGCTGCTTGCCGCCGAAGCGCGTCGCATGGCTGTCGAGCACCTGCTTCTGCTCCGGCGTCAGCACCGCGTACAGCGTGTTCAGGGCGGCCAGGCGCGCTTCCATGCGCGCCGTGCGCTGCTTCTGGCGCTCGATCCGCCGCTGCAGGCGCTGTGGCGCGGACAGGGCGGCCAGCTGGGCGCGGTCGCCGCCGCGGCCATCCTGGCGCGCGGCCGGCTGGCCGGCGGCCAGGAAGGCGGTAAAGGCCGCTTCCTGCTGCGCCGTCAGCTTGAGCGCGGCTCGCAGCTGGGCGGCGTGCAATGCCTGGCGTTCGGCCCGCCCGGCCTGGCGCCCGGCCTGGTGGGCTGGATGCTGCTCGGCGCCGACGGCGTGGCGGTGGCGGCCGTCCGGCGCCTGCACGGCGGCGGCCTGGGCGATGGCGGTGCCGGCGATGCCGAGCGCGGTCAGGGCAATGAAAAGCTTCTTGTGGATGAGGTGCATGTCAGGTCCTTGTCGGTGTGTGAGCCGGTTGGCGTGCATCTGAACTGCTCGCTGCACGGAACCCATGATCGCCAATAAGTGTAAGCGCAGCATGTCTCCTGCCGCGCAGTTTGTATCAGTTTGTTTCCGCCGTTATTCCATATACATACCGATACAAACGCGCTGTTCATGCCCTGAGTAAGCAAGGATAATTGCAGGCATGGACAATCCATCTACCATCCTCATCGTCGACGACGACCGCGACATCCGCCAGCTGCTGGCCGATTACCTCGAGTCGAACGGCTACCGCGCGCTCGCCGCCGCCGACGGCGTCGCCATGTGGAAGGTCCTGGACGAGGCGCGTCCCGACCTGATCGTGCTCGACCTGAACCTGCCGGGCGATGACGGCCTGACGCTGTGCCGCAAGCTGCGCGCCACGTCCAGCCTGCCGGTGATCATGCTCACGGCCAGGAACGAGCCGCTCGACCGCATCCTGGGCCTGGAGATGGGCGCCGACGACTACCTGCCCAAGCCGTTCGAGCCGCGCGAACTGCTGGCGCGCATCCGCAGCGTGCTGCGCCGCTCGCACGCGATGCCGTCCAACGCCCCGGCCGAGAACGTCCAGCAAATGCGCTTTTCCGGCTGGACCCTGGACCTGACCGCGCGTCACCTGCTCAATCCCGACGGCATGGTGATCATGCTCTCGGGCGCCGAATTCCGCCTGCTGCGCGTGTTCCTGGAACACCCGAACCGTGTCCTGAACCGCGACCAGCTGCTCAACCTCACCCAGGGGCGCGACGCCGATCCCTTCGACCGTTCGATCGACATCCAGATCAGCCGCCTGCGCCAGAAGCTGGGCGAAGACGCGCGCATGCCGCAAATCATCAAGACCGTGCGCAACGGCGGTTATGTGCTGGCCGGCCAGGTGAGCGTGGAGCCGGCAGCGTGAAAGCCTTCCTCGGCTCGATGACGGGCCGTGTCTTTGCGACCTTGCTCCTCGGTATATTGATTTCCGCCGCGCTGACCCAGTGGCTGGCCGATATCGAGCGCAAGCGCGTGCTCGAGCGCCAGCGTGACCAGACCCTGATCGAACGCGCCGAGCAATTGATCATGGCAACCGAAATTGTGCCGGCCTCGGCCCGGCGCGCCTACCTGGCCGTGGCCAACCGCCCCGGCCTGCAGCTCGACGCCGGCCCGCCGCGTGCGCCGGCGCCGCAACCGACGCCGTTCGCCAAGACCCTGTCCGACCGGCTCGGCAAGGATTACCGGATCAGCGCCGCTGTTCCCGCGCCGGCCGCCTGTGCCCATCCGCCGCGCATGCCGCTGCTGTACGGCCTGCTCAGCGCCGAGTGGCGCGGCGCCTGCGAAAGCCTGAACGTGCGCCTGCGCGACGGCGAAGCCTTGCACCTGTCGGTGCTGCCGCCGCGCACCCTGGTCGCGGCCGAGACCGACTACCGCGCCGTGCTGGCGCTGTTTTTCGTCAGCATCGCCACCCTCGCTTACCTGGTGGCGCGCATGACCACGCGGCCGCTCAAGCAGCTGGCGCAGGCCGCGCAAGACCTCGGCAACGACATCAACCGCGCGCCGCTCGACCTGGCTGGCGCGAGCGAAATCCGCCAGGCCAGCGCCGCCTTCAACGCCATGCAGGCGCGCATCCGCCAGTACATTTTCCAGCGTACGCAAATGCTGGCCGCCATCACCCACGACCTGCAGACCCCGCTCACGCGCATGCGCCTGCGCCTGGAAAAAGTGTCCGACCATGAATTGCAGGAACGCCTGATCGGCGACCTGTCGGCGATGCAGGCGATGGTGCGCGAAGGGCTCGAGCTGGCGCGCAGCATGGACGCCACCGAAAGCATGCAACTGCTCGATCTCGATTCGCTGCTGGCATCGAGCTGCGACGATGCCGCCGACGCCAGCCAGGCCGTCACACTGAGCGGGCGCTCGGGCCTGGCGCTGCTGGGCCGCCCGCTCGACCTGCGCCGCTGCCTCGGCAACCTGATCGACAACGCCGTGAAATACGGCCAGCAGGCGCAGGTGACGGTCGAGCGCGTGAACGGCGCGGCGCGCATCCGCGTGCGCGACGCCGGCCCCGGCATTCCGCCCTCGGAGCTGGCGCGCGTCTTCGACCCGTTCTACCGCGTCGAGACCTCGCGCTCGCGCGAATCGGGCGGCACCGGCCTGGGCCTGACGATCGCCCGCAATATCGCCGAACAGCACGGCGGCAGCATCGCCCTGGCCAACCATCCCGAAGGCGGCCTCGAAGTGACACTGATGCTGCCCGAGTACTATCCTGGAAAATAAGGCCGCCATGGCCGCTGTCACACTGAATAATTACGATTGACCGATCAAGCCGCCGGTACGCGCGGCAAGGGACTGGAATGAAAAAGAACACGCTCGCCACCATCGTCATCGTCGTCGCCGCCGGCGCCGCCGGCGCCTGGTATATGAACCGGGGCGCCGAAGCGCAAGGCGCCCATGGCGGCCCGGGCGGGAAGGGCGGCGCCCAGCCGCCCACGGCCGTCAACGTCATCACCCCGACGCGCCAGGATGTCGGCGTCGACGTGGCCGCGAACGGCACCGTGACCGCGCAGCGTAGCGTCGACCTGCGCCCGCGCACGACCAGCACGATTCGCCAGGTCCACATCAAGGAAGGGCAGTTCGTGAAAGCCGGCCAATTGATGTTCTCGCTCGACGACCGCAGCGACCGCGCCGGCGTGGCCCAGGCCGAGGCGGAAGTGGCGCGCGGCCGCGCGACGCTGGCCGACCTGGAGCGCCAGTACAAGCGCAGCCAGGAACTGGTTGCCCAGAAATTCCTCGCCCAGAGCGCGGTCGACACGCTGCGCAGCCAGGTCGAAGGCGCGCGCGCCGCCCTGGCCGCCAGCAACGCCGCCGTGCGCGCCAGCCAGGTCAACGCCAGCTACACCAGCATCCGCGCGCCGATGGCGGGCCGGGTGGGCGCCATCGGGGTCTACCCGGGCAGCCTGGTGCAGCCCGCCACCTCGCTCACCACGATCACCCAGCTCGACCCGATCGACGTCGCCTTCACCCTGCCCGAATCGAGCCTCGCTTCCCTGCTGGCCGCCCAGAGGCGGGGCAAGGTCGCCGTGGAAGCGACGGTCGGCGGCGCAGCCGAGCCCGTCACCGGCGCACTCTCGTTCGTCGACAACGCGGTCGACCCCACCAGCGGCACCATCCGCGTGAAAGCGCAATTCGGCAACAGCGAGAGCCTGTTGTGGCCGGGACAATATGTGAATACCCGCGTGACCGTGCGCACGATCCCGGACGCCGTGGTGATTCCACAAAATGCGATTATCATCAACGCCCAGGGCACCTTCGTCTACGTGGTCGAGAACAACGGCACCGCGCGCCAGGTGCCGATCGCACGCCAGCATGCGTTCGGCTTGAACGCGGCGGTGACCGGCTTGACCGGCAACGAGCAGGTCATTACCGAAGGCAAGCAGAACCTGCGTCCGGGCGGAAAAGTGCGCGTAGCTGGCGCCAAGCCGCAACGCGCGCCTGCGGCGGGAAAGGATAAAGCGGCATGAATGTGTCCGAACTGTGTATCCGCCGCCCGGTCATGGCCGTGCTGCTGTCGATCAGCCTGGTGCTGGTCGGCGTGCTGGCCTACCTGCATATCCCGGTCGCGGCGCTCCCCAGCTATAACACCCCGGTCATCAACGTCGGCGCCAACCTGCCCGGCGCCAGCCCCGAGACCATGGCCTCGTCGGTCGCCCTGCCGCTGGAAAAGCAGTTTTCGACGATCGCCGGCATCAAGCTCATCACCTCGACCAGCACCCAGGGCAACACTTCGCTGACGCTGGAATTCGACACCGCGATCGATGTCGACAAGGCGGCGGTCGACGTGCAGGCGGCGCTGCTGGCCGCCCAGCGCCAGTTGCCGCTGGAAATGAACGACTTGCCGTCCTACCGCAAGGTCAACCCGGCCGACTCGCCGATCCTGTTCATGCACATGACCTCGCCGTCGATGAGCCTGTCGGAGCTGAACGACTACGCCGAAAACATGATTTCGCCGGCAATCTCGACCTTGCCGGGCATCGCCCAGGTCACCGTGAACGGCCAGAAGCGCTTCGCCGTGCGCGTGCGCGCCCGCTCCGACCTGATGAATGCGCGCAACATCTCGATGGACGAACTGGCGACCGCGCTGCGCGCCGCCAACTCGAACGCGCCGCTGGGCGTGCTCGACGGCCCGGCCCAGACCCTGACCATCCAGGGCGGCGACCAGCTCATGAAGGCGGCCGATTTCGCCAAGCTCATCGTCGCCACGCGCGAAGGCTTGCCGGTGCGCCTGCAGGACGTGGCCGAGGTCGAGGACAGCTACCAGTCGGTCAAGGCGGCCGGCAGCCTCAACGGCGAACGCTCGATCGTGCTGATGGTGCAGCGCCAGCCGAACGCGAATACCGTCGAGGTGGTCGACTCGGTGCGCGCGCTGCTGCCGAAATTCGAGCAGCAATTGCCGGCCTCGATCAAGATCCACCTGGTCAACGACCGCTCGATCTCGATCCGCGAAGCGATCCACGACGTCAACCTGACGCTGGCCGGCACCATCGTGCTGGTCATCCTGGTCATCTTCCTGTTCCTGCACCGCCTCAGCGCGACCCTGATTCCGGCCGTCACCGTGCCGATCTCGCTGCTCGGTGCGCTCTCGCTGCTGTATGCCCTCGGCTATAGCCTCGACAATATTTCGCTGCTGGGCATCACGCTGGCCGTGGGCCTGGTGGTCGACGATGCCATCGTGGTGCTGGAAAACATCGTGCGCCACATGGAGCTCGGTAAAAAACCTTTTCATGCGGCGCTGGTCGGCTCGCGCGAGATGGGATTCACGATTATCTCGATCTCGATTTCGCTCGTGGCCGTCTTCATTCCGATCTTCTTCATGCCGGGCGTGATCGGCCTGCTGTTCCGCGAATTCGCCGTCGTCGTCGGCCTGGCCGTGCTGGTCTCGGCGGTCGTGTCGCTGACCCTGGTGCCGATGCTGTGCGCGCGCCTGCTCAAGGG
Source organism: Massilia jejuensis (assembly GCF_042656795.1). Lineage (NCBI taxonomy): Bacteria > Pseudomonadati > Pseudomonadota > Betaproteobacteria > Burkholderiales > Oxalobacteraceae > Massilia > Massilia jejuensis. The sequence goes on along the minus strand of NZ_JBHSMS010000058.1, from coordinate 36,609 downwards.
CAGCGGCCATGTCGAACCGCACGACATGTCGTGGATCGGGCGCCGCTTCGAAGCCATGTTCGTGCGCGTCCGGAATGGGTATGCCAGCAGCCTGGACCGCGCGCTGCGCCACCGCTTCCTGGTGCTGATGCTCGCCTTCGGCACCCTGGTGCTGACGGTCGTGCTGTACTCGAGCATGCCGAAAGGCTTTTTCCCCGAGGAAGACCTCGGCCAGCTGCGCATCACCGTCGAAGCGGCCGAGGACACGTCGTCGGCCAAGCTGATGGAATTGCAGGGCAAGGTCGTGGACGCGATGCGCGCCAACCCGCACGTGCAGGACGTCACCTCGTTCACCGGCGGCGGCAATACCGGCCGCATGTTCCTGGTGCTGGTGCCGCGTTCGGAGCGCCCGCCGATGCCGGAAGTGCTCGACGCGCTGCGCAAGGCGACGCGCAACATCGCCGGCGTGCAGGTCTACATGGCGCCGGTACAGAACCTGCAGCTGGGCGGGCGCCAGAGCAAGAGCCGCTACCAGTACTCGCTGCAAAGCGTGTCGGGAGGGGAAATCGGCGGCTGGGCCGACCAGTTCCTCGAGCGCATGCGCGCCGACCCGAAATTCCGCGACGTCACCAGCGACGCGCAGAACCGCGGCCTGCAAGCGACACTCGACATCGACCGCGACAAGGCGGCCCTGCTCGGCGTCGAAATGGCCGACGTGCGCACCGTGCTGTACGCGGCTTTCGGCGAACGCCAGGTCTCGACCATCTATTCGAGCGCGGCGAGTTACTACGTGATCCTGGAGGCGGCCGAAGCCGACCGCTACTTCGACGACGCGCTGGGCAAGGTCTCGGTGCGCTCGAATTCCGGCGCGCTCGTCAAACTGTCGAGCTTTGCGAGCGTGCGCCGCACGGTCGGCCCGATCGCCATCAACCACCAGGGACAATTGCAGGCGATCACGCTGTCGTTCAACCTGGCGCCGGACGTGCCGCTCGGCGACGCCACCGCGGCGATCGAGGAAATGGGCCGCGACATGAAGCTGCCCGCATCCGTCATCACCCAGTACGGCGGCGACGCCGCGGTGTTCCAGGACACCCAGTCGAGCCAGCTGATCCTGATCCTCACCGCCATCGGCGTGATCTACGTGCTGCTCGGCGTGCTGTACGAAAGCTATATCCACCCGCTTACCATCCTGGCCGGCTTGCCGTCGGCGGCGGTGGGCGCGCTGCTGACGCTCTGGATTTTCGACAAGGACCTGACCCTGATCGCGATGATCGGCATCCTGATGCTGATCGGTATCGTGAAAAAGAATGCGATCATGATGATCGACTTCGCCCTCGATGCGCAGAGGAATGCCGGCATGACGCCGGAGGAAGCGATCCGCGAAGCCTGCATCCTGCGCTTGCGTCCGATCCTGATGACGACGCTGGCGGCGATGATGGGCGCGCTGCCGATCGCGCTGGGCATCGGCGCTGGCGCCGAACTGCGCCAGCCGCTGGGCCTGGCGGTGGTGGGCGGCCTGATCTTCTCGCAAGTGATCACGCTCTACATCACGCCGGTCATCTACCTGTATCTCGACAAGTACAGCGGCACCGGCCCGATGACCGACGACGACGTGGCCGCCTTCGAGGCCGGACATCCGGCCCACGAAGCGCACGAGGCGATCAGGCAGCGGTCGCGGGCCAGTTAAACAAGTCGTCACAGTTGTCAGGACGGCAAGCATGTGGGCCGGGCCAGGCCGATCGCGGCGCGGCGGCGCAGCGGGAAGGCCCCAAACCGGGTAGACTTCGGCACTGGCCGCCTTGTGCCGACCTTCACTCCAGGAAGTGCTATTGAACTTGCGTGACGATCCCCATACCTGCACGAACAACAGCGATGTCTGCGCGCATTGCGGGCAGCCCCTGCCCGAGCAGCGCGTGCTGAAGTATGGCGAGCGCCGCGCCAACCGTACGGGCCTGGCGGTCACGATCCTGCTGCACTTGTTGCTCGTCGCGCTTTATTTTTACAAGCCGGAAAAGACCGAAAAGAAAGCCCGCCCGCCGGCCGGCGGCGAAGTCGTCTATGTGCAGCCGCTCGCCAAGCCGGCGCCGCCGCCGCCGCAAAAGTCGGCCGTGCGCACGCCGAGCAAGCCGTCGAAAAGCGCCCGGCCCCCGGCCGCGCCGCGCGTCCAGCGCTTGCCCGATACCATCACCATTCCCGACGAAAAACCGGTGGAGGTGGCCAAGGCCGAACCGGTCCCGGAAACCAAGCGCGAGGAAATCCCGCCCGAGATGGACATGGCGGCCTATCTCGCCAAGCGGCGCCAGGCACGCGGCGCCACCGACCCCAGCACCTCGACCGAGGAAAGCGAAGCGGCGCGCGGCACCCGCAATGCGCTGGCAAATATTGCGGCAATCAACAAGCGCGGTCAGGACGACGCCAACGAGAGCGGCGGCGTGTTCTCGATCTCGAACAAGACCTTCCACAGCATGGACTTGAAGTTCCGCGGCTGGAACCCGAACTTCAAGCGCCGCTGGCTGACCTCGGTCACGGTGGAGCAGGGCAATGAGCCGGATGTCGAGACCGCCGTCGTCAAGAAGATGATCGAACTGATCCGGCGCGAAAAGACCGGCGACTTCGAATGGGAGTCGCACCGCCTGGGGAAAGTGATCACGATGAGCGCGCGGCCGAAGGATACGGCCGAATTGCAAGCGTTCTTAATGAAGGAAATGTTCCCGGAATACAGGGCGCCGGCGCGCTGACCGGCGCGGCCGGCATCGCGAATTCAGCCGCCGGCCTTCAGCTTCCTTGCCACCTCCAGCGCGAAATACGTCAGCACGCCATCGGCGCCGGCGCGTTTGAAGGCCATCATCGATTCCATCATGACCTTGTCGTGGTCGAGCCAGCCGTTCTGCGCGGCCGCCTTGATCATCGCGTACTCGCCGCTGACCTGGTAGGCGAAGGTCGGCACCCTGAACTCGTCCTTTACGCGGCGCACCACGTCCAGGTAGGGCATGCCCGGCTTGACCATCACCATGTCGGCGCCTTCGGCCAGGTCGAGCGCCACTTCGCGCAGGGCTTCGTCGCTGTTGGCCGGGTCCATCTGGTAGGTGTTCTTGTCGGCCTTGCCGAGATTGGCGGCCGAACCGACGGCGTCGCGGAAGGGGCCGTAGAAGGCCGACGCATACTTGGCCGAATAGGCCATCAGGCGCGTGTGGATGAAGCCGCGTTCTTCGAGCGCATTGCGAATCGCGCCCATGCGCCCGTCCATCATGTCCGACGGGGCGACGATGTCGACACCGGCTTCGGCCTGGGCCAGCGCCTGCTTCACCAGCATCTCGATCGTCTTTTCGTTGACGATGTAGCCGTTTTCGTCCGGCAAGCCGTCCTGGCCATGGGTCGTGAACGGGTCGAGCGCGACGTCGGTCAGGATGCCCAGCTGCGGGAACTGTTGCTTGAGCCTCCTTACCGCGCGCGGCACCAGCCCGTCCGGGTTGGTCGCCTCGATCCCGTCATAGGTTTTCAGCGATGCATCGATGACCGGGAACAGCGCCAGCACGGGAATGCCGAGCGCCACGCATTCCTCGGCCTGCTTCAACAGGATATCGACCGACACCCGCTCCACGCCCGGCATCGAGGCCACCTGCTGGCGCTGGTTCTCGCCATCGAGGATGAAGACCGGATAGATCAGGTCGGCCGCGCTCAAGGTGTTTTCGCGCATCATGGCGCGCGAGAACGGGTCGCGCCGCATGCGGCGCATGCGCGTTGCTGGGTACTGGCCGGTAATGATGGAAGGCATCGTGGTCGCTTTCTTCAGGAGTGGTCGGGGGCCTGGGCGCTGGCGTCAGGTGCTTGTCGTTCGTCGCCGCCACCATCGATGGCGTCGTCGATGTCCGCTTCCTCGATGTCCAGGCCGATCAGCTCCTGGATCTTGGCGTCCGCTTCCTCGATGCCGATGCGTTTCAGGGCCGAGAACAGCTGCACCGTGAACGGGAAGCCTTCGCCATCCTCGTCCACATAGCTTTCCAGCACGCCCTTCGCTTCGCGCAGCACGTTGGCCTGCTCGTTGCGGTTGAGCTTGTCGGCCTTGGTCAGGATGCAGTGGATGGGTTTGCCGGTCGGGGCGAACCATTCCAGCATTTGCGTGTCGAGATCGGTGAACGGGCGGCGCGAATCCATGATCAGGACCAGGGCAGCGAGCTGCTCGCGGCGCTGGACATAGTCGCCCAGCAGCTTTTGCCAGTGCAGCTTGGCATTGCCCGACACCTCGGCATAGCCGTAACCGGGCAAGTCGACCAGCATGGCGCGGATTTCGTCGACGATCGTCGGGTCCTTGCGATGCTGGCCCACGTGGGCGCCGCCGATCGAGAAGTAATTGATGTGCTGGGTGCGGCCAGGGGTCTTGGACGCGAACGCCAGGCCCTTCTGGTTGGTCAGGATGTTAATCGCGGTCGACTTGCCCGCGTTGGAACGGCCGGCAAAGGCGATCTCCGGCACCACGGTGGCGGGGAGATCGCGCAATTGATTGACGGTCGTGAAGAAGCGGGCTTGCCAGAGTTTGGACATGGGGGAAAGGTGAAAAAGGCAATGAAATGAAGCAATGAGGAAACAAAGCTATTGTACAATAAGGGGTTATCAATTGTTTGCGTCGATAGCCAAGGGCCGGGAAGGACGGGCGCGTTCTACGCGCAGCCGTTCCGGGGAACTTCGCGAGGGCGCCGGTAAGCGCTGTACCATCAAATTGTGTCGACTTTTTCAGGGTGCTCGAATGAATCGTGTGTCTGTACCGTCCGCTAAAGCGGTGTTCGTGAAATCGTTGTTGGTTGCAAGCCTGGCCCTGGGCGGCATCGCTGGCGCAGCCGAAGCGCAGCGCCCCGCCGCCAAACCCGACGCCGCCAAAGGCGCCACCCTCTACGAAAGCGGCGACGGCGCGCGCGGCCTGCCGGCCTGCCTGTCCTGCCACGGCGCGAACGGCAATTCGACCATCGCCGTCAATCCCAAGCTGTCGAACCAGATCGAAGCCTACACCCACAAGCAGCTGGTCGACTTCACGACGCCGCAACGCGTCAATCCGGTGATGACCACCTATGCCAAGATGCTGACCGACGAGGAAAAGCGCAACGTCGCCGCCTATCTCGCCGTGCAGAAAGACAAGCAGGGCGCGGCCAAGAACAAGGATACGGTCGAGCTGGGCCGCAAGATCTATCGCGGCGGCATCGGCGAGAAGGGCGTCGCCGCCTGCGCCAGCTGCCACGGCGCCGCCGCCGGCGGGATTCCGATCCAGTATCCGCGCCTGGCCGGCCAGCACCAGGACTACACGGTCGCCCAGCTGATGGCCTTCCGCGCCGGCGCGCGCACCAACAGCGCGCAAATGACGACGCTGGCGCAGCGCATGTCGGACGCCGAGATGAAGGCGGTGGCCGACTACATCGCCGGTCTCCGGTAACGCACGGTATGGCCGGGTAATAGTATGGCTGGATAATACAAGGGGCGGCAGCGCGAGCTGGCGCCCTTTTTGCTGCACACTATGCTGGACGAGACGTTGGCGGAACCATGAACACCTCTGGAATCGAAATCACGACGCGGCGCCGTTCCCTGGCCGATGCGGTCGAGCTGGTCTCGTCGATGCGCTTTGCGATCAGCCTGCTGATGATCCTGGCGATCGCCGCCATCATCGGCACCGTGCTGCGCCAGAGCGATATCATGCCGAACTACGTGAACCAGTTCGGCCCGTTCTGGTACGAAGTGTTCCGCAAACTCGGCCTGTACACCGTCTATACCAGCTGGTGGTTCCTCCTGATCCTGCTGGTGCTGATCGTCTCGACCAGCCTGTGCGTGATCCGCAACGCCCCCAAGATGATGAAGGACATGCGCAGCTGGCGCGATTCCGTGCGTGAAGAATCGCTGCGCAATTTTCACCACAAGAGCGAATGGGTCGCTCCGCTCGACCCGGCCGCCCTGGTCCGGCAAAGCGCGCTGCGCCTGGGCCACGCCGGCTACAAGGTCAAGATCGTCGAGAAGGAACACGCTACCCTGGTGGCCGCGAAGAAGGGTGCCGGCAACAAGTTCGGCTATATCTTCGCGCACACGGCCATCATCGTGATCTTGCTGGGCGGCATGCTCGACTCCGAATTGCCTATCCGTTTGCAGCAATGGTTCCTCGGCAAAACGCCATATACCGGCGGCGGCCTGGTGTCCGCCGTCCCCAGCCAGCACCGCCTGTCCGTGGCGAACCCGACCTACCGCGGCAACATCCTGCTGGCCGAAGGGCAGACCGGGCGCGTCGCCTCGATCGCGCAGGCGGGCGGCACGCTGCTGCAGGAATTGCCTTTCGACCTGGAACTGAAGAAATTCCATATCGAGTTCTACTCGACCGGCATGCCCAAGCTGTTCGCCAGCGACGTCGTCGTGCACGACCGTGCCGAGCGGACCAGCTTCCCGGCCACGATCAAGGTCAACGAGCCCCTGATCTACCAGGGCGTGGCCGTCTACCAGTCGAGTTTCGAGGATGGCGGCAGCCGCCTGAAGCTGACCGGTTTTCCGATGGCCGGCAGCGACACGAAAACCTTCCCGATCGCCGGCGAAGTCAATGGCGCGACCGAGCTCAAGGCGGCGGGCACGACCTATTCGGTCGAATGGTCGGGCTTTCGCCCGTTCAACGTCGAGAACGTCGCCGCCGACAACGACGTGCGCGCGGTGACCAAGGTGCAGTCGATCAACGAGCAGCTGACGGCCACGCTGGGCAAGGCGTCCGGCTCGGCCGGCAAGAATGCCGACAACAAGGACTTGAAAAACGTCGGCCCGAGCGTGCAGTACAAATTGCGCGACCAGACCGGCCAGGCCAAGGAATTCCTGAACTATATGCAGCCGGTCACGCTCGAGGGCAGCCAGGTGTACCTGGCCGGCGTGCGTTCCAGCCCGTCGGAAGCCTTCCGCTTCCTGCGCATTCCGGCCGACGACGCCTACAGCGTGCGCGAGTGGATGCGCCTGCGCGCGGCCCTGGCCGATCCAGGCTTGCGCGCCGAAGCGGCGCGCCGCTATGCCGCGCGCACCATGGCGCAGGGGCAGCCGGGCGGCGACAGCTTCGCCGGCCAGTTGCGCCAGTCGGCCGAGCGCACGCTCGCCATGTTCGCCGGCGAAGGCACGCCGGGCGGCTTCGTGGCGGTGGCCCAGTTCCTGGAAAAGATCCCGGCGGCCGAGCAGGAGAAAGCGGCGGCGGTCTTCATCAAGATGCTCAACGGCGTGCTGTGGGAGCTGTGGCAGGCGGCGCGCGCGCGCGACGGCCAGGCCCCGCTGGCAGGCAGCGACAGCCATGCGCGCTTCCTGCAGCTGGCCACGAATGCCTTGTCCGACAGTTTCTTCTACGGCGCCCCGGTGTATTTGCAGCTCGACGAATTCGTCGAGGTCAAGGCCTCGGTGCTGCAGGTGACCCGGTCGCCCGGCAAGAAGATCGTCTATCTCGGCTGCGTGCTGCTGGTAGCCGGCATCTTCGCGATGTTTTATATTCGCGAACGGCGCCTGTGGATCTGGGTACGCCGGCAGGAAGGCGGGGCGCACGCCCTGATGGCAATGAGTACCCAGCGCAAGACGCTGGACTTCGATAACGAATTCGCCGAACTTGCAGCCAAGTTGCCGCAATCGGCGTAAGCTGGCAGCCGAGTCAGACCACATGGCACTGGAGACAAGCATGGAAGCATCCCGACCGAACCCTGGCGTGATCTACAAGGAAACGCCCGGCTATTTTCGCCGCCTGGGCGCCGCCGACTGGCTGTTCGGCGCCGGCCTGCTGGCGGCGGTGCTGTTCGCCTTGAACCGCTATGCCGGCTACATGGACGGCTACGAGCGCGCCATCCTGCTGCTGACGGCGCCGACCTTCGCCGCCCTCGGCTGGCACTGGAAGCCGGTGCGCTGGCTCATTCCGCTCGTCGCGCTGCTGTCGCTGTGGGCAATCTCGCTGTACGGCGGCACGCTGGCCGCGGCCGAGCAGAAATTCCTCCTCAAGTACATGCTGTCGAGCCAGTCCGCCATCTTGTGGATGAGCGCGCTGTTCGCGTTCTCGACCGTGTTCTACTGGATCGGCCTGCTGGCCCGGTCCGACACGGGCACCGCGATCGGCTCGCGCCTGTGCTGGGCCGCCGTCGTGCTCGGCTTTACCGGCATGATGGTGCGCTGGTTCGAAAGCTACCTGATCGGCGCCGACGTCGGCCACATCCCGGTGTCGAACCTGTACGAGGTGTTCATCCTGTTCGCCATGATCACGGCCCTGTTCTACCTGTATTACGAAGAGCGCTACGCCACGCGCCAGCTGGGCGCCTTCGTGCTGCTCATTATCGGCGCGGCGGTCGCCTTCCTGCTCTGGTACACGGTCTCGCGCGACGCCGCCACGATCCAGCCGCTGGTGCCGGCCCTGCAAAGCTGGTGGATGAAGATCCACGTACCGGCCAACTTCATCGGCTACGGCACCTTCGCCCTGGCCGCGATGGTCGGCACCGCCTATCTGCTCAAATCGCACGGCATCCTGGCCGACCGCCTGCCGGCACTCGAGGTGCTGGACGACGTCATGTACAAGTCCATTTCGGTCGGCTTCGCCTTCTTCACGGTGGCCACCATCCTCGGCGCGCTGTGGGCGGCCGAGGCCTGGGGCGGCTACTGGTCCTGGGATCCGAAGGAAACCTGGGCCCTGATCGTCTGGCTCAATTACGCGGCCTGGCTGCACATGCGCCTGATGAGCGGCCTGCGCGGACGGGTGGCGGCCTGGTGGTCGGTGGTGGGCTTGCTGGTGACGACGTTTGCCTTCCTCGGCGTCAACATGTTCCTGTCGGGCCTGCATTCCTACGGCGAGCTGTAATCCTCACTACCAGGCAAGGCGATTTGACGAATTCGTGTATCGTAACGATTCAACTTGCCTGGAGTAGCAATGCCCATCCTATCCTCCCGCGACGGTTCGAATCCGCCGCTTGCTTCCGAAATCACGCCGCGCGAGGTCTATGAAGAGCGGCGCAAGTTCATCGCCCGCATGGCCGCCGGTGCCGTCGCCGGCAGCGCCTTGTGGGAAATGGCCAACCGCGAAGCCTTCGCGCAGGCGCCGGCGGGGCAGAAGCTGGCCGCCAGGGCGAATCCGGCCCTGTCCACGACCGAGCCGCGCACCGCCTTCAAGGATGCCACCGGCTACAACAATTTCTATGAATTCGGCCTCGACAAGGGCGACCCGGCCGAGAATGCCCACACCCTGAAAACCCGTCCGTGGACGGTGCTGGTCGAGGGCGAAATCAAGAAGCCGGTGCGGCTCGATATCGACAGCCTGATCAAGCTGGCCCCGCTGGAAGAACGCGTGTATCGGCTGCGCTGCGTGGAAGGCTGGTCGATGGTGATCCCCTGGGTCGGCTATTCGCTGTCTAACCTCATCAAGCACGTCGAGCCGAACGGCAACGCCAAATATGTCGAGTTCACGACGCTGGCCGATCCGAAGCAGATGCCGGGCCTGCGCAGCCCCGTGCTCGACTGGCCGTATGTCGAAGGCTTGCGCCTGGACGAAGCCATGCACCCGCTGGCGCTGCTGACCGTCGGCATGTACGGCCAGGTGCTGCCGAACCAGAACGGCGCGCCCGTGCGCCTGGTCGTGCCCTGGAAGTACGGCTTCAAGTCGGCCAAGTCGATCGTGCGCATCCGCTTCACGCGCGACCTGCCGAAGACGGCCTGGAACGTCTCGGCCCCTTCCGAATACGGCTTTTATTCGAACGTGAACCCGAAGGTCGACCACCCGCGCTGGTCGCAGGCGACCGAACGGCGCATCGGCGAAGACGGCTTCTTCAAGAAGAAGCGCGAGACGCTCATGTTCAACGGCTATCCTGAAGTGGCGTCGCTGTATGCCGGCATGGACCTGAAAAAGTTCTTTTGAACGATGGCGTTCGCTCCTTCCGCCACACAGCTCCCGCTCATCAAGGGTGCGGTCTTCATCGCCGCGCTGCTGCCCTTCATCTGGGGCCTGTGGCTGGTGCTGCAGGGGGTGCCGGTCGACCCGCTCGAATACATCACCCACGAGACGGGCGACTGGGCTTTATACCTGCTGTGCGTCACGCTGGCGGTGACGCCGGTGCGGCGCCTCACCGGCTGGAACTGGCTGGTGAAACTGCGCCGCATGGCTGGCCTGTTCACCTTTTTCTACGCGCTGCTGCACTTCATCGCCTTCCTCTGGTTCGACCATTTCTTCGACGTTGCCGCCATGCTGCGCGACGTCGCCAAGCGGCCCTTCATCCTGGTCGGCTTCACCGCCTTCGTGCTCCTCATTCCGCTGGCGGCGACCAGCACCAACGGCATGATCAAGCGCCTGGGCGGCAAGCGCTGGCAATGGCTGCACCGGCTGATCTACCTGATCGCGCCGCTGGCGGTGCTGCATTTCTGGTGGATGAAGGCGGCCAAGAACAACCTGGCCCAGCCGGCGCTGTTCGCGGCGCTCGTGATCGTGCTGCTGGGGGTGCGGCTCTACTGGAGCTGGGGCAAGGCGCGCACGCCGGTGCGCGCCTGAAACGCCTGTCTTACTTGATCATCGATTCCAGCGCAAACAGGTCCGCCGGATGCTCGCGCTGGCGGATCAGGTGCACCTGGTCGCCGTCGACCATGACCTCGGCCGCGCGCCCGCGCGTGTTGTAGTTCGAAGCCATCGTCATGCCGTAAGCGCCGGCGCTCATCATCGCCAGCAGGTCGCCCGGCTGCACCGCCAGGGCGCGCTCGCGCGCCAGCCAGTCGCCCGATTCGCAGATCGGGCCGACGACGTCGTACAGGACGGGAAGGTCGCCGGCGCGCGGGGCGACGGCCTTCATGTCCATCCAGGCGCCGTACAGGGTCGGGCGCATCATGTCGTTCATGGCGGCGTCGATGATGCAGAAGCTCTTTTCCACGCCCGGTTTCAGGAACTCGACCTTCGTGAGCAGCACGCCGGTGCTGGCGACGATCGAGCGGCCCGGCTCGAAGATGACCTTGACGGCGCGGCCGTCGTGGCGCGCCGCACGCCAGGCGTCGATGCGCGCGAACAGGCGTCCCAGGTAGTCGCCCACCGGCACCGGCGGCTTGTCGCCGGCGGCGCCGTAGTCGACGCCGATGCCGCCGCCGATGTCCAGGTGGTGGATATGGATGTCTTCGGCATCGAGGGTGTCGATCAGTTCGATCAGTTTATCCAGCGCTTCGAGCAGCGGCGCGTCGTCGAGCAGCTGCGAGCCGATGTGGCAGTCGATGCCGACCACGTCCAGGTTGGGCAGGGCGCTCGCTGCGCGGTAGGTGGCCAGCGCGTCGTCGAATGCCACGCCGAACTTGTTGGCCTTCAGGCCCGTCGCGATATAGGGGTGGGTCTTGGCGTCGACGTTCGGATTCACGCGCAGCGAGACCGGGGCGCGCTTGCCCATGGACGCGGCGACTTCATTGAGGCGGTGCAGTTCCGGGATCGACTCGACGTTGAAGCAGAGGATGCCCTTGTCGAGGGCCAGGCGCATTTCGTCCTCGGTCTTGCCGACGCCCGAGAAGATCACCTTGCCCGGGTCGCCGCCGGCGGCGATCACGCGCAGCAGTTCGCCGCCCGAGACGATGTCGAAACCCGCGCCCTGGCGCGCCAGCAGGTCGAGGATCGCCAGGTTCGAGTTGGCCTTCATCGCATAGCAGACGAGGGCGTCGCGGCCCGCGCAGGCATCGCTGTAGGCCGCGAAATTCTCCAGCAGCGCCGCCTTCGAATAGACATAGGTCGGCGTGCCGAAGGTGGCGGCGATGGTGGACAAGGGGGTGCGCTCGGCGTGCAGGACGCCGTCTTGGTACGAGAAATGCGGCATGAATTCTTATTGGGCAGGAGCGGGGGACGGTGTCTGGACCGGCGCCGGGGTGGCGACCGTGGCGGGTGGCGTGGCCGGTTTGGGCGGCTTGACCGGCATGTAAAGCGGACCGGTCTGGCCACAACCGGCGAGGACGACGGCCAGCGCGGCAGTAAAGAGAAGCGTGTCAGGTGACTTCACGATTAGAATCACGGTTTGATTAAGACCTTGGAGTGTAGCATGACCGAATCCGAATTTTTGGACCTGGCCGATTCGACGCTGAGCCGCGTCGAGACCTGTTTCGACAACCTGAACGACCAGGACGTGGTCGACGTCGAATGCAAGCGCAACGGCAACGTGCTCGAGATCGAGTTCATCGCCAACGGCTCGAAGATCATCGTCAACAGCCAGGCGCCGCTGCAGGAAATGTGGATGGCGGCGCGCTCGGGCGGTTTCCACTACAAGCGCGTGGGCGACGAGTGGCGCAATACCCGCGACGACTCCGAGTTCTTCGCGACCTTGTCGGATATCGCCACGCAACAGGGCGGAGCGCCGGTGAAGTTGGGATAAAGCAGGGCTGCGAGGCGGGCGCCACGCCCGCGCCATGAAAGAATATTTCACGGACGAGCGTCCTGTGAAATATTCTTTCACATCTTAGAACAACTCATTTCTCACCGCGTCCTGCGCCTTCTGCTGGGCCGGCGCCGGCGTCGTGCCCACGTCGAGCGACTGCACGCCCGTGCCCGGCGGATTCTCGGCATAGTAGTACTCGCCATTGGCCATGACCAGCCCCGGCGGCACCGTGCGCTCTTCCACCGGCATCGACTTGAGCACCGTCTGCATGTAGCTGATCCAGATCGGCAGCGCCAGGCCGCCGCCGGTTTCCTTGTTGCCCAGGTTCTTAGGCTGGTCGTAGCCCATCCAGGCAATCCCCACCACCTTCGGCTGGTAGCCCGCGAACCAGGCGTCGATCGAATCGTTGGTGGTGCCGGTCTTGCCGGCGATGTCAGGGCGTTTCAGCAATTGCGAGGCCTTGGCCGCGGTGCCGTAGCGCGCCACGTCCTTGAGCATGCTGTCCATCAGGAAGGCGTTGCGGGCGTCGATGACGCGGTTCGCTTCCATGCCGGCGCGCTCCGGCCGCGCTTCCGAGAGTACCTTGCCGGCGCTGTCGGTGACCTTCGAGATCAGGTAGGGGCTGATGCGGTAGCCGCCGTTGGCGAAGACGGCGTAGGCGCCGGCCATCTGCAGAGGCGTGGTGGCGCCGGCGCCGAGCGCGAGCGTCAGGTACGGCGGGTTCTTGTCCGGATCGAAGCCGAAACGGGTCGCGTATTCCTGGCCGTAGCGCGCGCCGATGCGGTTCAGGATGCGGATCGAGACCATGTTCTTCGATTTCGTCAGGCCGCGCCGCATCGTCATCGGGCCTTCGTACTTGGCGTCGTAGTTCTTCGGTTCCCAGGCCTGGCCGCCGGTCTGGCCGGCGTCGAAGGAAATCGGCGCATCGTTGATCAGGGTGGCCGGCGAGAGGCCGCGTTCGAGCGAGGCCGAATAGATGAACGGCTTGAACGAGGAACCGGGCTGGCGCCAGGCTTGCGTCACGTGGTTGAATTTGTTGCGGTTGTAGTCGAAGCCGCCGACCAGGGCGCGGATCGCGCCGTCCTCGGTGCTGGCCGAGACGAAGGCCGATTCGACCAGCGGCATCTGCGTGATCTTCCAGTCGGCGCCGCTGTCCTGCATGACGCGGATCAGCGCGCCGCGCCGGATGCGGCGGTTCGGCGCGGCCTTGCTCGACAGCCAGCTCGATGCGAAGGACAGGCCGGGACCGGTGATCCTGATTTCTTCGCCCGAGGCCAGCACCGCCGTGACGGCGGACGGGGAAGCCTGCAGCACGACGGCGGCCACGATGTCGTCGCTGTCGGGCTTTTCCGCCAGCTCCGCTTCGATCGCCTCGTCGGCTTCGGCCTTGTTCTTCGGGATCTCGATATACGATTCCGGGCCGCGGTAAGGATGGCGCCGTTCGTAATCCATCACGCCGCGGCGCACGGCCAGGTAGGCCGCGTCCTGGTCGGCCTTGGTGATCGTGGTGAACACGTTCAAGCCGCGCGTATAGGTATCTTCCTTGAACTGTTCGTAGACCAGCTGGCGCGCCATCTCGGCCACGTACTCGGCGTGCACGCCGAAGGCGGTGCTGTCGGACTTGATCTTGAGTTCTTCGTCTTTCGCTTGCGCGAACTGCGCCGGCGTGATGTAGCCGAGCGAATGCATGCGCTGCAGGATGTACTGCTGGCGGGTCTTCGCGCGCGTCGGGTTGACGACCGGGTTGTAGGCCGACGGCGCTTTCGGCAGGCCGGCCAGCATGGCCGCTTCGGCCACGGTGATGTCGCGCAGGTCCTTGCCGAAATAGATCTGGGCCGCCGACTGGAAGCCGAAGGCGCGCTGGCCCAGGTAGATCTGGTTCATGTAGACCTCCAGGATCTGGTCCTTGGTCAGGTTCTTTTCGATCTTCCAGGCCAGCAGCGCCTCATACGCCTTGCGCTTGAGGGTCTGTTCGGACGAGAGGAAGAAGTTGCGCGCCACCTGCTGCGTGATGGTCGAGGCGCCCTGGCGCGAGCCGCTGGTCGCATTGTGCAGGGCCGCGCGCAGCACGCCCCAGTAATCGACGCCGCCGTGCTGGTAGAAACGGTCGTCCTCGATCGAGAGCACCGCCTTTTTCATGACGTCCGGGATTTCCTTGAAGCGCACCAGGGTCCTGCGCTCTTCGCCGAATTCGCCGATAAGGACGTTATCGGCGGTGAAGATGCGCAGCGGCATCTTCGGGCGGTAGTCGGTGATCGTGTCCAGGGCCGGCAGGTTGGGATAGGCCATCGCCAGGGCGAACACCACCAGCAGCACGCCGACCAGGGCCAGTCCGCCCAGTGCGCCGAAGGTCCACAGGAGCAGGCGTTTCGGGCTGAACGTGTTGGCGGCCGGGGTATTCGTCGTTTGGGAGGATTTCATGCTTTGCTTCACAGTATTGATGCGCCTCATTATAAGGCACGGCCCACGGAGGTGGCGCGGACTCAGCCGTTAGAGGTGTGTGGCTTGCCTGACAAGGGGTATTACAAACGGCATATCAGAATGTGGCTTCCCTGCCGGATTGTAATGTTCCAGTGTAGAAATATCTTGTCGGAGCGCACTATTGTCGTTACGATTTAATGTAGTGCCTCATATATGGGCAGCACGCGGGCAGCACGCCGAGTTTTTGCAGAAGATTTTTCCCGCACGCGGGCATTGACATACATTGGCCTGACGGGCCGCAGCTGAGGAGTACGCGCGTGATCAATCTAGGTTCCTTGTTCGGGAAGTCGAGTCCGCCGCTCGCCGGACTCGACATCAGCACCTCGGGCCTGCGCCTGGTCGAGGTGGCCGATGCCGGCAAGGGCGTGCTGCGCCTGGAGCGCCATGCGTTCGAAGCGCTGCCGCGCGGCGCCGTGGTCGACGGTAATATCGAGAACTTCGACCAGGTAGCCGAAGCCGTGCGCCGCATCTGGAAGAAAAGCGGCACCGCCGCGCGCAACGTCGCGCTGGGCATGCCGCCGGCGGCCGTCATCACCAAGAAGATCATCCTGCCGGCCGGCATGGCCGAAGACCAGCTCGAGGTGCAGGTCGAATCCGAAGCGAGCCAGTATATCCCGTTCGCGCTCGACGAAGTGAGCCTGGACTTCGACGTCGTCGGTCCGGCCGCCAATTCGCCCGACGACATGGAAGTGATGCTGGCCGCGGCGCGCCGCGAGAAGGTCGAGGACCGCGTGGCCGTCGCCGAAGCGGCCGGTCTCACCGCCACCGTGATGGACATCGAATCGTATGCCGCCCGCGCCGCCCTGGAGCGCGCGGCCCCGGGCGGCAGCGAGAAAATCGTCGCCCTGTTCCAGATCGGCGCCGGCATGACCCATGTCTCGGTGCTGCAGAACGGCGACACGATCTACGAACGCGAGCAGCCCTTCGGCGGCAATGCGCTGACCCAGGAAATCGTGCGCAGCTACGGGCTGGCCTACGAGGAAGCGGAAGCGCGCAAGAAATCGGGCGACCTGCCGGAAAACTTCCGCGCCGACGTGCTCACCCCTTTCCTGGAAAGCGCCGCGCTGGAAGTGACGCGCGCGATCCAGTTCTTCTTCACCTCGACGCCCTACACCCGCATCGACCAGATCTGGCTCGCCGGCGGCAGCGCCCAGCTGCCCGGCCTGGTCGAACTGATCGGCGGCCGCACGCGCATCCCGACCGCCCTGGTCACGCCCTTCGACGGCATGCTGCTGGCGTCCGGCCTGCGCGAGGCGCAATTGCGCGCCGAAGGGCCGGCGTATCTCGTCGCATGCGGCCTCGGCCTGCGGAGGTTCGGCTGATGATCCGCATTAATCTGCTGCCGCACCGGGAAGCGAAACGCAAACAGAAGCAGGCCGCCTTCATCGCCATGCTGGTGCTCGGCGGCCTGCTGGGGGTGGCCGTCGTGCTGCTCGTCGGCGGCTGGAACGCCAGCCGCATCGCGATCCAGGAACAGCGCAATGCCGTCCTGGCGACCGAAAACGCGGCGCTCGACAAGACGATCAAGGACATCGCCACGCTCAAGGAAGAAATCAACGCCCTGAAATCGCGCCAGCAGGCGGTCGAGGATCTGCAGGGCGACCGCAACCAGCCGGTCTACCTGTTCGATGAACTGGTGCGCCAGATGCCCGAAGGCGTGTACCTGAAATCGTTCGAGCAGAACGGCCAGAAAGTCATCCTCAACGGCTACGCCCAGTCGCAGGAACGCGTGGCCGAACTGCTGCGCAACCTGTCGGGCAATTCGCCCTGGCTCGAGCGTCCCGAGCTGACCGAAGTGAAGGCGGCCGCGCTCACCCAGAACAAGGTGATCCGCAAGGCGGTCGAGTTCACGCTGGCCGTGTCGATCAAGCGTCCGCCGAGCGAAGAAGCCGACGACGGCAAAGGCAAGGCTCCGCCGGCCGCGATCGCCAGGGCAGGAGGGAGCACGCCATGAACATCGACCTGAAACAACTCGGCGCCGAGCTTGCGGCGCAATTCCAGGATTTGCAGGGCCGCCCGCCGGGCCTGTGGCCGCTGGCGCCGCGCCTGTTGTGCGCGGCCGGCGTGATGGCGCTGGTCGTCGCGCTGGGCTACTTCCTGTACTGGAGCGGCCAGTTCGAAACCCAGGAGTCGCTGGCCGCCCGGGAATCGTCGCTGCGCGACGAATACCGCAGCAAGATCGCCCAGGCCGTGAACCTGGAAGCGCTGCAGGCGCAAAAGATCCAGGTCGACCAGTCGGTCGAGCGCCTGGAAAAGCAGTTGCCGAGCAAATCCGAGATGGCTGCGCTGCTGTCGGACATCAACCAGGCCGGCGTCGGCCGCGGCCTGGCCTTCGAGCTGTTCCGTCCCGACCAGATCCTCGTGCGCGACTACTACGCCGAACTGCCGATCGCGATCAAGTTGAGCGGCAACTACCATGACCTGGGCGCATTCGCCGCCGACATGGCCCACCTGCCGCGCATCGTCACGCTCAACAACATGCGCCTGAGCACGGAAAAAGACGGCAGCCTGACCCTGGAAGCGATCGCGAAAACCTTCCGCTACCTCGACGCCGACGAACTGTCGACGCAGAAAGCGGCGCGCCTGAAAGCGAAGAAGAGCAAGAAAGCGGAGGGCACGCCATGACGAAGACGAACACCGCCGTGCTGGCGCTGGCGGCCCTGCTGCTGGCCGGCTGCGGGGACAGCGACGTGCGCGAAGTACGCACCTGGATGGAAGAGACCAAGGCGCAAACGAAGCCGGCCGTCAAGCCGCTGCCGGCGCCGAAGGTATTCGTGCCCTATGCCTACGACCAGGCCCGCGCGACCGATCCGTTCAACGCCGCCAAGCTGGCCGGTCCCGGCGCGCCGGTGGCGCAGCCGAACGCGGCCCAGCCGGACCTGAATCGTCCGCGCGAAGCCCTGGAAGACTTTCCTCTCGACACGATGCGGATGGTGGGTATGATGCAAAAGGGTGGCGTCAGCTTCGCGCTGGTGCAGATCGAACGCAGTGTCTATCGCGTGCGGGCAGGACAGCGGCTGGGCCAGAACTTCGGCCAGGTCACGCGCGTGACCCCGGTGACGGTGGAGATCCGGGAAATGGTACAGGACGCCGGCGGCGATTGGGTCGAGCGGATATCGAAGCTGGAATTGCAGGAAAGTAAGGAGATCGGTCAATGACCCCATTCGCAAGCAAGAGCCTGAAGCACGGGGTACGCACGCTGCTGCTGCCGGTATTGTTCGCCTTCGGCGCGCAGGTGCAGGCGCAGGACAACGCCATCGAATCGATCAGCGCCAACCAGCAGGGCGCGAACGTGGTGGTCAACATCGCCATGAAGAACGCCCCGGCCAAGCTGCCGCTCGGCTTTGCGATCACCAATCCGGCGCGCATCGCGCTCGACTTCGGCGCCACCAGCAACGCCACCGGCAAGAGCGCGCAAGAGATCAACCTGGGCGAAGTACGCGGCGTCAACGTGGTGCAGGCCGGCGAACGCACGCGCCTGGTGATGAACCTGAAGCGTCCGGCCAGTTATTCCACCGCCATCGACGGCAAGTCGGTCGTGGTGACGGTGGCCTGCACCGGCGCCGCGCCGCTGCAGGCGGCCGCCGCGCCGGTGCAGGCGCCGCCGGAGGCTCCCGCCGTCCGCCAGAGCCTGCGCAACCTCGATTTTCGCCGCGGTAAAGACGGCGAGGGCCGGGTCGTGGTCGACCTGCCGAACAATGCGGTGGCCGTCGACGTGCGCCAGCTCGGCAACAAGGTGCAGGTGGACTTCATGAATACAGGCTTGCCCGAAACCCTGCGCCGGCGCCTGGACGTGACCGATTTCGGCACGCCCGTCTCGCGCGTGACGACCAGCAGCATCGGTGCCAACGTGCGCATGGTGATCGAGGCGCAAGGGCAGTGGGAGCAGTCGGTGTTCCAGAGCGACACCCAACTGGTGGTGGCCGTGCGTCCGGTCAAGGAAGACCCGAACAAGCTGGTGCAAGGCACGCAGGGCTACCGCGGCGAGAAGATCAGCTTCGATTTCCAGAACATCGAGGTGCGCGCCGCGCTGCAGGCGGTGGCCGACATCTCGGGCCTGAACATCATCGCCAGCGATTCGGTCGCCGGCAACCTGACCCTGCGCCTGAAAGACGTGCCCTGGGACCAGGCGCTGGACGTGATCCTGCAAGCGAAGGGCCTGGACATGCGCAAGAACGGCACCGTCATCTGGATCGCGCCGAAGGAAGAACTGCTGACCAAGGAAAAGCTCGAACTCGAACAGCGCGCGCAAATTTCCGACCTCGAGCCCTTGAAGTCGGAAATCTTCCAGCTGAACTACCAGAAGGCCGAGTCCTTCCGCACCGTGTTCGGCCTGGACGCCAATGGCGGGGCCGCCACCAACACCGGCAACCGCGTGCTGTCCAGGCGCGGCAGCGCGATCATCGATCCGCGCACCAACCAGCTGTTCGTGACCGACATCGCCGCGAAGATCGAAGACATCCGGATGCTGATCCAGAAGACCGACGTCGCCTCCAAGCAGGTCTTGATCGAGGCGCGCCTGGTCGAAGCGAACGACGGCTTCTCGCGCAATCTGGGCGCCAAGATCGGCTTCAACGACATGCGCGCCCTGCGCGGCGGCGTCCCCGGCTTTGGCATCGGCGGCAATAACCGGGTCTCCATCGGCGGCAACCTGGTCGGCGTCGGCCAGGACACGCTGCAGACCCCGGACAACGGCGACTCCTATACCAACACCACGATGGTGAACCTGCCGGCGGCGGCGATCGCCGGCATCTCGCCGTCGAGCCTGGCGTTCTCGCTGTTCTCCTCGGCCGACAACCGCTTCCTGAACCTGGAACTGTCGGCGCTGGAAGCGGACGGCAAGGGCAAGATCATTTCCAGCCCGCGCGTGGTCACCGAAGACAAGATGGTGGCCGTGATCGAGCAGGGTATCGAACTGCCCTACCAGGTCGCCTCCAGCAGCGGCGCCACCTCGATCGAGTTCAAGAAGGCGAACCTGCGCCTGGAAGTGACGCCGCAGATCACCCCGGACGGCAACGTGGTGCTGGAAGTGGACGTGAGCAAGGATTCCAAGGGCGAAGAGACGCGCGCCGGCTTTGCCATCAACACCCAGCACGTGAAAACCAAGGTCATGGTCGAGAACGGCGGCACGGTGGTACTGGGCGGGATCTACCAGCAGACCGAGCGCAGCAATGTGTCGAAGGTGCCGCTGCTGGGCGACGTGCCGGTGCTCGGCTACCTGTTCAAGACCCAGGGCCGTGAAAATACGAAGACCGAACTGCTGGTGTTCATCACGCCGAAAATCGTGGCCGACCGCGCGCAAGCGGGCCGCTGAGCGCGAGCGGCAGCGCGATTTCGCTCTCCAGCGAAACACGCCACAGGGTAATATTACGGAGTTCAAGTTCACCGTAAACTGATGTGAAATCCGAAAATGTGTTTCTTGTCGGACTGATGGGGTCCGGCAAGACCACCATCGGCCGGCTGCTGGCGCGCCGGCTGAATAAGCGCTTCGTCGATTCCGACCATGCGATCGAGGCGCGTACCGGCGCCACGATCCCGTGGATCTTTGAAATCGAGGGGGAAGAGAGCTTCCGCCGGCGCGAAGCCGACATGATCCGCGAATTGACGGGCCAGCGCGGCATCGTGCTCGCCACCGGCGGCGGCGCCGTGCTCGACGCGGCCAGCCGCGCCCACCTGGCCGAACGCGGCACCGTCATCTACCTGCGCGCCGGCATCGGCAGCATCCTCCAGCGCACCTCGCACGACAAGAACCGCCCGCTCTTGCAGACGGCCGATCCGAGGAAAAAACTCGAACAATTGCTGGCCCAGCGCGAGCCGTTGTACCGCGAGATCGCGGACCTTGTCATCGATACCGGCCGACCTAACGTACAATCGATGGTTCAGACAATTTTGGACCAGCTCGACGCGCTCGATACGGCGCGTTCGCGGCGCGCGAGGGCGGCATCGATGAATCAAACAGCACACATCAATCTCAACGTCGACCTGGGCGAGCGCAGCTACCCGATCGCGATCGGACCGGGCGTCCTCGACGACGGCGCGGCCCTGCTGCGCCATGTCGGCGGCGCGAAAGCGGCGCTCGTCACCAATACCACGGTCGCGCCGCTGTACCTGGACAAGATCGCCGCGCCCCTGCGCGCGGCCGGGCGCGAGGTGGTCGAAATCGTCCTGCCCGACGGCGAGGAGTACAAGCACTGGGGCTCGCTGATGGCGATCTTCGACGCGCTGCTGGCCAGTAAATGCGATCGCAAGACGACCCTGATTGCCCTGGGCGGCGGGGTGATCGGCGACCTGACCGGCTTTGCCGCCGCCAGCTACATGCGCGGCGTGCCCTTCGTGCAGGTGCCGACGACCTTGCTGGCCCAGGTCGATTCCTCGGTCGGCGGCAAGACCGGCATCAACCACCCGCTCGGCAAGAACATGATCGGCGCCTTCTACCAGCCGCGCGCGGTGCTGGCCGATACCGGCACGCTGGGCACCTTGCCGGCGCGCGAGCTCTCGGCCGGCCTGGCCGAAGTGATCAAGCACGGCGCCATCCTCGACGCCGAATTCTTCGACTGGATCGAAGCGAACATCGCACGCCTGGTGGGGCGCGACCAGGCCGCGCTCTCGCATGCGATCGCGCGCTCCTGCGAGATCAAGGCCGACGTCGTGCGCAAGGACGAACGCGAAGGCGGCCTGCGCGCCGTGCTCAATTTCGGCCACACCTTCGGCCACGCGATCGAGGCCGGCATGGGCTACGGCGCCTGGCTGCACGGCGAAGCCGTCGGCTGCGGCATGGTGATGGCGGCCGACCTGTCGCGCCGCCTCGGCTTCATCGACGCCGCCGCCTTCGAGCGCGTGCGCGCCCTGGTGGCGGCCGCCGGCCTGCCGACCGTGGCGCCGGACCTGGGCGTGGAACGCTGGATCGAGCTGATGGAAGTGGACAAGAAGAACGAGGGCGGGGCGATCAAGTTCATCCTCGTCAAGCCGCTGGGCAGCCCGAGCATCATGAGCGTGCCGCACGAGCTGCTGCTGGCCACGCTGGACGCCTGCGTCCAGCGGTAAGGGCTGCGCATGATGATCGACTTCGACGCCCACCTGGCCCCGTATGCGGCGCATTCGAAGGCGTCGCGCGGGCGCCGCTTCGACGAACCGGCGCCCGGCTCGCGCAGCCAGTTCCAGCGCGACCGCGACCGCATCATCCATTCGACCGCCTTTCGCCGCCTGGAGTACAAGACCCAGGTCTTCCTGAACCACGAGGGAGACCTGTTCCGCACCCGCCTGACGCACTCGATCGAGGTGGCGCAGATCGGGCGCACGCTGGCGCGCAGCCTGCGCCTGAACGAAGACCTGGTCGAAGCGACGGCGCTGGCGCACGACCTGGGCCACACGCCCTTCGGCCATGTCGGCCAGGACGTGCTCAACGAATGCATGAAGGACTTCGGCGGCTTCGAGCACAACCTGCAAAGCCTGCGCGTGGTGGATCACCTGGAAGAGCACTACGGCGCCTTCGACGGGCTGAACCTGACGTTCGAAACGCGCGAAGGCATCCTGAAACACTGCTCGGCGGCGAACGCGCGCACCCTGGGCGAGCTGGGCCGGCGCTTCATCGACAAGGCCCAGCCCAGCCTGGAAGCGCAGCTGACCAACCTCGCCGACGAGATCGCGTACAACAACCACGACATCGACGACGGCCTGCGTTCCGGCCTCTTGACGACGCAGCAGATGATGGAAGTGGACCTGTTCGCGCGCCACCGCCGCGCCGTCGAGGCCCAGTACCCGGGCTTGCCCGGCCGGCGCGCGCTGTACGAGACGATCCGCCTGATGATCACCGCGATGACGGCCGACCTGGTCGAGACCTCGGCCGCGCTGCTGGCCGATGCCGCGCCGGCCAGCATCGACGACGTGCGCGCGGCGGCGCCCCTGATCCGCTTTTCGGACGCGATGCGCGCCGAGACGAGCGCGTTGAAGCGCTTCCTGTACGCGAACCTGTACCGCCATTTCAAGGTCAACCGCATGCGCGTGAAGGCCAGCCGCATCGTGCGCGAGCTGTTCCACGCCTTCATGACGGACCCGGTGCTGCTGCCGCCCGATTACCAGGCGGCCCCGGGGGACCGGCACAGGCAGGCGCGCAAGATCGCCGACTACATCGCCGGCATGACGGACCGGTACGCCGTGCGCGAGCACAAGCGGATTTTTTCACTCGACGAGCTGTAGGGGGCGGGTTCGGCAATCGCCGGCGCGACGGCGCCGGACGGCCCGCTCAGCCGAACAAACCCGGTTGCGCCAGGTCGACCAGCAGCTTCTTCACCGGCGCCGGCAGCGCCGCGTCGCCGACCGTGGCGAGCCGGACCCACACATGCCCTGGCGGGGTCGCCCCGCGCTCGCCCAGCACCACCTTGTGCGGATGAATATGCAGCTTGTAGTGCGTGAACACATGCACCAGCGGCAGCAGCGCCTGCACTTCCTCGACCGCGCCGAAGCGCCGCGCGCTGGCCGCCAGGGCGGGATCGCCGTCGCGCCGGGTGTCGCTGGCGGCATGCCCGCCCACTTCCGGCAGCGACAACAGGCCGCCCCAGATTCCGCTGGCCGGCCGCTGCTCGAGCAGCACGCAGCCGTCGTGCAGCAGCACCAGCATCTCGGCCCGTTTCTCGGGCGTCGTCTTCTTCGGCTTGCGTACCGGCAGCTCCTCGGTGCGCCCGGTGGCATAAGCCACGCAGCGCGCCTGCAGCGGGCAGCGCGGGCAAGCCGGCCTGGACCGGGTGCACAGCGTCGCGCCCAGGTCCATCAGGCCTTGCGTGTACGACTCCATGCCGTCCTCCGGCAAGAGCGCATCGGCGCGGCGCCACAAGGCATCCTCGATGCGCTTCTCGCCCGGATAGCCCTCGACCCCGAACACGCGCGCGAACACCCGTTTGACGTTGCCGTCGAGGATGGCGGCGCGGGTGCCGTGCGCGAAGGCGGTAATCGCCGCGGCGGTGGAGCGGCCGATGCCGGGCAAGTCCGCCAGCAGGCTGGGCGCGACGGGAAATTCGCCGCCGTACTCGTTTACCACGCGCACCGCGCAGGCGTGCAGGTTGCGTGCGCGCGTGTAGTAACCGAGCCCGCTCCAGTGCGCCATCACGTCCTCGATCGGCGCGCCGGCCAGGTCGTGCACGCTCGGGAAGCGTTCCAGGAAGCGCGCGTAGTAGCCGAGCACCGCCGCCACCTGCGTCTGCTGCAGCATGATTTCGGAGAGCCAGACGCGGTAGGGGTCGCGCGTGTTTTGCCAGGGCAGGGTATGGCGCCCGTGCGCGCGCTGCCAGTCGATCACGGCCTGCGAGAAGCTCGGGTCCTGCGGCACGTCGAACTCGGTCAACCGCTTCATGCGGCCGCCCGCATGGGGGCCTCGCCCAAGGCGGCGGCGACCGCTTCGTTGAGCGCCAGCAGCTGGCGCCGCTGCGCGGCCAGTTCTTCCTGGCCGGCTTCGAAGGCGCCGATCTTTTGCTCCAGGCTGTCGGTCGCATCGTGGATGCGCTGGATCGACGAGAGGCGGTGGCGCAGCTGTTCCTTGTGCTGGCGGATCTGGGTCTCGAGCGGCACCATGATCACCTTCAGCCAGGCCTCGACGTCGGCATTGGCGGCGCGGAAGCTGCGCCGCACGCTCGAGACGATCGAATCGAAAAAGCGCTCGAGCAGGGTGCCGCGGCTGGTCATGAGCAGGGTGGCGGTGCCGAACTGCTTGACGTAGAGCGCTTCCACGGCTTCGATCTCGGCGCGGTAGCGCTCCAGCGAAAGCGGCACCGGCGGCGCCAGCGCGAGGCCGTGTTCGGCCGCGAAGCCGCGCACCATCGCCTCCATGACCTTGCCGATGGCAAGCACCTGCGCGCCGGCCGCTTCCATGCTGGCGCGGGCGTTGTCGAAAAAGGCGCGCACCGGCGCGCGCATGCCGGTCGCAAAGCGCGACGCGTGCAGCGCCAGGCGCACCGTGTCGGCCTGGCGCGCCACGGCGTCCATGTCGAGCGTCGAATACAGTTCCGTCGAGAGCGCCGCAAAGCGCGTGCGCGCCTCCTGCAGGCGCATCAGGCCGGCGTCGAAATCCTTCCGCTCGGCCTCGATGCGGCGCATCATGTGCGCCAGCACGTTCTGGTTTTTGCCGCGCAGGCTCTTGAGTTCCTGCAGCTGCTCGACCAGGTCGCGTCCGCGCGCGGCCAGCGCGCCCGTGTGCGCGGCGTCGAGGGCGGCCAGGTCGGCGCGCAGCGCGCTGCCGAGGATGGTTTTCTTTTGCGGGATCAGGCCATGCAGCAGGGCCGCTTCCAGCGCGCCCAGGCGGCTGCGCTCGAACAAAGCCATGTCGCCCTGGATGCGCCCGACCAGCGCCTTTTGCGCCGACACCGGATACACCTGCTCGGGCGCGAGCCCCAGCTGCTGCGCCACGCTCGCCTGCTGGCGCGCGATCTCGGCCTCGTTGTCGGCCTCGCTCCTGAGCGGGTCCCACATCGCATCGATCTTGTTGAGCACGACGATGCGCCCCGGCCCCGCGCCGATATGGGTGCGCCAGACCTCGATGTCGCTGCGCGTGACCCCGGTTTCGGCGGCCAGCACGAACAGCACCGCGTGCGCGTTCGGAATCAGGTTCAGCGTCAGTTCGGGTTCGGTGCCGATCGCGTTCAGGCCCGGCGTGTCGAGAATGACCAGGCCTTGCTTGAGCAGCGGATGCGGCAGGTTGATGATGGCGTGGCGCCATTGCGAGATCTCGACCAGGCCGTCCGCGCCGAGCGCGTCGGCCAGGTCGGGATCGTCCGGGTCGTACAGTCCATAGCGCTGCGCTTGCTCGGGCGGCACGCGGCGCGTCATGCTGACCTGGCGGAAGCTTTCGGCCATGCGCTCGGGCGCGTCCAGCGCCAGCGGCAGCACGGTCCAGGCGCCGGGGTCGTCCCTGAAATCGCTGGTCGAGAGCTGGCGCGCGCGCGTCTCGATCGGCAGCAGGCGGATGCACGGCTCCCAGGCGGCGTCGTAGAGCAGCTCGGTCGGGCACATCGTGGTGCGCCCGGCGGCCGAGGGCAGGATGCGCTGGCCATAGTCGGCAAAGAAGATCGCGTTGATCAGCTCGGATTTGCCGCGCGAGAATTCGGCGACGAAGGCCACCGACAGGCGGTCGTCGCGCACCCGCGCCGCGGCCTGCGCCGCGCGCTGCGTGGTGGCCGCGTCCGCCACCTCGAAGCGGGCGAGCGCGGCGCGGTAGTCGTCCAGCGCCGCTGCGATCGCTGCGCGCCAGGCGCCGTATTCTTGAAGATCTTGCATGGTTCCGCCTGCTTTCAATATAAGCGTCCAACCTAGGACGCAGGGCAAGACGAGGGCAATGCCGCCATGGGGCCGTGGTCAGCGTTGGCAGGTGGCGCAGTAAAACGTCGACCGCTGCCCCTGCTTGATCTGGCGCACCGGCGCGCCACAGTTTCTGCAAGGCACTCCCGCACGATCATAGACGAAATATGTCTGCTGGAAATAGCCTGATTGACCATTCACTGCAATAAAGTCACGCAGCGTGCTGCCGCCTTGCACGATCGCTTCGGCCAGGATCGCGCGGATCGCCAGCGCCAGCCTGTCGTAGCGGGCACGGCTGATGCGGGCGGCCGGCGTCTTCGGGTTGATGCCCGCCTTGAACAGGCTTTCGCAGGCGTAGATATTGCCCACCCCGACGACGATGTCGCCGGCCAGCAGCACCTGCTTGATCGGCGCGTTGCGCTTGCGGGTCGCCTGGTGCAGCAGGGCGCTGGAAAACGCCGCTTCCAGCGGCTCGACGCCGAGGCCGCGCAGCAGCGCGTGCTGGGCGATGTCGCCATCGTCGTGCGCATGCCAGAGCACGGCGCCGAAACGGCGCGGGTCGTGCAGCCGCAGTACCTGGGAGTGCGCGCCGTCGTTGACGACGAGGTCGAAATGGTCATGTTTCTTCGGCTCGACGCCGGGCGGCAGCACGCGCAGGTGGCCCGACATGCCGAGGTGGATGATGAGCGTGCCGGAGGCGAAATCGATCAACAGGTATTTGCCGCGCCGCCCGACCTGCGCGATGCGCTGGCCGACCAGGGACCCGGCCAGGTGGGCGGGGAAGGGCCAGCGCAGGCCTTCGCGCCGGAACACGACCTGCTCGACGACGCGGCCCTCGAGGTGCGGCGCGACACCGCGCCGGGTCACTTCTACTTCGGGGAGTTCAGGCATGAAAATCTGACAAAATTCTTGTAAATTCGGGAGGCGCTTCGCACGCGCGACGGGGCTTGGGCGTAGAATCGGACATTACTTCCCACATGGACTTGCCTTGAAAAACGCTTTCGTCATTGTAACTCTCTCCGGTCTGCTGTCGGCCTGTGCCGTGGCGCCGCAGCAGCAGCCTGTTGCGCAATCGGCGCAGGCGACGGCGGCGGCGCAGGCCGAAGCGCGGGAAGAGGCGCATGCCAAGGCCGAACGCGACGCGCAAGCCGAGGCGGAGGCCGAAAAAGCACGCCTGCCGAAAGTCGAACTGACAAGCACCTTGCTGCACCAGTTGCTGCGCGCCGAATTCGCCTTCCGCAACGGCGACTGGCAAGCTCCCTATCTCACGATGCTGAGCCTGGCACAGCAGACGCGCGACCCGCGCCTGGCCCGGCGCGCCGCCGAAATGGCGCTGGCCGCGCGCCAGCCGGACGACACGCTGGCCGCCGTGCGCCAGTGGCGCCAGCTCGACCCGCAATCGGACGAGGCAACGCAGTACTATCTGGGGATGGTCATCCTGTCCGACAATATCTCGGATGCGGAAGAAATTTTCCGCAAGCGCCTCGAAGGCGCGCCGGCGCCGGTGCGCGGCGTCGTGCTGTACCAGGTGCAGCAATTGCTCTCGCGCGCCAAGGACAAGGAGGCGGCGGGCGCCATGCTCGAACGCCTGGTCGCGCCTTACCGCGCCACGCTCGAGGGCCATGTGGTGCTGGCCCAGGGCGCGCTCGCCCGCGGCGACAAGGCCGCGGCGGGGCGCGAGGCGCGCGCTGCGCTGGCCCTGAAACCCGATTCGGAACTCGCCATCCTCACCCTGGCCCAGGCCGGCGAGAACGAAGGGCAGGTGCGCGACCTGCTGGCCCGGTTCATTGCCGCCCATCCGAATGCGCGCGAAGTGCGCGCGGCGCACGCCCGCCTGCTGGTCAATGACAAGCAGTTCGAGGCCGCGCGCAAGCAATTCCTGCTGCTCGACCAGCAGCAGCCCGACAACGCCACGACCCTGTATGCGCTGGGCGTGCTGTCGACCCAGCTGAACGACCCGGGCGGCGCCGAGCGCTATTTCACGCGCTTCGTCGACGTGCTCGGACGCAATCCGGAAGACGAGCGCGATCCCTCCAAGGCCTTGCTGATCCTGTCGCAGCTGGCCGAGGAACGCGGCGACATCAAGGCCGCCGTCGGCTGGCTTGACAAATTGCCTGAAGGCGACGAAAAAGCGGCCTTCGGCGCCCGGTTGCGCCGTGCCCAGCTGCTCGGCAAGGGCGGCGACCTGCCCGCCGCGCGGCGCCTGCTCGCTTCGCTGAAGCCGGCCGATCCGGGCGCCCAGGCCCAGGTGCTGGCCGCCGAAGCGCAGCTGCTGCGCGAAGCCGGGCAGGCCGGGCAGGCTTTCACCCTGATGCAGGACGCGGCCAAACGCTTTCCGGACAATCCGGACCTGCTGTACGACTTCGCGCTGCTGGCCGAAAAAACCGGCAACCACGCGGTGATGGAAAAGAGCCTGCGCGACGTGATGCGCCTTGCGCCGGACAACCACCACGCCTACAACGCCCTCGGCTATTCGCTGGCCGAGCGCAACATTCGCCTGGAAGAAGCGCGCACGCTGATCGAAAAGGCATTGTCGATGGCGCCGGACGACCCGTTCATCATGGACAGCATGGGCTGGGTGCAATACCGCCTTGGCAACCTCGACGCCGCCGAAGCCCACCTGCGCCGCGCCTACGGGCTGCGCCGCGATCCCGAGATCGCCGTCCACCTCGGCGAAGTGCTCTGGCAGAGGGGCAAGCAGGCCGACGCCCAGGCGCTGTGGCGCGAAGCGCGCGCGAAAGACCCGCACAACGACACGCTGCGCAGCACGCTGGCGCGCCTGCGCCTGTCGCTGTGAAATAATGCGGGATCAGCATGGCGGGCGCGATGCCCGCTTTTTTCATTTTCCCTTTCCAGACCGATGCCGATCATTCACCGTTTATCCCTCCTCGTTCTTGCCGCCGCGCTCGCCGGCTGCGCCAGCACCGCCACCGACTCGACCAGCGTCCCGGGCGCCCAGGCGGCCGCGGCCCCTTACCGCGATACCATCGAGCTGAGCGGCCGTATCCAGGTGAATTACCAGAAGGATGGCCAGCCCGGCAACGTG
Organism: Massilia jejuensis; assembly: GCF_042656795.1. Lineage (NCBI taxonomy): Bacteria > Pseudomonadati > Pseudomonadota > Betaproteobacteria > Burkholderiales > Oxalobacteraceae > Massilia > Massilia jejuensis. The sequence goes on along the minus strand of NZ_JBHSMS010000058.1, from coordinate 7,476 downwards.
ACCGGCGGCTTCGAATGGTCGCAGCAGCCGGGCCAGATCGATGTCAGCCTGATCTCGCCGCTGAAGCAGACGATGGCCGTCATCCAGGTGACGCCGCGCCAGGCCACCCTGACCGAAGCGGGGCGCGCCCCGCGCACGGCCGGCGACATCGATGCATTGACCCGCCAGGCGCTCGGCTGGTCGCTGCCGGTGTCGGGCTTGCGCGACTGGCTGCAGGGCTATGCCACCGATGCCGCCGGCAAGCGCTTCGCGGCCACGCCGGCCAACAACAGCGTCTTCACGCAGGACGGCTGGCGCCTGCGTTTCGTGTCATGGCAGAACGGCAAGGACGGCGTCCCCATGCCGAAAAATATCGTCGCCGAGCGCGCCGCGACGGCGGCCAGCGAAGAGCTGGCGCTGCAGATCATCCTCGATCCGGTGACCTGATGCGTTCGCTGCACGCCTGCCCGGCGCCAGCCAAGCTGAACCTCTTCCTGCATGTCGTCGGCCGCCGCGCCGACGGTTACCACTTGCTGCAAAGCGTGTTTCAACTCATCGGGCGCGGCGACACCCTCGATTTCGACCTGAGGGACGACGGCCGCATCGTACGCACCAACGACGTGCCCGGCGTGCCGGCGGCATCCGACCTGGTCGTGCGCGCCCTGGAGCGCCTGGCCGGGGCATTCCGGCAGCGCCACGGCCGCGCCGCACCCGGCCTCGACGTGGCCGTCGACAAGATCCTGCCGCTGGGGGGAGGGCTGGGCGGCGGCTCGTCCGATGCGGCCACGGCGCTGATGGCGGCGAATTACTTGTGGCGGGCAGGCTTCAGCGACGAGGAACTGATGGACATCGGTTTGCCGCTGGGCGCCGACATTCCCTTTTTTATCTTCGGCCGTACGGCCTTCGTCGAAGGCGTGGGCGAGGCGATGCAGCCGGTGGCAGGGCCCGATTGCTGGTATGTCGTGATCGAGCCGGGGGTCTCGGTACCGACCCCCGCAATTTTTACTGCAGAGGATTTGACGCGCGATACGAAGCCCGTTAGAATAGCGGACTTTCCTGAGGCACACTTACTCAGTGAGTTCGGAAAAAATGATTTGCAAGCAGTGGCGTCCCGATTATTTCCGCCGGTAGCAGAGGCGATCGAATGGCTGGGGCAATATGGCGCGGCAAGGATGACTGGTTCGGGCGCATGCGTGTTTTGCGCGGTTCCCGGCGAGGCGCAGGCGGATCGGGTGCTGGGGCAAGTTCCCCTTGCCTGGCGCGCATGGAAAGCCCGGTCCCTGGCACGACATCCGCTGAAATCGCTCTTGCAAAACAATGAGTTGTAGCATAAAATTTTGCCTGTCGCAGCGTTGACGAGTAGCTGTTGAACGTCGCGGCAAGCTGTAAGTTGCGTAGGGGAATCGCCAAGCTGGTTAAGGCACCGGATTTTGATTCCGGCATACCAAGGTTCGAATCCTTGTTCCCCTGCCATTCGTTTTATCCGGGCTGTCGATACGCATGTATCCAGCGGATGAATCGGGCGAGCTGCTCTGCCAGTCCACCCTAACGCATAGTCAGCCGGTATAGCCGGCTGATTGTTTTTCAAAAGTATCAACGCTCTTCTCTCGGGACTCCCATGGCTTACGAAAACCTGATGGTTTTTACCGGCAACGCTAATCCGGCGCTAGCAGAAGGGGTCGCAAAAAGCCTCGGTATTCCTCTCGGTAAGGCCGTGGTCTCGAAATTCTCCGACGGCGAAGTCATGGTCGAGATTAACGAGAACGTCCGCGGCAAGGATGTCTTCGTCCTGCAATCGACCTGCGCGCCGACCAACGACAGCCTGATGGAAATCATGCTGATGGTCGACGCCCTGAAACGCGCATCGGCCGGCCGCATCACCGCCGCCATCCCTTATTTCGGTTACGCCCGCCAGGACCGCCGCCCACGCTCGGCGCGTGTCGCGATCTCGGCCAAGGTCGTCGCCAACATGCTCGAAGAAGCCGGCGTCGAGCGCGTCCTGATCATGGACTTGCACGCCGACCAGATCCAGGGTTTCTTCGACATTCCGGTCGATAATATCTATGCATCGCCGCTGCTGCTGGGTGACCTGCAAAAGCGCAACTACGACGACCTGCTGGTCGTCTCGCCCGACGTCGGCGGCGTGGTGCGCGCCCGTGCCCTGGCCAAGCGCCTCGGCTGCGACCTGGCGATCATCGACAAGCGCCGCCCGAAGGCGAACGTGTCGGAAGTGATGAACATCATCGGCGAAGTCGAAGGCCGCAACTGCGTCATCATGGATGACATGGTCGATACCGCCGGCACGCTGTGCAAGGCCGCCGAAGTGCTCAAGGAGCGCGGCGCCAAGAAAGTGGTTGCCTACTGCACGCACCCGGTCCTGTCGGGCCCGGCCATCGAGCGTATCTCGAACTCGCCGCTGGACGAACTGGTCGTCACCGACACGATTCCGCTGTCGGCCGCCGGCGCCGCCTGCCCGAAGATCCGCCAATTGACCTGTGCTCCGCTGCTGGCCGAAACCTTCAAGCGTATCGTCAAGGGCGACTCGGTCATGTCGCTGTTCGTCGACTGACAAGGCAGGCTGCAAGACACGGCGCGCCCGGCTCCCGGCCCGGCGCGCCGTCGTACTGTCAAAAGAATGCGTTTTTTCTTGAGCGCGCACCTGGCGCTCAGCCAAGCCAGCCCCTGGTCGCGGGGGCCGGCACAACCGGGAAATCGGGCGGGAACTTCCCGCATGCGATCCCAAACTTATGGAGTTTCACATGAAAGTAGTTGCATTCAACCGCACCCTGCAGGGCACCGGAGCGAGCCGCCGCCTGCGCAAGGCTGGCCAGACCCCAGGCATCATCTACGGCGGCACCGCAGCCCCGGTCCTGATCGCACTGGACGGCAACGCCCTGTACCACGCGCTCAAGAAAGAAGCTTTCCACGGTTCCGTGCTCGACCTCGAAATCGACGGCGCCACCCAGCAAGTCCTGCTGCGCGACTTCCAGATGCACGCCTACAAGCAACTGGTCCTGCACGCCGACTTCCAGCGCGTCGACAACTCGCAGCCGATCCACACCAAGGTCGCGCTGCACTTCATCAACGCCGAGACCTCGCCAGGCGTGAAGCTGAACGGCGCCGTCATCTCGCACGTGCTCAACGAGCTCGACGTGTCCTGCCTGCCAGGCCAGCTGCCTGAGTTCATCGAAGTCGATCTGGCCAACCTGGAAGCCGGCGCCTCGATCCACGTCAACGACATCACCCTGCCGGAAGGCGTGACCGCGCTGACCCACGGCCAGAACCTGACCCTGGCGACCTCGTCGATTCCACGTGGCGCCATCGCCGCCGAAGCCGAAGCCGAAGCGACGACCGAAGAGAAGAAGTAATTGTTCATCCACCGCGCATGCGGTGTGTGAAGCAAAGCCCGCCGCGCGCAAGCCGGCGGGTTTTTTTATGCGAGAATCCCCCTTTTCCTGACGCGACCGCTATGTCCATCCGCCTCATCGTCGGCCTCGGCAACCCTGGCCCCGACTACGAACAAACCCGCCACAACGCCGGCTTCTGGCTGGTCGACAGCCTCGCCAACAGCCTGCCCGGTTGCCGCCTCCAGCGCGAAAGCCGTTTCCAGGCGCTGATGGCGAAGACCGCGATCGCCGGCAACGAGGTCTGGCTGCTCGAACCGCTGACCTTCATGAACCGTTCCGGCCAGTCGGTCGGCGCCCTGGCGCGTTTTTACAAGATCGACCCGGACGAAGTGCTGGTCGTGCACGACGAGCTCGACCTGATGCCGGGCACGGCGAAACTGAAGAAAGGCGGCTCCTCGGGCGGCCACAACGGCCTGAAAGACATCACCGCCGCGCTCGGCACCCAGGAATACTGGCGCCTGCGCATCGGCATCGGCCACCCGCGCACCCTGAACCTGCAGCAGGGCGTGGCCGACTTCGTGCTGCACCGTCCGCGCAAGGACGAGCAGGGCCTGATCGAGGAATCGATCGACAAGGCGCTGCGCATCATCCCGATGGCGGTGCAAGGCAAGCTCGACACGGCGACGATGCAGTTGCATACCGCGTGAGCACGCCTGGCCGGCGGCGCCCATCCGGCGCGATCGCCCCGGCCCTGCCATAATTCACCGATGAGTGCACTTTCCTTCCACGCCGGCCCGCGCGCGCTGGCCCGGATCCGCGCGCAGGGCCTGTGCGCGGCCGACGTCGCCGTCATTCCGGCCGCCGCCGGCGGCCCGAAGGGCTTGATCTTCCAGGCGCTCGACCAGTACGTGTTCGGCGAGTGGCTGCCGACCCACCCGCGCCAGCGCACCCTGATCGGCTCCTCGATCGGCGCCTGGCGCATGGCCGCGGCCTGCCAGCGCGACCCGGCGCGCGCGTTCGCCCGCCTGGGGCAGCTGTATGCGGGCCAGCGCTACGCCAGCACCCGGCCGAGCACCGCCCAGATCAACGAGGTCGTGCGCGGCCTGCTGCACGAATTCGTCGGCGGCCACGAGGACGACATCCTGAATCACCCGCTGCACCACCTGCACCTGCTGGCCGTGCGCGGCAAGGGGGCCCTGGCCCAGCCCGCGCACCGGCGCGCCGAGATGCGCGGTTTCGCGCAGGCGGCGCTGACCAATGTCGCCTCGCGTGCCCGCCTCGGCCGTCTGCTCGAGCGCGTCGTGATCGCCGATGCCAGGGCACCGGCGGCCTGGCTGCGCGAACCGTTCGACGAGTTCACGACCCATTTTTCCACGCTCACGCGCGCCAACCTGGCCGCCAGCCTGCTGGCCTCGGGCACGCTGCCCTTGATCATGCCGCCGGTGACCGGCATCGAGGGCTTGCCGCCGGGCCATTACTGGGATGGCGGCCTCGTCGATTACCACCTGGCGCTGCCGTATGCGCGCCTGGAGCGCGAGGAGCCCGACGCGATCGTGCTGTACCCGCATTTCAACGAGCACATCGTGCCCGGCTGGCTGGACAAGGCGATGCCCTGGCGGCGCGCCGCGCGCGGGCCGAACCGCGGCTGGCTCGACAACGTCCTGATCGTCGCGCCGACCCCGGCCTTCATGCGGACGCTGCCACGCGCTAAGCTGCCGGACCGACTTCAAGCACTTCGGCCTGAACCACGACGCGCGCATCAAGGCGTGGACCCGGGCGATGGGGGAGGGAGGGCGCCTGCGCGACGAGCTGGCCGCCTTCATCGAACGGCCCGATCCGGCGCGGCTGCGGCCGATCTGAGCGGGCGCGCCGGCGCGCCTGTTTTTGCGGCATGCGTGGCCATCCCCGGTTACAATATGGGGTTACGGGCCGCGGGTAGGGCTCACCACCATCGAAAGAAAGAATTCCCATGAGTCTCCAATGCGGCATCGTCGGCCTGCCCAACGTCGGCAAGTCCACCCTGTTCAACGCGCTGACCAAGGCCGGCATCCCGGCTGAAAATTATCCGTTTTGCACCATCGAGCCGAACGTCGGCGTGGTCGAGGTGCCGGACCCGCGCATGCAGGCGCTGGCCGACATCGTCAAGCCGGAGCGCGTGGTGCCGGCCATCGTCGAGTTCGTCGACATCGCCGGCCTGGTGGCGGGCGCCTCGAAGGGCGAGGGCCTGGGCAACCAGTTCCTGTCGCACATCCGCGAGACCGATGCCATCGTCAACGTCGTGCGCTGCTTCGAAGACGACAACGTCATCCACGTGGCCGGCAAGGTCAGCCCGATCGACGACATCGAAGTGATCCAGACCGAACTGGCGCTGGCCGACCTGAGCGCTGTCGAGAAGGCGATCCACCGCGAAAACAAGAAGGCGCGCTCGGGCGACAAGGATGCGGCCAAGCTGGTTGCCATCTGCGAGCGCATGCTGCCGCACCTGAACGAAGGCCAGCCGGTGCGCACGCTGGGGCTGGACGCCGACGAGATGGCCCTGATCCGCGAACTGCACCTGATCACGGCCAAGCCGGCGATGTATGTGGCCAATGTCTCCGACACCGGTTTCACCGACAACCCGCTGCTGGACCAGCTCACCGAGTTCGCCAAGAAGCAGAATGCCCCGATCGTGGCCATTTCGGCCGCCATCGAGTCCGAAATCGCCGACCTCGACGACGCCGACAAGGCCGCCTTCCTGGGCGACATGGGCATGGAAGAGCCGGGCCTGGACCGCCTGATCCGCGCCGCGTACAAACTGCTCGGCCTGCAGACCTATTTCACCGCCGGCGTCAAGGAAGTACGCGCCTGGACCGTCAAGGTCGGCGCCACCGCCCCCCAGGCGGCCGGCGTGATCCACACCGACTTCGAGCGCGGCTTCATTCGCGCCCAGACCATTTCCTACGACGACTACATCGCCTACAAGGGCGAATCCGGCGCCAAGGAAGCGGGCAAGATGCGCGCCGAAGGCAAGGAATATGTAGTCAAGGATGGCGATGTGTTGAACTTCCTGTTCAGCCCGACATAACAGTCTGGACATGACGTGAGCGAGTGACGCTCGTCTGTACTTCAAGTGGAAGATCAGGCGCGCTCTCCGTGCGGCAAGCTGCTGTAAAGGCAACGGGTACAGGTATCGACACATGAAGGAAGGGCTCGTGGCTGAATGCCAATGAGCCCTTTTCTTTTTCGGCCGCGCCAACAAAGACGGTGAGCGCGCTTAGCTTGATGTTGTTTCAGGTATTCGGCATCGCCATCTTTCTCCAGGAATCTGTCAGAAAATTTGGACATGGCGCAGGGAAATGTGTTGATGCTGGTCAAATTCCGCTTGGCAGCGTCAGAGTAAGGTCTCCGCTAACCTTTTCACTTGCGCTACGGCTATGCCGCGCAGTCATCGGAGACAATCCATGGGCGAAAGCCAGGAAATCGCGGCCGGCGCCGCGCGATCGGCGTTCAGCGGCGCATCCCAGCACAAGCGCCTCATGCGGCTCGATTTTCCGTTCAAGGATGGGCCACCCGCGATCCTGCTGCCGAACAAGCTGGTCTCGCACGAGGAAGTCTCGCGCGGTTTCCGCTTCGAGCTCGAGGTGCTGTCGGACGATCCGCGCATCCCGCTGAAAACATTGATGGGCCGGATGGTGACCATCTCCCTGGTGCGGGAAGACGGATCGCTGCGTTACTTCAACGGCTACATCACGGAATGTCGTTTCGTGCGCTGCGATGGCGGCTTCGCCTTTTACCAGATGCTGCTCGAACCCTGGCTCGCGTTTGCGCGCCTGCGCAAGGACAACAGGTCGTTCCACAATAAGAACGTGCTCGAAATCACCGAGGAAACCCTGAAGCATTACCGCCAGGCCGACTGGCACATGGACAGGATCGACGAGTCGAAGCTAACGCTCGCCAACCAGTACGACGAGACCGACTACAACCACCTGCACCGGCGCTGGGAAGCGCTCGGCCTGCACTACTGGTACGAACACAGGGCCGACGGCCACAAGCTCATGATTTCGGATAACAGCTTCCTGGCCAAGCCGATCGACGAGCGAGCGTATTGGATCTCGTACCACGACCAGGGCGGCTCGCGCGAGGACGACGGCATCCACACATGGACGGCAAT
>NZ_JBHSMS010000057.1:0-85668 GCF_042656795.1 Massilia jejuensis | reverse complement strand
GGCAGGCAAGCTGCGCCGTCGATCGCCTCGCAAACCCGGTCCAGCCCGAGCGAGGGCCGCAGCGCATGCACGAGGTGCGCACGCTGGCGCCTCGTCAATGTAGTCAATTGCCTTAGCCATAGTGTGAAGCGTCTTGCCTGCATGCCAGACTCCGCTCGATGGTCGAATAGCAGTTCGACCTCGCTAGAGCCCAGCAGTTCAATTTCTACACGTAGCGGTGACAGCGCCATTTTTTTTTGCCCGGCTGAAGTCTGTCCATTTGCAGTAACCTATCGCCAGCGCGGTCGCCGTTTGCCTCTATCCCGCGACTTTTGCCTGGAGCGAACATAATGGAAAAACAGACCAAATTCAGTCTCTGGTATGTGGCCTTCGCGTTGCTCGGCGTCTTGCTGCTGCGCGATGCCTGGGTGCTCATGCGGGAGGTCCAGCCCTTGCCGTACAGTCAGTTCATCGCGGAACTGAAAGAAGGCAACGTCGACGAAATTGCCGTCGACTCGCATTACATCCGCGGCAAGCTGCGCAAGCCGCTGCAGGACGGCAGTACGCGTTTCGTCACCACGCGGGTCGAGACGGACCTGGCGCGCGATCTGGCCCAGTACGACGTGCGCTTTACCGGCGTCGTGCAGAACACCTTCTTCCAAACCCTGCTCGGCTGGATTCTTCCCGCGGTCATCTTCTTCGCCATCTGGATGTTCCTGATGCGCCGCTTTGCCGACAAGAACGGCCTCGGCGCCGGCTTCATGTCGATCGGAAAGAGCAAGGCCAAGGTCTATGTCGAAACCGATGTCAAAGTCAGCTTCGACGACGTGGCCGGTGTCGACGAGTCGAAGGAAGAGCTGAAGGAAGTCGTCAATTTCCTCAAGGAGCCCAAGGTCTACGGCCGCCTCGGCGCGCGCACGCCCAAGGGCGTCCTGCTGGTCGGGCCGCCCGGCACCGGCAAGACCCTGCTGGCGCGCGCCGTGGCCGGCGAGGCGGGCGTGCCCTTCTTTTCGATCAGCGGCTCGGAATTCGTCGAAATGTTCGTCGGCGTCGGCGCTGCCCGCGTGCGCGACCTGTTCGAACAGGCGCGGCAGAAGGCGCCTGCGATCATCTTCATCGACGAGCTCGATGCGCTGGGCCGCGCGCGCGGCGCCTACCTGGGCGGGCATGATGAGAAGGAACAGACGCTCAACCAGCTGCTGGTGGAGATGGACGGCTTCGACCCCACGTCGGGCCTGGTGCTGCTGGCGGCAACCAACCGTCCGGAGATCCTCGACCCGGCCTTGCTGCGCGCCGGGCGCTTCGACCGCCAGATCCTGGTCGACCGTCCGGACAAGGCGGGGCGCGTGCAAATCCTGAACGTGCACATGCGCAAGATCAGGACGGCGCCCGAGGTGGACCCCGAGAAGATCGCCGCGCTCACGCCCGGCTTTTCCGGCGCCGACCTCGCCAACCTCGTCAACGAGGCGGCGCTGCTGGCGACGCGACGCAAGCAGGAAGCGGTCGGCATGGAGGACTTCACCGGCGCCATCGAACGCATCGTCGCCGGCCTGGAAAAGAAAAACCGGCTGCTCAACCCGCAGGAGCGCAAGATCGTCGCCTACCACGAGATGGGCCACGCGCTCGTCGCCATGTCCTTGCCCGGCAGCGATCCGGTGCACAAGGTATCGATCATCCCGCGCGGGGTCGGCGCACTCGGCTACACCCTGCAACGGCCCACCGAGGACCGTTTCCTGATGACGCGCGAGGAGCTGGAGAACAAGATGGCGGTGCTGCTGGGCGGACGCGCGGCCGAGCATCTCGTGTTCGGCCACCTGTCCACCGGCGCGGCCGACGACCTGGCGAAGGTGACCGATATCGCGCGCAGCATGGTCACCCGCTACGGCATGGACAAGAAGCTGGGCCATCTGGTCTACGAGGAGGAGCACCAGTCCGCCTTCGGCATGCCCCAGGCCGAACGCCGTCCGCGCGCCTATTCGGAAATGACGGCGCGCGAGATCGACTGCGCGGTGCGCGAGATCGTCGACCAGGCGTTCGCGCGCGCGGTGGAACTGCTCACCAGATGGCGCCAGCTCCTGGAAACGGCCGCCAAGCGGCTGATGGAAAAGGAGACCCTGGGCGAAGACGAACTGGCAAGCCTGCGCCAGGCCATGCCGGTGGCCGCCTGAGCGGCGCAGCGGCGCTTCAATCGGGAGTGGACGCCGGGCGCGGCCGGAACATCCGGAACAGCTGCTCCGGACCGACCGAAAAGTAATCGGCCGGCCCGCCGGCGCGCAGGATATGGCCGGCGGCGGCGGTATCGTAGATGCCGTCCTTGAGCGAGGCCTGCGCGATGTGCACGCCCACCACTTCGCCCAGGACCAGCCAGGTCGGCACGGCTTGGCCGTCGGCGCGCTGCAGCTGCACGATCTGGGTAACCCGGCATTCGAACGCGACCGGACTCTCGGCCACGCGCGGCGCGCGCACCAGGCGCGAAGGCGCGCGCGTGAGTCCGGCCAGCGCGAATTCATCGATCTCGGGCGCGACGGCCGCGCAGGTGATGTTCATCGCTTCGGCCAGCGCCCCGGTCGCCAGGTTCCAGACGAATTCCCCGCTTGCCCGGACGTTGCGCAAGGTGTCTTTTTCGCCGATGCTGGCGAAGCCGACGATGGGCGGGACGTAGTTGAAGGCGTTGAAGAAGCTGTAAGGCGCCAGGTTCGGGACCTCGGCCTGGCTCAGCGACGATATCCAGCCGATCGGACGCGGTCCGACAATCGCGTTGAACGGATCGTGGGGAAGCCCGTGGCCGTGGCGGGGTTCGTAGAAATGGATCGACATGGCATGGATGTGCGGTGACAAAGCCTGCAGGATAGCAGGCCCGTCGGCCGGGGAGGGAAGTCGCCTGCCGTGCACGATCTGCCGGACCGCGGGCGGTCCGGCAAGCGCCCGGACCGTGCTATGCGACGGTGATCGCGATTTTCCTCGGCTGCGCGTGCTGCGCCTTGGGAATGCGCAGCTTCAACACCCCATTCTTGAGCTCGGCACTGGTCTGCTCGCCGTCGAGCTCCTTGGACAAGGCAAAGACCCTGCGATAGCGCTCCAGCCTGACCTCGGCGAAATGCGATTGCATCTCCGGCGGGATGTCGAGCGCGAGGCGGCCCTCGACGGTAAGCCGGTCGCGCTCGAGCTGCAGCGTCAGGCTGTCCCGGGAGACACCGGGCAAGTCCGCATACAAGGTAATGCCGCCGGCGTCTTCGATGACATCGACCGGCGGCAGCAGTGCCGGTTCCTCCTGGCCGGCGCCGCCCTGGCTGGCGGCGGTGGAGGGCAGCTTGCCGCCGCCGGGAACGGCATTGCCCGAAGCGGCGACGCCGCCGTCCGGCGCCGCGCCCGCATTCGCTTGCGTGTCCTGGCCGGTCGGCGCGGCCGGATTGTTTTCGTCAGCCATGGTGCTCTCCTGAGTTAATGGACGCTGATGCGGCGGGGCTGCATTTCCTGACGCCGCCTGACGCTGATATGCAGTACGCCATCCCGGCAGCGGGCCGAGACGGTGTCCGGGTCGGTGTCGTCGGGCAGGCTGATCACCTTGCGGAAGCGCCCGGCGAAGCGCTCGTTGACATGCAGGGTGTACTGCTGCGCCGCCTCGGCCAGTTCGGACTTGCGTTCGCCTGCCACGGTCAGCACGCCGCGCTCGAGGTTGACGTCGATCGTGTCCGGGTCGACGCCGGGGATGAAGGCATACACTTCGATGGACTGTGGCGTGCTGCCGATGTTCATTGTCGGAAACGCACCGCGTACGAGCCCCCGGATATCGGGCTCCATGCCGAACAGGTGCTGCATTTCCCGCTGCAGCCTGTCGATTTGCGAAAACAAGTCGCTGCGTATCATGGACGGAAACATGGTTGTCCTCTTTGGGTGGATCACTGAACTCGATTAGACGCCTGGCGCGGCCATGGTTCCCGCCAGGCGGGCCTGTACGACGCGAACCTGGCGCAGGTCATGCGGGCAGTGCCAGTGTTTGACAGCGCCAGGAGAGAAAAGTCGCATGCAGGGCCGGCACCGCGGCCCGGCGTCATCGTTGCCGCGCTCCGGATCCGGGGCCGGTCACCGGCGCCAGCCGTGCAGCGCGATGCCGTTAAAGCTGGACCACGCCGAGAAATCCCGTTCCAGCGCCGGCAGCAGGGCGCGCAGCGCGTCGCGCTTGCCATGAAAGCTCGTCGCCCCGCCGTCGAGCGTACGCTCGCCGGCCAGGCGGTACAGGGTGCCGGCGGCTTGCTTCACCGGCCGGCGCAGCAGCACCAGCGCCTGGACGGCGCCGGCCTGCGCCAGCAGCAGGGTGCCGGCTTCGCCGGCCTCGGCCTTCACGTAGCGGCGCTGCAGTTCGGGCGCGACCGGGCCCGCTTCCAGCGCGATCCGCACGCGCTTGCCGTGCCGGGTTCCCCAGTCGAGGAAGGGCATGGCGAAGCCGACGATCTGGTCCGGATCGGTGCGGTAATCCATCACGGCCAGGCCGCTGGACGCCGCCGCCAGGCCGTCGAGCAGCGCGCGCTTGTCCCCCCACCAGAACGGCACCACGAAGTCGAGCGGCATGCCGGCCGCCGCGCCGTGCAGCGCGCGCGCCATGGCCAGGTATTCGCGCTCGCGCGCGTCCGGGGCGAGCACGGCGTCGTCGAGCAGATAGGGTTCGACGTCGAACTGCATCGCGCGCAGCCGTTCGGCGGGCGCGGCGGCGCGGTTGTAGGCCGCGTAGGCGCGGGCGCGCTCGACGGTGGCGCCCCGCTGCGAGGGCAGGACCATGTGCGGATCGCCTTCGACCGCCGTGACGGCAAGGCCGGCGCGCCGCGCGCGGCGCACGAAGGCGGCCAGTTTCGCGGGCTCGCGCACGCGCGCGCCCGCGAGCGGCACGACGATGAACAGTTCCCGCACCGCTTCGCGCTTCGCCCAGGCCAGCAAGGCCGCGGCGTCGTCGCGCCAGGCGGCCGCTTCCCAGATCCAGGTCGCGCGCGGCGGCGTCCTTGCCGCCACGGGTTCGAGCGCCAGATGATCGAGCGCGAGCGTGGCGGCATGCGCCGGGCAGACGATGACGAACTGGCGCCAGAGCGCCCGGTCCAGCGCGGCCGGCAAGGCCAGCGCCGCCTGGCGTGCGTGGGCGGCCAGCTCGCCGACCGGGTGCGCGGTGTCGCGCGCCGCCGCGGCGGCATCGGCCGCCCGCAGCGCGAAGGCGGCGTCGGCGCGGTAGCCCGCCGACAGGCGCAGATCGGCCAGCGGCAGCTGCCAGGGGCCGTCGATCACTAACCCGGCCGGGCGCTCGCCCGCGCCGCAGGCGAGCGTCAGCTTGCCGCCGGCATGGCTGACGCGTACCCGTTCCTCGAGGCCGAAGGGGCGCACGCGGGCTTCGAGCAGCAGGTTGCTGCGCAAGGGCGCCAGGCGCCGGGGCGCGGGCGCGCCGGGCGGCGAGCCCTGGGGCAATTCATGGCCGGTCGCCTGGAAAGGCGTCTTGCCGAGGGCGCCGTGGAGCAGGATGGTATGCGCGGGCAGCTCGTGCGCGGGCAGCGGGTACAGGCTTTCCACGGACGCGGCGTCGACGCCGAGGGCGCTCGCCTGGCAGCCGGGCAGGCGCGGCAGCGCATGCGCCACCAGGACGGCGCCGCCGGCCAGGCCGGCGCGCGGGCCGCCCTCCGCCGCCTGCCCATCGGGGCACAGGTGCAGGCTGCCGGCACGGGCGTAGGCAGAACTCACGAGCAGGCCGGCCAGCAGCAGCCGCTTCATGACGAGCGCGGCGGCGCCTCGGCGGGATGCGGCGGCGCCACCGGCGGCGCTGCCGCGGGTACCAGGGGCGCTTCGTCGCCGATGCCCTTGCGCTTCATCGTGCCCCAGGTCGATTCCTTTTGCCGCAACCAGCGCCACAGTCCCACCAGGCGCCACCAGGTGTTCAGTTGGCGGTAGCCGAAGTTCTCGAGAATGACGACCAGCCCCAGCAGCATCAGCTGCTTGCCGCGCGGGTAGAGGTGGAAGGACATCTCTTCCAGCAGCAGGCCCGAAGCCGACAGCAGGATGCCCAGCCCGAGCGCGACGAACAGGAAGGCGCCGAAGGCTTCCCAGGAGATCGCGCCGGTGAGGAAGGCGAACACCATGAAGATATAGCCGCCCAGTTCGATGACCGGTCCGAGCCACTCGAAGAACAGCATGAACGGAAAGGCGATCCAGCCCGGCACGCCGCCGTTACGCGAGAACATCAGGCCCCAGTTGGCGCTCAGGCTTTCGGCCAGGCCGCGCTGCCAGCGTACGCGCTGGTTCTTCAGCGTGGCCAGGTCTTCCGGCGCCTCGGTCCAGCAGACCGGGTCGGGCACGAATTCGATGCGGTAGGGCTGGCCCTTTGCGCGCAGCGTGCGGTGCATGCGCACGACCAGTTCCATGTCTTCGCCGATGGTGTCGGGACGGTAGCCGCCGGCCAGCACCACGGCCTCCTTGCGGAAGATGCCGAAGGCCCCGGAGATGATCAGCATGCCGTTCAGGGCCGACCAGCCGAGCCGTCCGAACAGGAAGGCGCGCAGGTATTCGACGACCTGGAACAGCGCCAGGGGACTCTTCGGCAGGCCGACCTTGGTCAGGAAGCCGCCGCTGACCTCGCAGCCGTTGGCCACGCGCACGGTGCCGCCGGTGGCGACCATGGTCGGATCGCGCAGGAAAGGCTCGGTGACCTTCGCCAGGCTGTCGCGCTGCAGGATCGAGTCGGCGTCGACGCCGCAAAACAGCGGATAGCGCGAAGCGTTGATGCCGGCGTTGAGGGAGTCGGCCTTGCCGCCATTGACCTTGTCGATGACGCGCACGTTCGGGTAGCGCGTCGAGCGGTAGATCTGGCGCACCTCCCTGGTCGGGATCGTGCGGCGGTAGGCTTCGGGGAAGGGCAGCAGCGCGAATTCGCGTTTCAGCACCTCGAGCGTGTTGTCCTTCGAGCCGTCGTTGATGACGACGATCTCGAATTCGGAATACGTCAGTTGCAGCATCGAGCGGATCGAGGCGGCGATCGTCGCTTCCTCGTTGTAGGCGGGCACCAGGATGCTGACCGGCGGCTCCAGGCCGGAGTAGGCGCGCGGCAGGTCGCCCAGGAACTGCTCTTGCCCGCGCCTGTGCAGGGCGCGCAGCGAGAACAGGTTCAGCAGCAGGTAGCCGCCGTTGAGCGCCACGAAGAAGCAGAGCACGAACCAGGTGATGAAGGCGACGACGAAGTTAGCGGTGTTCATGCACGTAATTCATGTAAAAATCATATTCGTGAGCGCGTTTCATGCTGCCGCATTTTCAGCCATCGCCTGCGACAGCATGTCGGCGGCAAAACGGTCGGTGAGCGAAGCGCGCAGCGACTCGAGGTCGGCGCGCGCGAGCGCCGGCAGTTCGAGCAGGGCTTCGGCGGCGCGGTAGCGCACCCACCATTCGCGGTCGCCGAGCAGGGCCAGCAGGCGCTCGGCGTCGCCGCGTTCTCCGACGCGGCCGAGCGCGCGCGCCGCCTGCACCCGCACCTGCCAGTCGTCGTGGGCCAGCAGCGCGCGCACCTCGGGCAGCGTTTCGGGCGTGCGCACGCCGCGCAGGCCGGCGATCACGACCGGCATCGACGTGCTTTGCAAGGCGGCGCCGAGCACGCCCGCCGGCAGCGTCAGGTGCAAGGCCTCGGCGATGCGCAGCGCGCGCGGCAGCCGGTCGACGCCGAGTTGGGGCAGCAGGCGCACCAGCGCGGCCGCCGCCGGTTCGGTCGCCTGCTGCAGGATGCCGGCCGCCAGCGACAGCGCCCAGTCCTCGCGCGCGATAAACAGCGGCACCATGTAGTCGGCGGCGGCGCGCGGATCGACCCGCACCAGCGCCCAGAGAGCCGTCAGCGAGACGGTATTGTCGGGCTGCCCGGCCAGGCGCAGGAGATCGGGCCAGGCCTCGCGGTCGTGCAGGTGGCCCAGCACCAGGGCCGCGAGCAGGCGCGCCGGGCGGTTGCCGCGCACCAGCAGGGCGCGTGCATGGGCGTCGATGCCGAGGCGGCGCGCGACGTCGTTGAGCGCTTCGTTGGCTTCGCCGCGCAGCGACCCCTGCAGGTGCGCCCACAGGCGCAGGAAAGGCAGGCGCTCGCCGCTACGCAGGGGCGGCAGGCTGGCCGGCGCCTCGCCGGCGATGGCGGCGTTGAGCAGCGGGCGCCAGCGCGCCAGGGCGCGCGCATCGCTGCGCTGGCGCTGGCGCAGCATCATGCGCATGCCGATGATCTGCAGTCCCAGCAGCAGCGTCAGGACCAGCGCGACGAAACCGGTCCAGAGCGCGGCGGCGATGAAGATGTCGGGATGGGTAAGCGAAGTCACGAAGCCGGTCCTGGCGCGGGCGCGGGCGGTGCGCCGCTAGGCGGCAGGCCGCAGGAAGCGGCGCACGCGCGCCAGCAGTTCTTGCGGCTGGAACGGCTTGATGACGAAGTCGCTGGCGCCGGCGTCGAGCGCGCGCACGGTGTCGCGCTCGGTGTTCTTCGCGGTGAGCATCAGCACCGGCACGTCGCGCCAGGCCGGCTGGGCGCGGATCAGCCCGACGATCTCGAAGCCGTCGACATACGGCAGCATCACGTCGAGCAGGACCAGCGCCGGCGGCTGCGCGCTGGCGATGTGGTGCGAGGCCGCGCGGCCGTCGGCCATGTGCACGACCTGGTAGCCCTGGCGTTCCAGCATGAAGCGCAGCACTTGCGAAATATGTTCGTCGTCCTCGACGACGAGAACGCTGGGGGCGATGACCGGATCTGCTTGCATGCAATGTGGAAGGCGAAAGGAGTAAGGCGATTATAGCCAAGCGGCACTTGCCAGTCCGCATTCGGGACCGTTACAAAGGCAGGACAGGCAGCGCAGCCCGTCATCCGTTGCTATCTAGCAACGGAAAGCCGCTAGCGCGCCCGCCGCAGCGGATCGAGCAAGCCGCGCAAGTCGTTATGGTCGAGTTCGTACATCAGGGAGAGCAGTTCGCCCAGTTCGCCGCGCGGGAAGCCCTCGCGCGCGAACCAGCCGAGGTAGTGGCCGGGCAGGTCGGCGATCGTGCGGCCTTTGTATTTTCCATATGGCATCTCGCGGGTCAGCAGCAGGAGCAGGTGTGCGGGTGTCATCGTGGCGCCACTTTAGCAAAACAGGGGAACGAGGTAGGATGAATATTCTTGGGAGACCGCCATGGACAATGATTTCGACCTCGACCGCTTCGTCAGCGCCCAGGATTCCGTGTACTCCGACGTCCTGGCCGAATTGCGCACGGGTAAAAAACGCGGCCACTGGATGTGGTTCGTGTTTCCGCAGATCGCGGGACTGGGCCAGAGCGAAATGGCGCGCAAGTATGCGATCGCCTCGGCCGACGAAGCCGCCGCCTACCTCGCGCACCCCGTGCTCGGCTCGCGCCTGCGCGAATGCGCGCGCCTGGTCGCGACCCACCGCGACATGGACATCGGCGACATTCTCGACGACCCCGACGATCGCAAGTTCCATTCCTCGATGACGCTGTTTAACGACGTCGCGCCCGACGAAGCCGTCTTCCAGACCTGCCTCGACCAGTTCTTCGAGGGGCGGCCGGATGCGGCGACCCTCGCCCGTCTCTGACGGTCGACCTGATTGCTCTCCCAGCCCGTTTGCCGGGATTCGCGCAGGTGAGGGCGAAACCGTCAGGTCCCGAAGTCGATCTTCAAGGGCAGCTTCGGCGCCTGCCAGCGGTAGCGGCGGTCGAGCACGTCCTGGCGCGGCCTGGCGCCGGCCCATTCGATGCCGAGCAGGTGCGCCAGGCTGTGGCCGAACCAGTCGCCGCGCACCGGCGTGGCCAGCGCCGCGCCCGGCGCCGGGCTGTCGAAGGAAGTCCAGAGCATCAGCGGGATGCGGTAGCCGTCGGGGGTGGTGGCGCTGTGGCCGGCGCGGTTGGCGGTGTGGCCCACTTCCTGGCCGTGGTCCGACAGGAAGACCCAGGCCTGCCTGCCGCCGGCCCGGCGCGACAGGTCGAGCGTGGCCGCCACCGTGCTGTCGTGGTAGCGCACGGCCGAGTCGTATTCGTTGCGCAGCTCGCGCAGCCAGGCCGGACGCCCTTCGCTGCGCAGGCGCGCGTCGACGCGGTCGGCCGCATGCGCGTACGGTGTCATGCCGTCCGGATGGCGCATCCGGTAGTGGGGATGCAGGCCCAGCATGTGCACGACGATCAGCTTGCGCGGCGCCTGGGCCGACAGGGCGGCGCGCAGCGCGGGCAGCACCTGGCCGTCGAGCGCGCGCGAGGCGCGGCCCGGCATGTTGTTGAGGATCTGGACGTCGTCGGCCAGGCGCGCGTGCTCCTGCTCGATCGCCAGGTCGTTGTGGTTGCTGATCCAGAAAGTGCGGTAGCCGGCCGCGCGCGCCAGCGCCAGCAGGTGCACGCGCGACGCCGCCTCCGGAGCCCCGAAGTAGAACAGGTTGCGCAGCGCCGGCACCGTCGACGAATCCACCGACCAGGCATGGCGGAACACCTGCAGCTGCCCGCCGAGCACGCGCTCGCGCTCGAACAGGGCGGGCGAGGTGGCGCGCGGATAGCCGTAGCTGGACAGGTTACTGCGGTTCATGCTCTCGCTGATCACCAGCACCAGCGTGTCGGGTCCCGTTTTCGACAGGGTCGGCCCGAGCTTCGCCGCGCCGGCCAGCAGCTCGCTGCGCTGCTGGCCGAGGCTGGCCCATTGCTGGCGCAGCTGTCCCACGTCCTGTACCCAGTGCGGCCAGAACAGGACCGGATGGTGGCGCCGCCACGGATTGCTCACGAAAGCGCCGACGATCAGCGCCAGCACCAGCGCGGCGAACACGATGGTCCAGCCGCGCGGTTCCGGCAGCCTGGGCGGGCAGCGCCACCAGCGGTACAGGCCCCAGGCCAGGAGCGCCACGCACAGCAGGGCGAAGCCGGTCCAGCCGAGCAGGTCGCGCCAGTACATGCTGACGAATTCGCGCGACTCGTCGTCGGTGGTATTGGCCACGGCGCCGAGCACCATCGAACTGTTGGGCAGCGTCTCATAGGCGGCCAGCAGGAAGCCGCGCACCGCGCCGTCGATCACGAAGCAGATGCCGAGCGCGAGGCAGGCCAGGGCCTGGGTCATGCGCCGCCGGTGGCAGGCGCAGGGCCACCACAGCCAGAACCAGATCGGCAGCGCCAGCACCAGCATCTGCCAGACGCGCACGCCGTCGTGGCCCGCGACGATCGCGGCCAGCAGGGCGGCCATGGGCAGCAGCAGCGGCGCGGTAGCGCGCAGCGCGGCGTGCAGGCGCAGGCGCAGCGTCGGCCGGGCGACGCCGTCGAGGGCGCGGGAAGTCATCTTCTTGAGCGTCCGCGGGTCAGGGCAATGGAAGGCTAGGCGGCCATGCCGGCGCGGGACGGCCGGCAGGAGGACGGGCGGCGCCGGCTCGGCAAATGAGCGTCGATGTGGTCTGGAGGCTTCATGCAGGTCGTCTCGATGATCGCAATCCGGAGTTGCAAGAGTGATTGCATTACAGGAATAAAGTGGTTTTGCGGAGGCAAGTGTATACCGTTAAGACTTGTATGCACATGACACACCGAGAATATTTTTGGCGCTGGACACTATTTCAACAGCATACATAGCATGCGCGCCGTCGATCCCGCGCCAGGCGCGGAGCAAACCGATCTTGTGCGTATAATCCGCGGGGTGTCTGTCTCTCTTACTAGAAAATAAAAACTCATGGCTTCTTCCTCCGATAACATCAGCATGGCGGTGTTCTGCGACTTCGAGAACGTCGCACTGGGCGTGCGTGACGCGAACTACGAAAAATTCGACATCAAGCCCGTGCTCGAACGCCTGCTGCTCAAGGGTAGCATCGTCGTCAAGAAAGCCTATTGCGACTGGGACCGCTACAAGGGCTTCAAGTCGACGATGCACGAAGCGAACTTCGAGCTGATCGAAATCCCGCACGTGCGCCAGTCGGGCAAGAATTCGGCGGACATCCGCCTGGTCGTCGACGCCCTCGACCTGTGCTACACCAAGTCGCATGTGAACACCTTCGTCATCATCAGCGGCGACTCCGACTTTTCCCCCCTGGTCTCGAAGTTGCGCGAGAACGCCAAGCAGGTGATCGGCGTGGGCGTCAAGCAGTCGACCTCGGACCTGCTGGTGGCGAACTGCGACGAATTCATCTTCTACGACGACCTGGTGCGCGAAGTGAGCCGCGTGGCCGCGAAACGCGATGCGCGCAAGGCCGCCCCGCAAAACAACAAGCGCCCGAGCGACGACCGGCGCAAGGAAGAACTCGAGGCGCGCAAGACCCAGGCCCTCGACATGGTCGCCGAGACCTTCGACGCCCTGGTGGCCGAACGCGGCGATACCGGCAAGATCTGGGCCTCGCTGCTGAAGGACACCTTGAAGCGCCGCCGTCCGGAATTCTCCGAGGTCTACTACGGCTTCCGCACCTTCGGCAACCTGCTCGAGGAAGCGCAGTTGCGCGGCATGTTCGAATTTGGCCGCGACGAAAAATCCGGCACCTATGTTTTCCGCAGCAGCGGCGCGGGCGCGGCCCAGCAGGGCGAGGGCGTGGCCGTGGCCGAACCGGTGCCCGAGGGCGTCCCGGCCGAGGAAGCGGCCGCGCCAGGCGAAGCGAAGGACGACACCAAGGGCAAGGGCCGCACCCGCGGCGGGCGCGGCCGCAAGAGCGCGCGCGCCGAGACCCCGTTCGTGGCGGTGACGCCGGACGAGGCCGCGCAGGCCGTGCTGGCCGAGGAACCGACACCGGCCGACGTCGCCGAAGCCTGGCCGGAGCCGATCGCGGCGGCGCAGGAAGCGGCCGGCGCGGCCGAACCGGTTCCCGAGGTCGAGGAAGCGGCGCCGGCGGCCAAGAAGGAACGCCGCCGCGCGCCGCGCAAGGCGGCGGCCAGGAAGGGCGCGCCGGTGGAGGCCGCGGCCGAGCCGGCGCAGGTGGATGCAGTGCCGGCGCCGCTGGCGCCGGTCGCCGAGATCGCGGCCCCGGTCGCGGCGCTCGCCGCCGAGAGCGATGAAGAGGACGAGGATGTCTTGCCGGACGACGTGAACGGCAACGTCGCCCCGAGCGAGGACGGCGCCAAGCGTTCGGCGCCGAACCGCGCGGCGACGGCGCGCCCGGCGCGCAAGCCGGCGGCGCGCAGCCGCCGGCCGGCCAAGCCGAAAGCGGCACCCGGCAATTCCTGAGCGGTCGTAGCACGCATGAAGCCGGCCGCCAGGGCCGGTGCAGTTCGCAGCGAACCGGCCCCTGGCGGGACGGTGCGGTCGTAGGCCAGCGGCCCGTGGGGGCCGGCGCCGACGGGCCGGGCAACCACCGGCCCGTGCGGCGGTCTAACGATTGATCACTCAACCGTGGTGAAAGGAGCTGTCATGCGTGTGCTTGCCCGATTGCTGATCTGCCTCGTCGCCGCCGCCCCCCTGGCCCATGCCGCCCCGCCCGCGCCCGCGCCGAACCACCCGATCCTCGGCATCTGGCGCCTGGCGCTGCCCGAACTGCGCTGCGTCGAAACCTACCGCTTCCGCGGCGACGGCACCACCCTGGTGACGAGCAAGGACGAAATCTCCGAAAGCGAATACCGCATTCCCGACAAGCCCAGCGAAAAAGGCTTCTACAAGCTCGAGGACCGCATCGTGAAGGACAACGGCAAGAAGGATTGCTCGGGCGAGATCATGAAGGTCGGCACCCAGGCCACCAATTTCCTGCGCTTTCATCCGTCGGGGGCCTTGTTCCTGATGTGCAGCGACGAGACGATGGAGGCATGCATCGGGCCGTTCGAAAGGGTGGAGGGGGAAGAAGCCTAGGCCTTGCGCGGCGCGTTCCCGGCCTCGCATCGCGCGGTCGGCACCGGGGTTGGGCGCCGGTGGTCCCCCGCGACGACTGGGTGTATATTGCTGGGCGAAACACCAACACCCACGGAAACACATGTCCCCGGTTCTTCTCTTCTGCATCCTGATCGCCTATTTCGCGCTGCTGCTCGCCGTGGCCTGGGCCACTTCCCGCAATGCCGACAACGACAGCTTCTTCATCGGTAACAAGAGCAGCAACTGGATGCTGGTCGCCTTCGGCATGGTCGGCACCACGCTCTCGGGCGCGACCTTCATCAGCGTGCCCGGCGCGGTCGGCAAGGATGGCTTCGGGTACGGCCAGATCCTGGTCGGCTATGTCTTCGGCTACATCGCCGTGGCCTACATCCTGCTGCCGCTGTACTACCGCCTGCAACTGACCTCGATCTACCACTACCTCGACGTGCGCCTCGGCCGGCGCGCCTACCAGAGCGGGGCGGGCTTCTTCATCGTCTCGCGCCTGCTCGGCTCGACGGCGCGGCTTTATCTCGTCGTCAACATTCTGCAAGCCATCATCCTCGACCGCCTCGGCATCCCGTTCTGGGCCACGACGCTCGTCATCCTGGCCATGATCCTGATGTACACCTACCAGGGCGGCGTCAAGACCATCGTCTGGACCGATACGCTGCAAACGAGCTGCATGCTGTTCGGCCTGTTCGCCTGCGTCTGGTTCCTGCTCAACGCCCTCGACATGTCGGTCATCGAGAGCCTGGACGCGATGCAGTCGAACGGGCTGGCGCGCATCTTCACCTGGGACGTCGACAGTCCCAATT
Organism: Massilia jejuensis; assembly: GCF_042656795.1. Classification (NCBI taxonomy): domain Bacteria; kingdom Pseudomonadati; phylum Pseudomonadota; class Betaproteobacteria; order Burkholderiales; family Oxalobacteraceae; genus Massilia; species Massilia jejuensis. The sequence continues at coordinate 71,112 of NZ_JBHSMS010000057.1, read as the reverse complement.
TCTTCTGGAAGCAGTGCATTGCCGGTATCTTCATCGTGCTGACGATGACGGGCATGGACCAGGAGATGATGCAAAAGACCATTTCCGTGAAAACCCTGGCCGACTCGCAAAAGAACTTGCTGACCCTGACGGCGGTGCTGGTGGTGGTGCTGTCGTCCTTCCTGTTCCTGGGCGGCCTGCTGTACCTGTACGCGCCGCTGGCCGGCGTGACCGATACCGGCGACAGGATCTTCCCGGCCGTGGTCATGGGCCACCTGCCGGCCGCGGTGCAGATCATCTTCCTGATCGCGCTGGTGTCGGCGCTGTTCCCGAGCGCCGACGGGGCGATCACGGCGCTCACCTCGACCTTCTGCATCGACCTGCTCGGCATCCAGCGCCGCACCGATCTCGACGAAGCGGGCAAGGAAGGCCTGCGCCGCCGCGTCCACCTGGGCTTCGCGCTGCTGTTCCTGGTGCTGGTGCTCGGTTTCAAGTGGATCGACGAGCCGAGCATGATCGTGCTGATCCTGAAACTGGCCGCCTATACCTATGGCCCCTTGCTGGGCCTGTTCGCCTTCGGCATGCTGACGCGGCGCACCCTGACCGATCGCCTGGTGCCATGGGTGACGATCGGCGCGCCGATTCTTTGCGCGCTCCTTGAGTTCTATCAGCAATACTTGCTCGGCAGTTACCGGCTGGGGCTTGAACTGTTGATAGTCAATGGCATACTCGTATTTGCCGGGCTGTTTGCGATTTCGCATAAAGAGACGGCAGAAAAAATCCTTGCGCCTTCGAGCATGCGTGCCTGACTTTTCCCTTTCCAGTGGAGTTCCGATGTCCTTCAAGCCTTTGACTTCCCTACGCCGCGGTTTCGGCATGTTCTGGCGCGGTTTGGACCTGACGCGCCGCATCGTGCTCAACACCCTGTTCCTGATCGTCGCGATCGCCTTGCTGTGGACGCTGTTCGCCGGCGGCGCCAAGCCGCTGGCGGCCAAGACCGCGCTCGTGCTCGACCTGCGCGGCCAGCTGGTCGAGGAACATACCGGCGGGCTGCGCGACACGCTGCTGTCGAACGTCGGCGGCGAAACGCGCCGCATGATCGAACTGCGCGACCTGCTGGTGGTGCTGGACGCCGCCGCCAGGGACAAGAACATCGGCAGCGTGCTGCTCATGCTCGACGAACTCGACGTCGGCGGCCTGGCCATGCTGCACGAGGTCGGGGCCGCGATCGACCGCGTCAAGGCGGCTGGCAAGCCGGTCGTCGCCTGGGGCGGCAACTTCGACCAGAAGCGCTACCTGCTCGCCTCGCACGCCAGCGAAGTCCATGTGCACCCGATGGGCATGGTGCTGATCGAAGGCTTCGGCGGCCACCGCAATTACTACCGCGACGCGCTCGACAAGGTCGGCATCACCGTCAACCTGCTCAAAGTGGGGACCTACAAGAGTGCCGCCGAGCCTTTCATCAGCAACGGCCCGTCGCCGGCGTCCACCGAAGCCGATACCGTCCTGTACGGCGCGCTGTGGCAGGGCTACACGGCCACCGTCGAGAAGAACCGCAAGCTGGCCGCCGGGGCGATCGCGCGCGGCATCGACCAGCTGCCGCAACTGATGGAAGCGGCCGGCGGCAACGCGGCCCAGGTGGCGCTGCGCCAGAAGCTGGTCGACGGCATCAAGACGCGCGACGAAGTGCGCGCCATGATGATCAAGCGCGGCGCCTATGAAGAATCGATCAAGACCTTTCGCCAGGTGTCCTTCGGCGACTACCTCGCGCGTCATCCGCAAAAGGCCTTCGGCGACGCGGTCGGCGTGATCGTCGCCTCCGGCGAAATCACCGACGGCCAGGGCGGCCCCGGCGTGATCGGCGGCGCTTCCACGGCCAGCATGATCCGCCGCGCGCGCGAGGACGACGACATCAAGGCGGTGGTGCTGCGCGTCGATTCGCCCGGCGGCAGCGCCTACGGCTCGGAACTGATCCGGCGCGAGCTGGAGCTGACGCGCGCGGCCGGCAAGCCGGTCGTGGTCTCGATGGGCAACGTGGCCGCCTCGGGCGGCTACTGGATATCGATGGCGGCCGACGAAGTGATCGCCGACCCGGCCACGATCACCGGCTCGATCGGCGTATTCGCGATCCTGCCGACGGCCGACCGCGTGGCCGACAAGCTGGGCGTGCGCACCGCCGGCGTCACCACCACCTGGCTGGCCGACGCCTACAATCCGCTGCGCCCGCTCGATCCGCGCTTCGGCAAGCTCGTGCAAGCCAGCATCGACAACGTCTACCGCGAGTTCACCACCAAGGCCGCCCTGGCGCGCAAGACCACGCCGGCGAAGATCGACGCGGTCGGGCAGGGCCGGGTCTGGACCGGCGCCCAGGCCAGGGAACACGGCCTGGTCGACCGCCTGGGCAGCTACGGCGACGCGCTGCGCTCGGCTGCCAGGCGCGCCAGCTTGAAGGACGATTTCCGCGTCGCCTATGTCGAGCGTCCGGGTTCGAGCCTCGAGCGCTTCCTGTCGATGCTCGGCGTCTCGGCCACCCAGGCCCTCGACATCCAGCTGAAACTGGGCATGCTGCCCGATGCGCTCCCGAGCGGCGCCGTCGCCGGCGTGGCGAAAGACCTGGGCTGGCTGAGCGAACTGGCCGACGGCAAGAAGCCGTTCGCGGCCATCACGCACTGCCTGTGCGCCTTGCCATGAGGCCGGGCGGCTAGCGCGACAGGTTCGCCGCCGCCTGCGCGCCCGCCTGCTGCGCCGCCGCCCGCCGCGCCCAGCGCTGCGCCAGCACCGCGCACACCATCAGCTGGATCTGGTGGAACAGCATCAGCGGCAGGATGATCATTCCCAGTGCCGAAGGGGCGAACAAGACCTTCGCCATCGGCACGCCGCTCGCCAGGCTCTTTTTCGAGCCGCAGAACACGATCGTGATTTCGTCTTCCTTCGAAAAACCGAGGCGGCGGCTGGTCCAGGCGGCCAGGCCCAGCGCGATCGCCAGCATCAGGCACGATATTCCGATCAGCACCAGCAGGGCGGTTCCCGAAATGTGCTGCCACAGCCCTTCGTTGACCGATTCGCTGAACGCCATGTAGACCACCAGCAGGATCGAGCCCTGGTCGACATAGCGCAGCACCGGCTTGTGGCGGTCGATGAAGGCGCCGATCCAGGGGCGCAGCAGCTGGCCGGCGAGGAAGGGCAGCAGCAGCTGCTCGACGATCTTCCATATCTGCGCCAGGCCCGAGCCGCCGGCCGCCTGCGTTCCCTGCACGACCATGGCGCCGACCAGCACCGGCGTGAGGAAGATCCCGAGGAAGTTCGAGGCGGTCGCACTGCACACGGCCGCGGCCACGTTCCCGCGCGCCATCGCCGTGAACGCGATCGAGGACTGTACGGTCGAGGGCAGCACGCACAGGAACAGGATGCCCATCGTCAGTTCGGGCGTGAGCAGCATCAGCGCCAGCGGTTCGATGGCCAGGCCCAGCAGCGGGAACATGACGAAGGTGCAGGCCAGTACCAGCAGGTGCAGGCGCCAGTGGGTCAGGCCGGCCACCAGCGCTTCGCGCGAGAGCTTGGCGCCGTGCAGGAAGAACAGCAGGCCGATGGCGACGGTGGTGACCTTGCCCAGCACGACGGCGGCCTGGCCGCTGGCCGGCAGCAGGCTGGCCAGCAGCACCATCACCATCAGGCCGGTCGTGAAGGCGTCGAGCGCGAGGCGGCGCATCAGCGTGGAGAAGGAAGAAGCAATACGTCGCATGGTCGCTTTCGAGCGCGGCAAAACAGCCATTCTAGCGATAAGCCCGCCGAGGTGGTGCGAGCCTTGAAAAAGCGGATGTCGCAGCCCGGCCGGCGCCACGCATGACACCCGTATCGACGCCAAAAAACCGTTTTCGGCCATGGGGCAACCGGGCTATACTCCCGGCTTGAATCTTCTCATCCGGGGTCTGTCTTGTTCAAATCGATCGTTCTTCCCGCAGTCGTTCCAGTCATCCTGCTGGGCGCGGCCTTCCAGGCCGCCGCCGACGAGGGCCAGTGGCAGCCGCACCAGCTGCCGCAGCTGAAATCCGAACTCAAGCGCATCGGCATCACGATGCCGGCCGAGAAGCTGGCCGACCTGTCGAAGCATCCGATGAGCGCGATCGTCTCGCTGGGCGGCTGCTCGGCCTCGTTCGTGTCGCCCGCCGGCCTGGTGGTCACCAACCACCACTGCGCCTACGGCGCCATCCAGCGCAACGCGACCCCGGAGAAGAACTACATCGTCGACGGCTTCCTGGCCAAGACCCGCGCCGAGGAACTGCCGGGCGGCCCGAACACGCTGGTCTACGTGACCGAGAAGGTCGAGAACGTGACCGGCCGCGTGCTCGAGGGCTTGAGCGCGTCGCTGACCGGCCGCCAGCGCAACGAGGCGATCTCCGCGCGCATCAAGGCCCTGATCGCCGAGTGCGAGAGCGACAAGACCTCGCGTTGCGCGGTGCCGGCCTTCCACCGCGGCCTCGAGTACTACCGCATCAAGCAGTTGATGATCCGCGACGTGCGCCTGGTGTACGCGCCGTCGGACAAGATCGGCAACTTCGGCGGCGACATCGACAATTACGAGTGGCCGCGCCAGACCGGCGACTACGCCTTCCTGCGCGCCTACGTCGGCCCGGACGGCCGCCCGGCCGAGCCGTCGCCGAACAACGTGCCGTACAAGTCGAAGGACTTCCTGGTGGTCTCGGCCGAAGGCCTGAAGAACGGCGACCCGATCCTGCTGGCCGGCTATCCGGGCCGCACCAGCCGCTACAAGCTGCCCTCGGAGATCCGCTTCGCGCGCGATACCGACTTCCCGGCCAAGGCCGCCACCATCAGCGCCGACCTGGCCGTGATCGCCGATGCCACCAAAGGCAATCCGGCCTGGGACGTGCGCTATGCCAGCGTCGCCAAGAGCCTCAACAACGTGCTCAAGAAGACCCAGGGCCTGCTCGACGGCTTCGCGCGCAAGGACGTCGCCGCCATCCGGGACGTGCAGGACGCCGAGTTCCGCGCCTGGTACGCCAGGAACGGCAGCGGCCCCACGCTCCTGGCCGAGCTCGACGCCGTGATCGCCGCCGACATGGCGCTCTCGCGCGAAGAGGGCGCCTATGCCGAGGCCTCGCACAGCGATCTCCTCAAGAGCGCGCGCACCTTGTACCGCCTGGCGCAGGAACGCCAGAAGCCGGACGCCCAGCGCGAAGCGGGCTACCAGGAACGCGACCTCTCCTTCATCAAGGCGCGCCTGACGCGCCTTGAGCAGTCGTTCGTCCCGGGCGTCGACCGGGCGCGCTATGCCGCGGCCCTGAACCGCTACGCGAAGATCGACCCGAAGCTGCGCCCGCAAGGGCTGGACGCGCTGCTGCCGGACGCGGCCAAGCTCGATGCGCTCTACGCCACGACCGAACTGGCCGACACCGGCAAGCGCCTGGCCTGGATGAGCAGGGACGTCGAGGCCTTCCGTACCTCGTCCGATCCGTTCATCAAGCTCGCCGTGCGCCTGAACGACGTGGCCACCGGCCTGGACGAGCGGCGCAAGGAAGTCGACGGCAATCTCGACCGCACCATCCCGCAGTACATGTCGGCCGTCATCGCGTACAAGAAATCGCAGGGCAAGCCGGTCTATCCGGACGCCAATTCGACGCTGCGCGTGACCTTCGGCACCGTGGCCCCGTACGCGCCGCGCGACGGCCTGGTCAAGGGTCCGTTCACCACGGTCGAAGGCATCGTCGAGAAGGCCACCGACAAGGATCCGTTCCTGGTGCCGGCGGCGCTGACGCGGGCGGTGCGCGAGAAGCGCTACGGCGTGTTCAAGGACCCGGTGCTGGGCACGGTGCCGGTCAACTTCCTCTCGAGCGCCGACACCACCGGCGGCAACTCCGGTTCGGCCGTGATGAACAAGCGCGGCGAACTGGTGGGCCTGAACTTCGATTCCACCTACGAGTCGATCACCAAGGACTGGTATTTCGACACGGCCATCACGCGCGCGATCCACGTCGATATCCGCTACATGCTGTGGGTGATGAAGGAAGTCGACGGGGCCGACAGCCTGCTCAAGGAAATGACGATCAAGTATCCGAAGAAGTAAGCCGATCCGCCTGAATGAAGACCCCGGCGCGGGCAGCCTTTCGTGCCGGCGCCGGCGCCGGCGCCGGCGCCGGCCCGCGTTGCATAATCGCGGTGCAGCGTGCATACTCGCCAGCCCGATGAGCTGCACCTTTCCGATCATTTTCCAGCCCCGGCGTGCCCCGGCGCGCCGCCGCTTTCCCGCCTGCGCGCATGAACGACACACTCGCCTTACTCGGCTTTTCCACCACGCCGCTCGAACTGGTCTCGTTTGCCCTGGCGGTGACGACGGTGCTGCTCAACATCCGCCAGAACCCCTGGGCCTGGCTGTTCTCGATCTTGTCGTCGGCGACCTATGCGGTCGTCTTCTTCGGCGCGCGCCTGTATGGCGACAGCGGCTTGCAGCTGGTCTTCATCGCGACCTCGGCCTGGGGCTGGCGCCAGTGGCTGCGCGGCGCCGGCGAGGAGCGCCTGGTGGTCACGCGCCTGGGCCGCGCGGGCTGGATCTGGGCGCTGGCCGGCTGGGGCGCGGCCTTCCTCCTGCTGTCGTGGTTCCTGCGCACCTGGACCAACACCGACGTGCCGCACATCGACGGCTTCCTCACCGCCGGCAGCCTGGTCGGCCAGCTGCTGCTGGCGCGTAAAAAAGTCGAGAACTGGCATGTATGGGTGGCCGTCGACGTCCTGTACGTGGGCCTGTACATCTTCAAGGACCTGCATGTGACGGCGCTGCTGTACGCGGTCTTCGTGCTGCTGGCCGTGCGCGGGCTGCAGGCCTGGAGCAAGCTGGCGCGGGTGGCGCCATGAGCGTGCGCCGCATCGCCGTGCTGGGCGCGGAATCGTCGGGCAAGTCGACCTTGTGCACGGCGCTGGCGCGCCGCTACGACACCGCCTGGGTGCCGGAATACCTGCGCGAATTCGTCGACACGCATGCACGCGTGCCTTTCGAAGCCGACCAGATCGGCATCGCGCGCACCCAGCGCGCGCGCGAGGATGCAGCCGCCGCGCAGGCGAACGCATTCCTCTTCTGCGACACGACGCCCCTGATGACGGCGCTCTACAGCCGCGTGTACTGGGGACGGGTCGACCCCGCTCTGGAGCGGCTGGCGGCCACCCACGACTACGCGCTGACCCTGGTGACGGCGCCCGACACGCCCTGGATACCGGACGGCCTGATGCGTGAATCGGAAGAAGTGCGCCAGCAGGTCTTTGCGATGCTGGTGGACGAACTGGACGCGCGGGGAGTGCGCTTCGTGCTGGTGGAAGGCGACCTGCCGCACAGGCTGCGGCAGGTCGAAGCGGCGTTGAAAGTGCTGAAGCCGCTCTAGAAGTCGAACTGGGCCGACAGGCGCAGCGTGCGCGGCGCGCCCGGCAGCAGGTAGCCGCCCAGCTCCTGCGTCACGTCGCGCCAGTAGAATTTATCGAACAGGTTGTCTACCCGCGCGCGCAGCGTGACGCTGGTCGCGCCCAGCCTCAGGCCGTAGGCCGCGCCGATTCCGACCACATGGTAGCCGGGCACGTCGACCGTGTTCTCCGGGTCGAAGGACTTCTTGCCGGCGTACTGCCACTGGCCATTGAGTTTCAGGCCCGGCACGGCGGCCACCGCATACTCGCCCCAGACGGTCGACTTCAGCGCCGGCACGTTGGTGACGCGCTTGCCGTCGAGGGCCGCGTCGCCGGTGTCTTCCTGGCGCGCGCGCAGGGCCATCAGCGAGGCGCCGTAGGACAGGCCGTGCGACGCGCGCTGCGCCGACAGTTCGAGGCCGCGGTGGTTGCGGCGGCCGTTGCGCACGAAGGTCTCGCTGGCGTCGGTGTATTCGAGGCCGCTGGTGATCTGGAACACGGCGGCCGAGAGCGACACGCCGCCGCCCGCGATGCCCTTGACGCCGAACTCGAGCTGCTTCGAGCGGTTCGGTCCCAGGTCGGTGTTCGCATTGGTCGTCTCGATCGGCGCCACGCCGCCCGATTCCAGGCCGTGCGCCAGGGTCCCGTAGACGTTCCAGTTTTTTGCCGGGCTATAGACCAGCGAGACGTTCGGCAGCGTGAACGCGGCCTTGTCGCTGACCCATGGCAGGCTGGACTCGGGCTGCTGGGCGCTGTCGATCTTCACGTAGCGCAGGCCGGCGTGCACTGCCAGCTGCGGCGACAGGGTGACGATATCCTGCACGTAGAGGCCGCGTTCGCGGTCGCGGAAGCGCTCGTGGACCGGGCCGGTGGCCGGGTTGCCGGGCGCCGGCGCGGTGATCAGCGGATTGTAGATGTTGCTGTAGCCGGCGTAGTCGTAGACATAGTCGCCGTAGCTGTTGTGGCGCTCGGCATGGCTGGCGCCGATGGTCAGCAGGTGGCGCAGGGCGCCGCTGGCGAAGCGGCCCTGGAGCTGCGCCTGCACGCCGAACGGCGTCTTGCGCTCGCCCACGCTCTGGTAGTCGTAGACGTCGTAGTCGCCGTTGCCGCAATAGCCCGGATAGTAGCCGTCGCCCTCGTTGCTGCAGCCATAAGGGAAGGCGGTGTAGTCGTCGCGCTTGAACCAGTGCTTGTTCGCGTTGATCGTCGCGTTCCAGTCCGCGTTCAGGCGGTAGGCGAAGCGCAGGCCGAGGTTGGCGCTGTCGGTGTCGACCGGCTTGGTCCAGGGCTGGTCGTTCAGGAGCAGCTTGGGCGACACGTTGACCGGCAGGTCGACGCCGCGCGTGAGCTGGTAGCCGGGCGCGCTGATCTGTTCCTTGTGCTGGAAGTCCATGTCCAGTTCCAGCGTGGCGTCGGGCGTGATCTGCCAGTCGAAGGCGGCGGAGGCGAACTGGCGCTTGCCGTCGGCCCCGCGCACGTACGAGCGCAGGCGGTCGGCGGCGGCGTTGATGCGGTAGCCGAAGCGGGCGTCGGCGAAGCGTCCGCCGATATCGAACTGCCCATGCACGGTGCCGCGCTCGCGCGCTTCCACCGTGACCGAACGCAGCGGCTTGTCGGTCGGGCGCTTGGTGACGAAGTTGAGCACGCCGCCGGGCGCGGCCACGCCCGCCTGCAGGCCGGCCACGCCCTTGAGCAGTTCGAAGCGCTCCTTGTTCTCGAGTGGAATCTGGGTGTCGGCGGGGATCGCGATGCCGTCCTTGCGGTAGCCCGAGTTGTTGTTCAGCTTGAAGCCGCGCACCGAGAACTGTTCGGCGTAGCCGACCGCATTGTAGGCGTCGCCGACCGAGGCGTCGTACTGGACGGCGTCGCTGGCCGAGCGGATCGACAGGTCCTGCATCTGGCTGCGGCCGATGGCCACGACCGAGGCCGGGATGTCGACCAGCGGCATGTCGGCGAAGCCGCCGATGCTGGCGCGGTCGCTGGCGGCCCATTTGCTGCCGGTGACGAGCACCGAGGCGACCGGCGCCGGGTCGGCGTTCTGGGCGTGGACGGCAAACGCTTGCGCCAGGGCGCAGGCGAGGAGGGAATGCTTGACGGCGGGTTTCATTGGTGTGCTCACGGATCGAGCGACGCAGCGATGCGGCGCTTTTGTCAAAAAGCCGGAGCCAACGTGGGGAAGGGCAAACAAGGTGTGGACTGCGTTGCGCGCTTTCCTTCGCTGGCATTATCCAGATCAGGTACGAAGGGTATCTCTCACCCGGAAACGCGTTCCAGGACCCCTAGCGAGGCGCGAGTGTACCACGGGGTTCCGAAGCCGTGGTGCTTGTGTCAATGAAGGATGCCGGCGGTCCGTCCTCGAAGCGCCTTACACCTCGGCCGTTTCCCGCAATGAGGCCGCATGCGCGTGATTTGCCCGCGCGTGCAGCAAGTGACGCTGCAGCGTCGCGCGCGTGCTGTCGCCGATGGCGCGCCAGTGGTCGCGGCGCTGGGCGGCGCGCTTGCGGTGCTTGGACGGCATGTCGGCCAGCGGCTTGAGGTAGAAGGGCAGGGCCACCAGCCAGGTGTCGCCCGGCAGTTCGACGCCGCCGAGGATCTTCCAGAAGCCGTCGTAGGCGTTGACGAAATGCTTGATCTCGTCCGGGTCGAAGGCGATCTGGGCCGTGCATTTGACGGCCACCACCTGGTCCATGCCGACTGCCTGCGCCAGGCCCTGCATCGCGGCGAAGCAGAAGAAGCTCGGCGAATTGTTCGGGAAGCATTCCTCGAAGGCGTCGAAGGCCTCGCCCGCATCGGTCCAGCGGCCCTGGTTGCGCGCAATAAAAGGCACCAGCGGCGTTGGAACGCCGACGAGTTTGCCTTCGACCCAGGAATAGGACAGGCGGTGCAGCACCTTGCCGTCGGCGACCAGCGCCAGCGTCAGGTCACCTTCGGCATGCATGCGCGACGTCATTTCTAGGCGGATCAGGAAATGGTGCTCGCCGCTCGTGTGCTGCCACAGCGCCAGGCCGCCGGATGCGTACACGGCGCTCCTGTAGGCGGCGTCGAAGGTGGTTTCCTCGAAGCGGTAATGGGCCAGCACGCACTGGACGCGCTGGCGCGTGCTCAGTCCCCGCACCAGGTAGCCGCGGTGGCTCAGATGGTGGAAAGGGTCGTCGTTCGGCGGCGTCATCACGTGGTTGCGGTAGACGTCGAGCCGGCACAGCGCGGCGTGGTCGCGGTAGTAGCGCAGGACGCGCGCGCTGCGCAGCACCGACATGGTCCAGGACGAAAAGCGCAGCTCGCCGCGGCGGGCGCGCCAGGAACGGGTGAGATGCGCGAAGATCATGGGACGCTCCAGCGAAAAAGACGGGTGGCAGAGGCGTTCATGGTGTCCCAGTCCGGCGCTCCCGGCGGTGCGATTGCTCAAATGAAACACATTCTCTGAAGCAATATTTTAGGCGGAGTCCTTCCCCGCCGCGCCTGCACGTCGACCGCACCGTGATTGCCTCTTGCCTTGCCTTGTCTTGAATAAAAGTTCCTCATTGCAAGATTATCATGCCGCGCGCGCGGCGCCGTAAAAATCCACTCCATACTGGGGGCCTGCATGACGGGAAGGCACATGGCTTACCAACTGTTCTATTGGACGAGGGGCCAAGACAGTCACCAGTTACCGTGACCTTGGGGGGAGCCATGCAAACTTCAAGCAAAGAAACGAGATTACGCTCGCTTTTTCGTGACAATCTTTGGATTAACTTACTGGCCAAGTTCTCGCGGCGACAGCCGAGGTCATGTCTGAACGTCAGCCCTAACTCGGCTTTGTACGAATAGCTAACCCGAAGATTCGGGCCAGTAATTTAGGCCACGATCACAAGATCAAACAATCTCACCAAAGCAGCACAATCAATCTTAATAATTCAACGTTCTATTTCAGCACGTTAAATTGACAGTCTAGTTTATTCTGGCGCTTTGTCATCAGGATTGAGGGGCAATATAAAGAACTTTGGCTCGATCAGTTTTAAGTTGGGGAATTTCGGAATAGAGTACCCAAACGGATTGGTTCTGAGCCATTCGATTAGCTCAATTAAAGTATCCATATGCTCTAGCGTCTGCTTTGGCATAAGACGCTCGGAGCCATGCATAATGTTGTTCCTTGCTGTGTTAACTTTCTTGACGCGATTGTATAACTCCTTATTCGCTTCTGAAAGGCTTTGCCAGCCACATACTTTTGCTAACGTGCAGAGATATATGCTTAGGCGCTCTTCTTTAATTGCACGAAGCAAACTCTTCTGCTCGCCCTCATCCAATCCACTCTTCTTTAGGCCCAATTTTAAAATCTCTTGGGTTAGGTCATCTATGAGAGAAAACAAATTGATGAATGCTTCGGTGTGAAAGCCAAGATTGATTAAATCCAACGAACTCATCAGCCTTTTTGTCACCGCAGGAACCGGATTTTTTGCCGGACCATTGGAAACCACCATGTTTGACAGAAAACCTGCCATTAACTCAGCATCGGCCCTGCTTAGCTGGAACGTAGGGTTGACGTAGCCGATAACATCAACTTGATTTTCTGCAGCAAAACACTTGACATCTGCAGTGCCAAATTGGCGAATATACGACGTTATTTCTCCGACAGTATCATTCGCTTTGAGCCACAATGTTGCTTCGCTAATTGCAGATAACGATTTTTCCAAGAGGTCAAAGGCACAACTGGCATCCTTCAAATCTACTTCGTCCGTTCCAACATGCTCAACCGTGAATAGGATGCAGTCATTCGTATCCACTTTGATGTGAGAATTGGGAAATTGAACGAAATCTTGAAACGCGTGAGAAACGTGGAACAGAGTGTTGGCGAGCCCTAGCGTAACAGGGAGGATTCCCGGCATTAACTGGAGTCTACCAATAATTGCAACGTGAGCAACAATATGCGGCAAATAACCTCCAATTTAGTATGAAGTGAGCTGCAAAAGCAACGTTAGTATTATTAGTATAAAACAAAAACTTGCGCCATCAAAGATGCTTTTTGCAAAGTTCAATCATATGCGCGACCACGGTTCATTAGACAAGCCGTTCAACGCCGCAGTATTTGCCGCTTCCAGCCGTTCGGCGGCTAGATATAAATCTGGATTACTTCACGAGTTTCCTGCACATGCCAAAATTCTAGTCTTTAAAGAATTTCACCGAAAAGTCGTTTTTGCAGCCAAGACCGCTCCATAGGCATACCATGATCGCTCGACCAACACGACGGAGAAATCACGATGGTGCAACCCTACGAACTGTTCTATTGGCCCCACATCCAGGGACGCGGCGAATTCGTCCGGCTAGCGCTGGAAGAAGCGGGAGCGGAGTATGCCGACGTGGCGCGCGGTCCGGGTGGCGTCGACGCGTTGGCGGCGGCGCTGAAGGAAGGCCCGACACCCAGCTTCGCGCCGCCTTTCCTGCGCGCGGACGGCATGACGATCGGCCAGACGGCGGCGATCCTGATGTACCTGGGCGAGCGCCATGGCCTGGCGCCGCAGGACACGGCAGGGCGCCTGTGGACCCATCAGCTGCAACTGACGCTTGCCGACCTGGTGAACGAAGCCCACGATACCCATCACCCGATCGGCATCGCCCTGTACTACGAAGACCAGCGGGAACAGGCGCGGCGCCGCGCGGGCGAGTTCACCGCTGCGCGCATTCCCAGATTCCTCGATTATTTCGCCCGCGTGCTGGGCGGGCAGGATTACCTGCTCGGGCCGCAGCGCACCTATGCCGACCTGTCGCTGTTCCAGGTGCTCGAAGGACTCGCCTACGCATTCCCGCGGGCCAGCGCCAGGGCGCTGGCGCGCCATCCGAACCTGTCGGCCCTGCGCCGGCGCGTGGCCGAGCGGCCGCGCATCGCCGCCTACCTGCAGTCGCCGCGCCGGCTTGCCTTCAACGAGGAAGATATCTTCCGCCACTATCCGGAACTTGACGGCTAGCGACTGAGCCGGTTTCGACGATGCAGCGCAACACAGGCAATCGTTGCACGAACTTCGGCCGGCCATTAGGCTCAATACAGCAGCACCGAACCGATACACCGATCCCCATCCACACCAGGTCGAAAGGAAAACATCATGAGTCCAGAAGTCAAGCCGGTCGAAGAAGGCATGCCAACCGTCACGCCGCATCTCGTCTGCGCCAACTGCCACGAGGCGATCGAGTTCTACAAGAAGGCCTTCGGCGCCATCGAAGTCATGCGCACCCCGATGCCCGACGGTAAAGTCGGCCATGCCATGCTGCGCATCGGCGACTCGCCCCTGTTCCTGGCCGACGAATTCCCCGACTACGGTTCCTTCAGCCCCCTGAGCCTGAAGGGTTCGCCGGTGACGATCCACCTGTCGGTGCCGAATGTGGACGCGCTCTGGAACCAGGCAAAAGCGGCCGGCGCCACCGTGCGCATGGAACTGGCCGACATGTTCTGGGGCGACCGCTACGGCCAGCTCGACGATCCCTTCGGCCACCGCTGGTCGATGGCGACCCATGTCAAGGACGTCTCGCCCGAGGAGATGCAAGAGGCGATGCAGCGCGAGTGCGCCGCCTGAAGCGAGCGCCTGGAAGCGCGCCCGGACCGGGGGGCGGGCTGGAGCTCAGCCTGCCGCGGCCCGCAGATGGTCGACCAGGATCAGGCTGCCGATCACGATCAGCACGACGCCGCCGACGATCTCCGCGCGCTTGCCGGCCAGCTTGCCAAGACCGCGGCCCAGCATCACGCCGAGCGTGACCATGACGAAGGTGGCGAAACCGATCGCCGCCGCCGTCACGAAAATGTTCACGTCGATAAAGGCCAGGCCGGCCCCGACGATCAGGGCGTCGACGCTGGTTGCCATGCCGGTGACGGCCAGGCGCAGGAAGGAGTGGCTGTCCGGTCTGTCCACCTCGGCGTCGGGCTCGCCCCAGCCTTCGTGGATCATGCGCAGTCCGAGCGCGCCCAGCAGGATAAACGCGATCCAGTGGTCCCAGGCTTGCACATAAGGGGCGGCGGCGTTGCCGAGCGCCCAGCCGAGCAGGGGAGTGAGGCCTTCGATGACGCCGAAGATGGCGCCGGTGCGCAGCGCTTCGCGCAGTTGCGGCCTTTGCAGGGCCGCGCCCTTGCCGACGGCGGCGGCGAAGGCGTCCGTGGACATGGCGAAGGCGAGCGAAGCGGTGGCTGCGAAATTCATGGGAGGCTTTCCGTCGGGCGAACGCAGAGGCAGGCCGGCGCGGCCCGAACTCGCGCGCTGGCATGCCAAAGGTCTTGCCGACCGACGAGTGTGTGAAAAAAAGCCTCCACGGCTGCGTTGCATTCGTCGCGCCGGAGCGGCATCCCGTTGTCGACGCCGCGCCTGGCGCTGGAGGCTGGTTCCACCCACCCTGGCAGCTGCCCGTACCACGATGCGATGGCATCGAGTATGTTGATACGGGATCCTCCGCCGCAGGCGCGGGCGGAAGCAGGCTACTCCCCAATGGATGACGGTATTGTAACCGAGGCGGGACCGTAACGCTCAGCAATCAAGCCCTGCGCAAGGCAATCCGGACCTTTGCAGGAAAACGCGCCGTCACGTAGACTGGTCCGGCAGCACACCATCGAGGGGAACAGCATGGACACCCAGGACCACCCGAGCGCACTCGACATCGTGATCGTGCCGCCCACCCACGACCTGGGCGACGGCTTCCAGGTGCGGCGCGCACTGCCGAGCCGGCAGCGGCGCATGGTCGGGCCCTTCGTTTTTCTCGACCAGATGGGGCCGCACGTGTTCGACGCCGGCCGCGGCCTCGACGTGCGGCCCCACCCGCATGTCTGCCTGGCCACGGTCACCTACCTCTTCGACGGCGAAATCGTGCACCGCGACAGCGTCGGCAGCGTGCAGGCGATCCGTCCCGGCGAAGTCAACTGGATGACCGCCGGGCGCGGCATCGTCCACTCGGAACGCACCGGCAGCGTGCTGCGCCAGGGCCGTTCCAGCCTCTTCGGCCTGCAGTGCTGGGTCGCGCTGCCGTCCCGGCACGAGGAAACCGATCCCGCCTTTGCCCACGTCGAGGCCGGCGCCTTGCCCTGCATCGAGGGCGAGGGCGTCGAGGCGCGCGTCGTGGCCGGCAGCTTCTGGGGCCGGCGCGCGCCGGTCGCGACGCTGTCCGACCTGTTCTATGTCGACGTCAGACTGCGGGCGGGCGCGCGCATCGCCATGCCGCCCGAGTATCCGGAGCAGGCGATCTATATCGTCGAAGGCGGTCTCGACCTGGGACGCGACGGCGTCTTCGAGCCGGGCCAGCTGGTGGTGCTGAAGCCGGGCGCGCAAGTGCTGCTGGGCGCGCCCGGACCGGGGCCGACGCGCATCATGCTGCTGGGCGGCGAGCCGATGGACGGGCCGCGCTTCCTGTCCTGGAATTTCGTCGCCAGTTCCGAAGAGCGGATCGAGCAGGCCCGGCGCGACTGGCAGGCCGGCGCCTTTCCGCAGGTGCCGGGCGAGACCGAATGCATCCCCTTGCCGCAAACGCAGGGCAAACCGGTGCGTTATCCCTGAGTCAAGGCTTAGCTGGCAGAGATGTTGTAATCGGGCTAATATCGGCGCTCTTTCATTGCAGAGGAGCAAGCCATGCACCCGATCCCGATCGCGCCACGCGACGGCGCCACGCGCATCGGCGTCGACGACGTCCAGCGCATCGCCGCGTTTTCCGATGGCCTGCAAGGCGGTAACCCGGCCGGCGTCTGGATCGGCGACACCCTGCCGCCGGATCCCGTCATGCAACGCGTTGCCAGCGCGGTCGGCTATTCGGAAACGGCCTTTGCGGCGCCGCTGGGCGATGGCTGGCGCGTACGCTATTTCTCTCCTGAATCTGAAGTGCCTTTCTGCGGCCACGCCACGATCGCGCTCGGCGCGGCGCTGGCGGCCAGCCGCGGCGACGGCGTCTATCCGCTCCTGCTGAACGATGCCGCCATCACGGTCGAAGGGCGGCGCGGCGTGGGCGCCGATGGACAGGTGCTGACCTCGGCCGCGCGGCAGTCGCCGCCCACGCGCAGCGCGCCGGCCCCGCCCGAGGTGGTGGCGCAGGCGCTGGCACTATTCGGCTATCGCCCCGGGGATCTCGACCCGCGCATTCCGCCGGCGCTGGCGCACGGCGGGGCCGGGCACCTGGTGCTGGCCTTGCGCAGCCGCGGGCTGCTGGCCGCCATGCACTACGAGTTCGATGCGGGACGGCGCTTCATGCGCGCGCTCGGCATCGTCACCGTCGTGCTGGCCTGGGCCGAGACCGATACGCTGTTCCACACCCGTAACCCGTTCGCCTCGGGCGGCGTATACGAGGATCCCGCCACCGGTGCTGGCACGGCAGCGCTGGCCGGCTACCTGGGCGCGCTCGGCTGGCCGCACGGCGGGGCCATCGACATCGTGCAGGGCGAGGACATGGGCATGCGCTCGCGCCTGCGCGCGGAAATCGGGATGGAGCGGGGCGGGTCGATCCGCGTGTCGGGCACGGCACGGATGCTGCCGGCGCCGATTCAGTCGCCATGAAATTTTATCAATTTTGAATTAAAGGGTAAAAGTACGCTTACTCATCCGTTAAGTTTTTTAACCGAAGATTGATAATTATCAGGAACCAAGCCTTCTGCGTTTAAACAATCTGAGGAATCGCCATGGAGTTGTGCCAAGCAAACGTCATCCCCCAAGCAAATGCTGCTGCAGTCCCCCAGGTTGGTCACGCACCGGGCGCGCAGCGGACAGTCGAGAACCTGCCCTTCACGATCCGGCGCGTGCGCAACGAAGACGAGCTCCTGAAGGCGGTGCAGATCCGCCACGCCGCCTACGCCCGCCACGTTCCCGAGTTCGCGCGTTCGCTGGCCTTGCCGGAAGACGCCGACTACGAGAGCGACACCGTCGTGCTGCTGGCCGAGTCCAAGCTCGACGGCACGCCGCTGGGAACGGCCCGTATCCGCACGAATATCCACCATCCGCTGCACATCGAGGAATCGGTGGCGCTGCCGCACTGGCTGCAGGGGCGCACCCTGGGCGAAGTCGAGCGCCTGGGCGTGAGCCAGGGACGCATCGGCCACGTGGTCAAGGTCGCGCTGGTGAAGGCCTTTTTCGAATACTTCGAGAAGAGCGGCCTCGAATACGCCGTCATCTCGGGCCGTACTCCGGTGGACCGCCAGTACGAGCAGCTGCTGTTCTTGGATGTGTTCGGGAAAAACGAGATGGTGCCGCTGCGTCACATCGGCAACATCCCGCACCGGATCATGGCCTTTGAAATCGCCACCGGCGAAGCGCGCTGGCGCGCGGCCGGCCATCCGCTCCTCAAGTTCTTCCGCCATACCCACCATCCGGACATCGACGTCGGCCTGGGGAGCGAGCCGCTGGGCAGCATCTTGCATGTCCCGCTGCAAGCGCGGGCAACATCGAGCGGAGCCGCCAAGCGCGAGCCGGCATGCATTTGACATAGATATTGCATGACGGTATTACGTTAAAGCTGTATCCTGACGCTAGATCAGGCTGCGATACCATATCGCGGCCTTTATCGATTGCTCGATACCGCTTATGCCAAATACTACCCACAAGCACCACAGGTTTCCTTCGTCGGCGGCCACCGCCGTCCTCGAGCGGGTGCTGCGGGTGTTCGCGTATTACCTGATTCCGCTCGGGATCGGTCTCTTTTCCGTCGTTGCGCTGTTGTTCTGGCACAACCAATACCAGATCAGCGAGCCGGAAGCGCTGCCCCTGCGCGTCGTCGTGCAGGCCGAGGGCGCCGCACCCACGCCCGCCGAGGCGCTTGCCCGCCTCGCGTCCGCGCCGACCGTCGCCAGCCACGATTCCAAGCTCAGCACCCGTCCCTTCTGGTTCAGTTTTGCGCCGATGTCGGCTTCGGTCGAGCAGGACGTCATCGAATTCCCCTCGCGCCATGCGCTGTCGGTTCGTTGCTGGGATGCGACAAACTTGCGCCCCATCGGCGAAGCCAGCCGCAGCCATGCGAGCGGCGCGATCAGCGCCGTCAAAGCCGGTTTCGCCGTGCGCATGGAACGCCTGCCGGCCCAGATGCTGTGCAGCGGCACCTTCGCCGGTCCAGCGCGCGTGAGCGTGGTGCAGTGGCCATCGGAACAGTTTGCCTTGTCGGTGGAGCAGTTCCACCGCAAGTCCGGCCTGCTCGACGGCGGCATGATCGTGCTGGCCTTGTTCGTCCTCCTGACTGCCCTGATCAACCGCCAGCCGCTGTACGTGCTCTTCGCCGGCTGGCTGATCCTGAACCTGCGGGTGGCGGCGCTGTCGGCCGGCTGGGACATCCAGTGGCTGGGCCAGACCGTTCCCGCCGACTGGCTGTTGCTGTCGCGCTCGATGACGCTGACCTTGTATGGCATCGCGACCCTGACCTTGTACCAGCACCTGCTGCGCGGCAGCCTCAAAGGCTTGCGCTATGCCGTGACGATGCGCGCCATGCAGTGGCTGTGCCTGCCGATCGTGGCGGCCGCGGTGCTGCTGCCGTACCACGTCTATTTGCCGATCGTATGGACGATCTGCGCCCTGTGCCTGGCCATCATGATGACGGGCCTGGCCAAGGTGGTCATCGAGTCGCGCAACCGCGTCGCCACCTGGTTTGCCGCCTCGTTCGCACTGACGATCGTCGCCACGCTGGTCGAGATCGTCGCGGCGGCGCTCGGCACGCGCGAGGTGACCGGCGTCATCAACAGCGTCACCGCGGCCCTCGCCTCGAGCCTGCTGGCCGCGCTGGCGGTGGCCGAGCAGATGCGCGCAGAGACCGAAAAGCGCGAGGAAGCCCAGCGCAAGCTCGAGCAGGCCTACGAGGCCATGCCGGTGGGCCTGTTCACGCTCGACATGCGCGGCCAGTTCCTGAGCGCCAACCCGGCGCTGCGGAAAATGCTCGGCGCCGCCGGGATCGAAGCGGGCCGCATGGCATGGCGCCACTTCTTCAGCGAGCGCGTCTGGATGGAACTGCATGAGCAGGTGCATGGCCGCAGCGATGCCGAGCTCGAGATCGCCAACAGCGACGGTAGCCGGCGCTTCCTGGTCAGCGCGACGCTGGCGCGCGGGCGCATCGAGGGCGTGCTGCAGGACATTACCGAAAAGTACAAGGCCACCGAGCAGCTGCGTTTCATGGCCAACAACGATCCGCTGACCAAGGTGTACAACCGACGCGGCATCGAAAAGATGATCGAGCTCGCCGCTACCTCGCTGGCGGCCGGCAAGCCGATGGCGCTGGCCTATCTCGACCTCGACCGCTTCAAGCTGATCAACGACCTGTTCGGCCATAGCGCCGGCGACGAAGTGCTCAAGCAGGTCTGCGAGCGCATGGCGATGATGCTGGCGGGCGGGCAGCAGATCGGCCGCGTCGGCGGCGACGAATTCGTGATCGTCATGCCCGATACCGCCATCCCGCTGGCATCGCTGATCTGCCGCGGCATCGTCGAGCGCATCGGCGCCACGCCTTACCGCGTCGGCGAGAAGGCCTTCCACGTGCGCGGCTCGATCGGCCTGATCGAAGTGTCCGCGGGCATGCCGATGAAGGACGTCGTCTCGACCGCCGACCGCGCCTGCCGCGAGGCGAAGGATGCGAGCGACGGCCTGGTCGTCTACGAACGCAATGCCGCGGCCTTCCACGAGCGCGAGGCCGAGTTGAACCTGGTGGCCAAGCTGCAGGGCGCCGGCGCCACGGACGGGCTGTTCGTCGAGATGCAGCCGATCATGTCGCTCAAGCATCCGCAGGATTCGCTGAACTTCGAGGTCCTGCTGCGCATGCGCGGGCTCGACGGCCGCGTGATGCCGGCCGGGCCGCTGATCGGCGCCGCCGAAAAGTCGGGCCAGGCGGGCGTGATCGACCGCTGGGTGCTGACGACCACGCTCGGCTGGATCGCCGACAACATCCAGCGCCTGCCGAACACCCGTTTCGTGTGCATGAATCTGTCGGGCGCATCGCTCAACGACGAGCGCTTCGTGGCAGACACGCTGGAAATCCTGGCGCGCTACGTGCACGTGGCCAGCCGCCTGTGCATGGAAATCACCGAGAGCGTGGCGCTGCACGACCTCGACAACACGCGCCGCTTCATCGACCAGGTGCGCAATTTCGGCGTGAAGGTCGCGCTCGACGATTTCGGCGCCGGCTACACCTCCTTCTCCTACCTGAAGGAATTGCCGGCCGACGTGCTGAAAATCGACGGCAACTTCATCGTCAACATCAACGCCCATCCGGCCAACGTAGCCATCGTCGAAGCCATCGTCAGCCTGGCGGTCAACCTGGGCATGAAGACGATCGCCGAGTGGGCCGAAGACGCGGCCACGGTGCAGACCCTGGCCGAGATCGGCGTCGACTACGTGCAGGGCTGGGCGGTGTCGCGTTCGCAGCCGCCCGAGCGCATGCTGGCGGCGGCTTCGTCGGCCAGTTTCATCCAGGATCCGCAGCTGCTGGAGATGCTGCCGAACCTGGGCAAGGGCGCGGCGCTGGATCTGCGCGGAATCATGAAGCTTCACTGAGTGAAGCTGGATCGAGCCGGCGCAGGCGGGGGCACGGCGCCCGTCCCGCGCCGCGTATCATTGAATTCCCGCCAGGGTCGGACGATGCGCGCGATCGGCATCGATCAGCATCAACTGCGCCCGCGCCGCCTTGAGGGTGGCGACGTCGCTCGCCAGCGGACGGTCGCCCCGGGGCACGCGCGGACGCCAGGTCTGCTGGCGCAGCAGCGTCGGCGAAGCCTCGTAGCGCTGCAATGCCACCGGCTGCACCTCGCCCGCCGGGGCCGCGGCGCGCTCCGGTTCGCCGGCCGAGGTCAGGCGCGTGACGCGCGAGCCGCTGTCGCAAGCCTGGTCGGTCAAGGTGACGTGGCCGCCGGCATCGACGCATTTCAATACTTCGGAACCCGCCAGGGCGGCGGGGGCAGCGGCAATCGCCGCGAAGACGATACTGAGCTGAGAGGCCAGGCGTTTCATGGTCACCTCCATCGATACGATGGAGCCATTGTCCCGGCCGAGACTGCCTCGGTATGTTCGGTGCTTCACGGTGCGCGAACATTGTCAAAAAAACCACGGATGAGCTGACCCAGCCGCGCCAGGACGTCCGGTCGCGCTCAGGGACGCCGTGCGGCGAGCCCGGTCTGCCTCAGGCAACCAGCGCGGCGAAGCGCGACAGGTCGACGTTGCCGCCGCTGATCAGGATGCCGACGCGCTTGCCCGCCACCGGCAGCACGCCGCACAGGGCCGCGGCCGCGCCCAGGCAGCCGGTCGGCTCGACCACCATCTTCATGCGCTCGGCAAGGAATTTCATGGTCTCGACCAGCTGCGCGTCGCTGACGGTGACGATATCGTCGACGCGGCGCCGGATCACCTCGAAATTATGCTCGCCCACGTGCGTCACCATGGCGCCGTCGGCGATCGTCTTGGGCACGCCGATGTGGACGATCTGCCCGCGCCTGAGCGACTGCTGGCCGTCGTTGCCCGCTTCCGGCTCGACGCCGATCACCTTGCAGCCGGGCGCCAGGCCGCTCGCGGCGAGCGCGCAGCCGGCCAGCAGGCCGCCCCCGCCGAGCGGCACCAGGAGCACGTCGAGCGGCCCCACGTCCTCGAACAGTTCCTGGGCCGCCGTGCCCTGGCCGCAGATCACGTCCGGATGGTCGTAAGGGGGGACCAGGGTGATGCCGCGTTCGGTGGCCAGGCGGCGCGCGATCTCTTCGCGGTTTTCCGTGTAGCGGTCGTAGAACAGCACTTCGCCGCCGTACTCCCTGGTCGCCTGCACCTTCAGGGCCGGCGCATCGTGCGGCATGATGATGGTCGCGCGGATGCCGGCCAGGCGCGCCGACAGGGCGATCGCCTGGGCGTGGTTCCCGGACGAGAAGGTCAGCACGCCGGCCGCGCGCTGGGCCGGGGTAAAGCGCGCGATGGCATTGAAGGCGCCGCGGAACTTGAAGGCGCCCATGCGCTGGTAGTTCTCGCACTTGAAGAACAGCCGCGCGCCCGTGCGTGCGTCGGCGGTGGCCGAGGTCAGCACCGGCGTGCGGTGGGCGGCGCCCCGGAGGCGGGCGGCGGCCTGTTCGACGTCGCTGCAGGCGAGGAGGGCGGTATCGCTCATAAAGTAGGGAAATGGAGGGGGATCAGGAAGCAAGCGGCAGGGCCAGCTGTACCAGCAGGCCGCCGCCCTCGCGGTTACGCACCGTCAGTTCGGCGTTGTGGCGGGTGACGACGCGCTCGACGATCGCCAGGCCCAGGCCGGCGCCGTTGGCCTGGCCGCGCGCCGTGTCGAGGCGCGTGAACGGTTTCAGGAGCTGGGCGATCTGGTCGGCCGGGACGCCGGGACCATGGTCGGCAATGTCGACGACGGCGCGCCGGCCTTGCGGCGTGCTGCGCACGTGGCAGGCGAAATCGAGTTCGGTGTAGTCCTGGCCGGGCGTACGCGCGTAGCGGCGCGCGTTCTCGACGATGTTGTTGATCACGCGCCGCAGGTCGATTTCGTTGCCGAGCACCTGCACGTCCTCTTCCAGGTCGGTCGTCACGCGCATGCCGGGCAGGCGCGTGGCATGCTGGGCGCAGTCGGCCAGCAGGTGCGAGATCTCGACCGGGACGAAACTCGAGGCCTCGGTCGGCTTGGCGTAGTCGAGGAACTGGCCGATGATCGCGTCCATCTGGGCGATATCGGACTGCATGCCGTCGCGCGCATCGGGCGACAGGCTCGCCATCTCCAGCTCGAGCTGCATGCGCGCCAGCGGCGTGCGCAGGTCATGCGAGATGCCGGCCAGGATCACGGCGCGGTCCTTTTCGACCTGCGCCAGGTCTTCCACCATCTGGTTGAAGCTGCGGTTCGCTTCGATGATCTCCTTCGGGCCTTTCTCGGGCAGCGCAGGCGGCCGCTCGCCCTTGGCGATCACGCGCGCGGCGGCCGTCAGGCGCGCCAGCGGCAGGTTGATCAGGCTCGAAATGAAGGCCGCGCCCAGTAGCGAGAGCACGCCCACCACGCTGGCCCAGCCGAGCCACTGGACCCGCGTCAGGCCGGCGATGCGCTCGCGCTCGAGCATCAGCCAGTACTGGTCGTCCTCGATGCTGAAGCTGATCCAGAAGCCAGCCATGCCGTTCACGCGGCTGGAGAAGCGGGTCTGGTTGCCGAGCTTGTCGCGCACCGCGGCGGCGATTTCGGGCATCAGCGGGTTCGCCGGCGGCGGATCGACCTGGTCGGTGTCCTCCAGCGTGAAGATGCGGATGCCTTCGTTCGAAACCAGTTCGAACAGCAGCTCGCGCCGCAGCTCGGGCGCCGAATGGGTCAGCGCCGCTTTTGTGATCGTCACCACCGACACCACCAGCTCGGCCGTCTGCTGGACTTGCGGGCCGCGCTGGAACACGTTGAGCATGCCGATCCAGGAACCCATCGACAGCGTCGTGAGCAGCGACAGCAGGAAGAAGGTGCGCCAGAACAGGCCGCTTTTCATCCATGCCATGCGCCCCGGCTTGGGTGGAGAAAACGAGGCGAGCACTAGCGCGGCTGTCCTTCAGGGATGAAGACATAGCCCAGGCCCCATACGGTCTGGATGTAGAGCGGGCTGGAAGGATCGGGCTCGATCAGCTTGCGCAGGCGCGAGATCTGCACGTCGAGCGAGCGGTCGAAGACTTCGTATTCGCGCCCGCGCGCGAGCTCCATCAGCTTCTCGCGCGAAAGCGGCTGGCGGGCGTGGCGCGCGAACACCTTCAGTACCGAGAATTCGCCGGTCGTCAAGGGCACCGTCTCGCCGTTTTTCTTCAGCGTGCGCGTGCCCAGGTCGAGCACGAACTGGCCGAACTCGAAGGTCTGCGGGGTTTCCGAGGGCGCGCCGGGGATTTCGTCCGGACCCTTGCGGCGCAGGACCGCACCGATGCGGGCCACGAGTTCGCGCGGGTTGAATGGCTTGGGCAGGTAGTCGTCCGCGCCCATCTCGAGGCCGACGATGCGGTCGACGTCTTCGCCTTTCGCGGTGAGCATGATGATCGGGGTCTGGTCGCCGGCGCCGCGCAGGCGGCGGCAGATCGACAGGCCGTCCTCGCCCGGCAGCATCAGGTCGAGCACGAGCAGGTCGTAGCGCTCGCGCAGCCACAGCTTGTTCATCGCCGGCGCGCTTTCGGCCGTGACGACCTGGAAGCCCTGCTCGGTGAGATAGCGGCGCAGCAGGTCGCGCAGGCGCACGTCGTCGTCGACGACCATGATCCTGGCGCTGTGACCGCCCGTCGCGGCCGGGTTGGCGTTGTTGCCCATATTCGTGGAAGCTGGATTCATATGCTGTCAGTTTGTCAAATTCATGTCGCTATGGTAACTTCTCTTCGCCCCGGTTTCAGGCGATACAGATAGGTCATTACATTGTGTTACAAACTTTACCCAATTGGGCTTATACCCCACGGCAGTTCCACATACACTGGGGACCAATGAAGCACAGCTTATCCGTTTATCCCGCACCACGGAAGAGGAACACCATGACAAACGCGCTCGATAAAACCAATGCAGCAGCCCAGGCCCAGGGCCGGCTCGCCCGCCTGGCGCGCCATGGTGTTGCCGTGGCCCTGCTCGCCTGTGCCGGCATCGGTGCGGCCCAGGCACAATACCATGGCCGCCGCGACGATGCCCAGTTGTCCCCGCCGCCCGGGGCCCGCGCCGAGCGGGTGCAGGCGCCGCAGATCGACCAGCCGCGCGAACAGCGCATGGTCGAGCAGCAGCGCGAACAGCGGGCCTTCGAGGAGCAGCGCCGCCAGGCTGCCCAGTCCCAGGGCGACGGCGGCCGCCGCGGCGGGCGCCTGACGCCGGACGAACGGCGCGACCTGCGCCGCCAGATCAACGAGGTGGGGATGGATATCTACCCCAACGCGCAGCGCCGCTGAACGCGCGCATCGCAGTCGACAGGAAGCCGGGCTCGTCCCGGCTTTTTTCTTGCGCCGGGAATCGTGCTTGGCTTAATACTGGTCATGGCAGTTGTCGTTAACTATGATTTATTTATTTCCTACAACATGGTAGGCTGATGGGGAGCGATTCTTGATATATTGTCAAGGTCCGGTTCCCACTGGAGCATGAACGTGTCCGACGCCGCCATTCCCGTCCCGCCCGCCCCCGGCACCCCCTTCGATTCGACCGGCCCCGGGCATTGCATCATGCGTCACCCGGACGGCATTTACGCCGACCCGGACGTGCTCGGCACGACGGTACTGGCCGCCATCGACAGCATCCTGCGCTCGGGCAGCTATCTTTCCGGCGTCGATTATGCGGTCCTGGTCAAGGCGCTCTACGATAGCGGCCCGGCGCTTCCGACCGGGCCCGACGGCCGGCCGCTGGTGCGCCTGGCGAACGACATCCTTCCCTTCGACGTCCAGCGCCGTGCCTTGTACCGCTCGGTGCGCATTGCCGGCGGCGTGGCCGAATACTGCTTCGAACCGGTCTTCCTGGCCGGACCCGAGGGCGAGGAAATCGCGACCCGCCTCGACCTCGACGAATTCGTGGCCGACATGTGGACCAAGGGCATCCGCTTCGGCATCGACGTGGCCGCCGTGCGGGCGGGGATCGGCAATCCGGGCCTCGGCCGCACCGTGGTCGCGCGCCGGCTCGAGCCGGTCGCCGGCGTCGATGCCGTCGTGGTCGAGGTGTCCGACGACATCCACCGCAGCGATGCGCCGCGCCAGCTCTCGAACGGCAAGCTCGACCTGATGTGCTTCCAGAACCGCTTCCCGCAGGTGCAGGGCGGCACGAAGCTGCTGCAAAAGCTGCCGCCGCGCGCCGGCCAGCCCGGTGTCGAGCTGTCGGGCATCCTGATCGCGCCGGCGGCGCCGGCCGACCTCGATCTCTCATGCCATGCCGGCGAAGGCACCAGGGTGGAGAGGGACGCCACCGGCCACTACCTGGTGGCCGCGCGCACCGGTTTCCTGCAGGTCGATCCGAAGACGCGCAGCATCGCCGTCGGCGACAAGGTCGTCAGCCACGACGGCGTCAGCGCCCGCACCACCGGCAACCTGCAGCTGACGGGCGACTACGAGGAATTCGGCGACATCCAGGAAAAGCGCGTCATCGAGGGCAACGGCATCACCGTGCACGGCAACGTGTACGGCGACATCTTCTCGCGCGGCGGCATGGTGCGCCTGCACGCCAACCTGGTCGGCGGCAGCATCCACAACAAGCGCGGCGACATCCAGGTCGACGGCGTGACGGCCAACGCCATCCTGCAGGCCACGGGCGGCGCGGTGGTCCTGCAGCGCGCCGAGAACTGCGTCATCTCTGGCACCCGCGTGCGCATCGAGCGGGCGCTCAACTGCGAGATCATCGCCGACGAAGTCTCGATCGGCGACGCCGAGGGCTGCGCGGTGGCGGCGCGGCGCCTGGCGATCGACAGCACCGCTCCCTGGCGCGGCAGCGAGATGTTGGTGTATGCCCTGGCGGCGGACTGCGGCCGCATCGACGCGGTGCTCGAGCAGATCGGCGCGCGCCTGGCGCAATTCGACGCTGCGATCGCCCGCCACAAGGCCGAAGTGGCGCTCCTGTGCGCCGAGCCCGGGGTCCGCAACTACCTCGAGATCGCCGGCAAGGTGCGCAGCGGCGAGACGCATCTGAGCCCGGCACAGGCGCAGCAGTTCAAGCAGATGAGGCAGGGCGTGGCCGCCTGCCTGACCCGGATCGGCGAAGTGGCGAACGCGCGCAAGGCGGTCGAGGCCGAGCGGGCAGAGGGCGAGGCACTGCTGGCGCGCTTTTCGGCCCAGCGCAGCGAGCGCGCCGCCGGCACCGCGGTCACGCTCGGCCAGCTCAAGGGCGAGACCCAGGTACGCCGGCTCGCCTACGATCCGGACGGCGCCTGTTTCTACGACCTGCCAGCGCGCGAGATCAAGGCGCGCCTGCGCGGCAACGAGGGCGAGACCCTGCATGCGGCCGCTTGCGGCAGCTATACCCTGCCGGGCGCGTGACAAGCTCACGGCAGCGCCGCCGCGGACCGCGCCGGTAATGATGGCGTAAGGAAATATTGACTGCACGCAATGGAAGCAGGCAGGCCTGGCCTTAGCATGGTGTTGTTACCCAAAGGAACCATCATGCAGGAGGACACCATGGCAGTTCACCCGGCGGACAATCAATTCCTCAGTTTCAAGCTCGGCGGC
This sequence comes from Massilia jejuensis, assembly GCF_042656795.1. Taxonomy (NCBI): domain Bacteria; kingdom Pseudomonadati; phylum Pseudomonadota; class Betaproteobacteria; order Burkholderiales; family Oxalobacteraceae; genus Massilia; species Massilia jejuensis. The sequence continues at coordinate 43,678 of NZ_JBHSMS010000057.1, read as the reverse complement.
CTCGAATACGGACTCGATTTCGGCAAGGTGCAGGAGCTGCGCATCCTCAAGTCGCTTGAACGCTTCGCCGCCGACGGCGCCATCGTCGAAGGCGTGGCCGTCTCGCGCGGCGTCATCATGCCCATCGTCGACATGCGTGCGGCCTTCTGCGGCCACCCCGTGACGTCGACGCCGACCACCGACGTCATCATTCTCAAGCTGTCGACCTGCGTGATGGGCATGGTGGTCGACGGCATCACCGACGTCGTCACCCTGGCGCCCGGGCAGATTTCGCCGATTCCCGGCACCGACGGCGGGGCGATCGATTACCTGATCGGGCTGGGCGTCACGAACGGGCGGCGCCTGATCCTGGTCGATATCGACCGCCTGATGTCGATCGACCAGAAGGCCAGCGCGCGCCAGGTGGCGTGAACCCGGTTCCCGCACCCGCGCGGTGCGCGGCTAGCGCTCAAGCGGCCAAGCCTTCCAGCTGCTCCTGCAACTCCAGCCACTCGTTCTCCAGCGTCGCCAGGTCGCGCACGCAGAAGGCCTGGTCCGCGACCAGCGTCTTCAGGCTTTCCTTCTTGTCGGCGTCGTAGATCGCCGGATCGAGCAGGCGCGCATCGATGTCGGCCTTCTTCGCATTGAGCCTGGCCATCTGCTCGTCGACCCGCTTGAGGCGGTTCTCGAGCGGCTTCTTCAGGGCCGCGATGCGCTGGCGCTCTTCGGCGCCGAGGCGCTTTTGCTCCTTGCGCTCGGCCGGCGGCGCGGGCGGCGCGGCCACCACCGGCGCCGCGGCCACGGCAGCCTTCGGCAGCGGCAGCAGGTCGGTGCCTTTGCCCAGCTTGGTCTTGAACAGCCAGTCCTTGTAGTCGTCCAGGTCGCCGTCGAAGGGTTGCAGGCGGCCGTTGGCGACGATGATGAATTCGTCGGTGGTGGCGCGCAGCAGGTGGCGATCGTGGGAGACGACGACCAGCGTGCCTTCGAACTGCGCCAGCGCCATCGTCAGCGCCTCGCGCGTCTCCAGGTCGAGGTGGTTGGTCGGTTCATCGAGCAGCAGCAGATTGGGACGCTGCCAGACGATCAGGGCCAACGCCAGACGCGCCTTTTCGCCGCCCGAGAACGGCCGGATCGGGCTGGTCACCATCGTGCCCGGGAAGTTGAAGCCGCCCAGGAAGTTGCGCAGTTCCTGCTCGCGCACGGTCGGGGCGATCTTGGCGAGGTGCCAGAGCGGCGACTCGTCGTGGCGCAGCATCTCGACCTGGTGCTGGGCGAAGTAGCCGATCGACAGGCCCTTGCCGAGCGTCGATTCGCCGGTCAGCGGCGCCAGTTCGCCGGCGATGGTCTTGATCAGCGTCGACTTGCCGGCGCCGTTCACGCCCAGCAGGCCGATGCGCTGGCCGATCTGCAGCGAGAAGTTGATGTCGTTGACGATGGTCTTGGCGCCGACCTTGTCGCCGTGGCCGTCCAGGAGCGGATAGCCGGCATCCACGTCTTCCATCACCAGCAGCGGATTGGGGGCGGCGAGCGGCTCGCGGAATTCGAACGAGAATTCGGCGGCCGCGCGCAGCGGCGCCAGTTCTTCCATCTTGGCCAGCTGCTTCATGCGGCTCTGGGCCTGGCGCGCCTTGCTCGCTTTCGCCTTGAAACGGTCGATGAACGATTCCAGGTGGGCGCGCGCGCGCTGCTGCTTTTCCATGGCGCTGGCGGCCAGGACCATCGCGGCGGCGCGCTGGCGCTCGAAGGACGAGTAGTTGCCCGAGTAGCGCTTGAGCTTGCGCTCGTCGATGTGGACCACCACGTTGACGATCTCGTCGAGGAAGTCGCGATCGTGCGAGATGATGACGAGGGTGCCCGCATAGCGCTTGAGCCAGTCCTCGAGCCAGATGATCGCATCGAGGTCGAGGTGGTTGGTCGGTTCATCGAGCAGCAGCAGGTCCGACGGGCACATCAGCGCCTGCGCCAGGTTCAGGCGCATGCGCCAGCCGCCGGAAAAGCTGGCGACGGGCTGCTGCATCTGGTCGAGCGTGAAGCCCAGGCCCAGCAGCAACTGCTCGCCGCGCGACTGCACGGTGTAGGCGTCGGCATCCATCAGCGCGCCGTGCACGTTGCCCATCTCGATGCCGTTGTCGTGCGTGTGCGGCGCCGCTTCCAGGTCTTCCAGCTCCTTCTGCAGGCGGCGCAGCGTGACGTCGCCGTCGATCGCGTATTCCAGGGCAGGGCGGTCCAGCGCGGGGGTCTCCTGCGCCACATAGGCCATGCGCCATTTGGCGGGGAAGTCGATCTCGCCCTGGTCGGCGTGCAGTTCGTTGCGCAGCATGGCGAACAGGCTCGATTTGCCGGCGCCGTTGGCGCCGATCAGGCCGATCTTGTCGCCGGGGTTCAGGGTCAGGTCGGCGTTTTCCAGCAGCGGCTTTATGCCGCGCATCAGGCTGACGTTCAGGAAGCGGATCATGCGTGGTCGATTCTATTCATGCGTGTTGAAGCTGCTCGGCGGTGAGCAGGAAAACTGCCTCGTCGCCGGCGCTTGTGGTGAGCCAGGTCAGGCCCAGGTGGCCGAAGGCGGCTTCGGCGTAGTCGGCCTCGTTGCCGATCTCGACGACCAGGATGCCCTCGGGAGTGAGGCGTTCGGCGGCGCCGGCGACGATCTTGCGTACCAGGTCCATCCCGTCCGCGCCGCCATGCAGGGCGATCTGCGGCTCGCGCTGGTATTCCGGCGGCAGCCTGGCCATCGAATCGGCGTTCACGTAGGGCGGGTTGGTGACGATCAGGTCGTACTTCTTGAACGGCACGTTCTCGTACAGGTCGGACTCGATCGGATTGACGCGCCCTTCGAGTTTGTAGTCGCGGATGTTACGTTCGGCCACGGCCAGCGCGTCCTTCGAGATGTCGACCGCATCGACCACGGCGTTCTGGTAGACGTCGGCCAGCATGATCGCCAGGCAGCCGGAACCGGTGCACAGTTCGAGCACGTTCTCGACGGCATAGGGGTCGGCCACCCACGGGCTGAACCAGTTCGGGATCAGCTCGGCGATGAAGGAGCGCGGCACCAGCACGCGCTCGTCGACATAGAAGGCGTAGGTGCCGAGCCAGGCTTCGTTGGTGATGTAGGCGGCCGGCACGCGTTCGACGGTGCGGCGCTCGATCACGGACAGCACCTGCAGCACTTCTTCCGGCAGCAGCTTCGCATCGAGGAAAGGATCGAGCCGGTCGAGCGGCAGCTTCAGCGTATGCAGCACCAGGTAGGCCGCTTCGTCGTAGGCCTCGGCGCTGCCGTGGCCGAAGAACAGCTTGGCCGCATTGAAGCGGGTGACGGCATAGCGCAACAGGTCGCGCGGGGTGCTGAAAGGTGTCGTGTTCATGGCGGTTTCTCGCGGTCTGGGTTGCTCGATTCTGGTCAGGAGGCCAGCAGATTTTCCAGCGTGCGGCGGTAGATGTTTTTCAGTGGCTCGATGAAGCGCAGCTCGACATGTTCGTCGATTTTATGAATGCTGGCGTTTGGTGGGCCGAATTCTATCACCTGGGGACAGATGCGGGCGATGAAGCGCCCGTCCGAGGTCCCGCCGGTGGTCGACAGTTCGGCCGTCACGCCGGTCTCGGCACGGATCGCGCCGCAGACCGCGTCCGACAGCCTGCCCTTGGGCGTGAGGAAAGGCAGGCCCGACAGCGTCCACGCCAGGTCGTATTCCAGGCCGTGGCGGTCGAGGATCGCATGCACGCGCGCTTCCAGGCCCTCGGCCGTACTGGCGGTCGAGAAGCGGAAGTTGAATTCCAGCGTCAGCTGGCCCGGAATGACGTTGTTGGCGCCGGCGCCGGCATGGATGTTCGACACCTGCCAGGAGGTCGGCGCATAGTAGTCGTTGCCTTCGTCCCAGACCTCGGCGGCCAGTTCGGCCAGCGCGGGCGCGGCCTCGTGGATCGGGTTGCGCGCCAGGTGCGGATAGGCGATGTGGCCCTGCACGCCTTTGATGACGAGATGGCCCGAGAGCGAGCCGCGCCGCCCGTTCTTGATCACGTCGCCCAGGATGTGGCTCGAGGTCGGCTCCCCGACCAGGCAATAGTCGAGCTTGACGCCGCGTTCCTCCAGCAGTTCGCAAACGACGACGGTGCCGTCGGTGGCCGGGCCTTCCTCGTCGCTCGTGACCAGGAAGGCGATCGACCCCCGGTGGTCCGGGTGGGCCGCGATGAACTCCTCGCAGGCGATCACCATCGCCGCGAGCGAGGTCTTCATGTCGGCCGCGCCCCGTCCGTACAGCTTGCCGTCGCGGACGGTCGGCGTGAACGGGTCGGAGGCCCACTGGTGCACCGGACCGGTCGGCACCACGTCGGTGTGGCCGGCGAAGACGAACACGGGCGATTCGGTGCCCTTGCGCGCCCACAGGTTGGTCACGCCGTTCGATTCGATGCGCTCGCAGACGAAGCCCAGCGGCGCCAGCAATTCAGAGATTCGCTGCTGGCAGCCTTTATCCTGCGGCGTGATCGAGTCGAGCGCGATCAGTTCGGCCGCCAGTTCCTGGGTGCGCGAAGTGCGGATCATGCGGCCCCCATCAGGCGCGCGTAGTGGTCCGGACTAAAACCCACCGCGAGCGCGCCGTCGCCTTCGAGCACCGGACGCTTGATCACCGAGGTATGTTCCAGCATCAGTTCGAGGGCCGAGGCCTTGTCGACAATGGCCGCCTTGCGCTCGTCCGGCAGCTTGCGCCAGGTCGTGCCCTTGCGGTTGACCAGGATTTCCCAATCGAGTTCATCGAGCCAGCGCGCGGCGGTGGCGCGCTCCAGGCCCGCCTTGTTGAAATCGTGGAAGGCGACGTCGTGGCCGTTTTCAAGCAGCCAGGCACGGGCCTTCTTGACGGTGTCGCAGTTGGGAATACCGTAGAGCGTTTTTTGCATAATGGAATCAAGCACTCGCAATGTTCCAAGCTGATGCGTGCGTACGACGTGGAAGATTCGTATGGTACGGACGTACTTGGCGTAGGGGCGCGAAGGATACCATACCAGACTGATGGGGCTGTCGTCGCAGCTCTCGCGATCCAGATGGCGATGCGAGGCAAACGACGAGGATTGCGGGGTAAGGGTACGGGGCGATGTGCCTACGGCGCAGTATCCGGACTGCGCGGGTTCATGCTGGCCAGCAGCACTTGGTTGGCCTTGGCCCTTGCCGCGCGCTTGGCGGCCATAGCAATGACCAGCGCGTCGACGCTGGCAGTGTTCGCCGTGGCCAGGTCCACCGGGGCTGCGCCCACCGCGTTCAGGGCAGTCTGACGGCCGCTGATTGCGGCAGTGAAGGCTACGTTCGTTGCCGTGGCGTTTGCCGCCGCTGGCAGCTTGGCGCTGCGATGATGGAGGTGGCCACCTGCGGCGCCATCAAGGCGGCGAGCGACGGGATTGACGCCGGCCTCGCGGTGCCGATCCCTGTACGCCGGGTCGGACACCCGAACAATATTGTTGAACAGGACCGTCGAGCGATCAAGCGCTTGACCAGGGCCATGCTGGGCCTTCAGTCATTCCGGTCTGCCGGCAATGTGCTGGCTGGCATTGGGTTCATGCACATGACTCGCAAGCGCCAGTCTGCCATCGACAGTACCGCTGTCATGTCGTTCGCTGACCAGTTTTATTCATTGGCAGGACAAGTCCGCCCAGAGTAAACAGGGGCATGCTCAGCACGGGAAAATCCGTGCCCGGCTCGACAATGCGACAGAGCCCGTACTACAGCCCGTTGCAGCTCCCCGTACGAATGCAAGCCCGATGGAAACCAGCTTTTAGCCCGCCGCGCGGCCGCGCAGGCCGGTCACCAAGCGCATGTGCAGCCACCCGGGATCGACGTGCAAATCACGTCGTCCAGCACCTCGCAGCGCTATCCGGCTGAACTTGTCGTGCAATATTTCAAAGGCTCATCACCGTTGTTTTGGAGGTACACCATACCCAAGAAATGGAGTGATCTTCCTGCTGCTTCCACTTGCCCCGACTGCCTTCAAACATTTCAACGGATTAATATCGGTTGCATTTCCATTGCCACTGTTCGTGACCACTTTAGTGTCGCCCGGATGCCCATGTGGGAGGCACAGTGACGGGTGATCGAATGGTGCTCTTTCGTACCTGACTCGTTCATCTGTCAACGACACGAGAAATGCCACGAGGCTTTCTTTTTCCTGCTCACTTAAGTTGAGAGGTCGTATATCCGGGGCCAGATTATCCCTGTTTTCTTGAGCGAAATCGCCGCCGCGATTGTAGAAGTCGACAACCTGCATCAACGTCGCCTTGCCGCCATTATGAAAATAAGGACCGGTCAGCTCCACGTTGCGTAAGCCCGGCGTCTTAAATGCGCCGTTGACACTGACTTTATCTACACCGGGCCGTTCATATTTGCTCGGATCAAAGTTATTTCCGAGCAAAGACGAGTTCTCGGCTGAAATAGCGAACAACAAGGTTTCCGATAATGGGTTGCCGAAAGGGTCCACTCCGCCGATTCCGATATCGTCACTCGTCGGTCTCACGCCAATATTATAAAACCCGTTGTCATAGGTTTTCACTGATCCGTCGCTCATCGTCATTTTTTCCAAACGCTGACTGATAACATTGCGAAACGACGCATTGGTCATCTCTGCACCACCATGACAGTTGATACACTGGCCTTTTCCGCGAAATATCTTCAGACCGTCGATCGCTTGATCCGACAACGTTCCCTTGCCTTCTGCATAACGATCGAATGGACTATCATCGGCAATCAACGTTGATTGGTATAGCTGCACAGCAAGGCTAAAGAACAAGGAAAAGTTCGCCTCCATCTGGCTTGCATTAGTATCTATAAAATTATCGAACGGGCGTGGCTTATCGAGATCCATGGAGCCTATGCGTTTCGCATTATTTCTGGTAAAACGTATGATCGAAGGCGACTGCCAGTAGTCTGCATGAAACGCTTTAGCAATCATTGCACGATAAATCGGTTTTCCAGCTGCGTATTGTCCTAATACGCTGTCACTTGCAGAGATCGTTTGATCAGTTAAAATTTTCTGGTGTAACAGTTTTTGACCGAGTTTTACAAAAGCCCTTCCCGTGCAGCTCATTTCAGTACCGGACAGGGGTGGACCAGACCCTTGCGACGCCAATGAAGAAGACGGGAGCGCAACCTTCACCTGGCGAAGCAAACCTGCTTCGCGCTTCCAAATTAGCGGAGCAGTGTTTCTTAATCCAAAAGGATCCCCTCCGTTAAAAACGTTGTTCGCCCGGCCATCCCAGAAGTTTCTAAAGTTGAAGACGGCATTGATGACCGATGGTGTGTTGCGGGGTTCAACACGCCTAGTATTGATATTGTTTATGCTGAATCCATCATGATGATCGATGATGACATCACATTCATCCGGCCCGTTTTCTGTCTTTCCAGAAATACCCCTGAAATTTGCGGTGAATACTCCCTGCGACGAGGCAACCTCATTAACATCGGCTATTTTGGAGCCAGCACCGTTTGCATCTGCCTCGTTAATGTGTCGGGTGAACGGGAAGTCTTCAATCCTGAGTTGATAGTTCGGGCCACCGCCAAGCTGGAATCCGGAATCCGGGTATGGCGAGTTCGGCGCCAACCTCGGGAAACGCCTTAACGCTCCTGGATCTAATTGATTCTTGCTGCGATTATCCACGCCGGCGCTAAAGTGACAAGTCGCACACGAAGTTTTATTATCGCTACCTACTCTGGTATCCCAAAATAGCGCTTTTCCAAGCTGGATGGCAGCTTTTTTGTCTTTTACAAATTCGGACAGCATTGCCGGAGATGGACCCGGCACTGGAACAGTTTTTAAGGACATTGATACGCCGGAATCTTGCGCATACGAAAAGTTGTCATGCAAAAATAGGATGCTTACAGATAACGCGCAACAAACTTGAAGTTTTCTATTAAGGTTTTTCGCGTGCAACAAGAGAAAAGGCAGTGCAGTCCGACTTAGTCGATGGAAATTTGTAACGAGCATAGTACAAATCCTATTGATCGAGCACATGGCCAATCTCCCGGCAGAGTCATAATGATGGGTTTGGTTAGAATGGAATACAAGAATATAATTTAATAACTAAACTTAAAAAAATATACTTAAAGAAATAAAATTTGGGAAGTAGAATTCAAGAAGTAGAATTCAAGAAATGGAATTCAAGAAATGGATTTTAAGAAATGGAATTTAAGAAGCTGAAGCAGTGGCAACTATTGAAGTTGTTGACTTTCATCATATAAAGCGAAATACGTTCAATCATATTATTGCGGGCAAATTTACAGTTGTCAAAAAATTTTTTTAAAAAATTCATAAACTTGTTCAATCGAATTTTTCGACATTTCGATAACTTTTGGAATCTGAAAGTACTTGCGCTGTGGAGTTAAGGCAGCATCTAGAACCTTGCCAGTCAGTGACCGCTGAGCATGATTTTGCCATCGAGCTGCGTCAGGAAGCATGGCGATCATGAAATTTCACGTTGGCGTCTGCTACTCGTGCCGAGCACCTTCACGAACTCCGTCTTTCCAATGACTTTGGCAACCTCGCTGGGGTAGCGCCGACGGTAACTGTCGCGGCCATCGCGCCTGATGAGATAGCCCACCATCCGATGCCCCACGTGTAGCGACGACAGGGCAGCACCACGCATCATCGGAACGCGGGCCTGTGCTCTGCATCGTGGTACGTCGGTTTGTTGAAAGGCAATGATTATCAATGGCTTACAACCGTAGCGTCGACTCATGTGGACCAAGCCCTACCTTGGAATGCCGTAGAGCGTCATTTTCATGAGCGTCGATAGTGCCGGGCAAGGGAGCTTGGCGAGAGCCCGGTGGTTCGGGGACGGGAGGATAGACATGCCCATCCTGGCGGCAGATGTCGCACACGGCCGTTCCATATCGAACTGCCGGGCAGGCGGCCTGTCATAGGGATAGGGGCCGCAGCGCGCGGCCTTCCCGGACAGGAGGACATCATGAAAGCTATGCGGATCGTACCCGGTGCGCTGGCCGCGGCGCTCGCCTTGCTCGCCGCATCCGGCTGCGCCACACGAGAGTATTACCACGTGCCCCATGAAATGGCCGAGCTGTACGGGGCCTATCCCCTGTCCGATGGCGACACGCTGCGCATCGAGCGGCGCGGCAACCGTGCCTGGGCGCGCCTGGACGGCACCGAACCGGTCAGGCTGAGGGCGGTGGGGCCGCTCGAATTCGTCACCCAGGACCAGGCGCTGCACCTGCGCTTCGAGCCGCTCGCCTTCACTACCGAGGTGGTCGTCCGGCGCTTGCCCTGATCGGGCGTACCCAGGTTGGGCGTATTCAGGTATTGAGCGTGAACTCGGTGAACGAGGTTTCCGGCGGCTCGTCGTTCTTGCGGGCGCTCTCCTCGGCATTGGACGGCGGGCCGTTGTTGAGCAGCCAGAGCAGGTTGGTCGCCGAGTCCGCGTTCGCCAGCGCTTCTTCCTGGGTGACCAGGCCGGCCTGGACCAGCGCCAGCAACGCGCCTTCGAAGGATTGCGAGCCGGGCGAAAGGCTCTTGTCCATCGCTTCCTTGATCTGGCTGAGTTCGCCCTTTTCGATCAGGTCGGCGATGTAGCGCGTGTTGAGCATGACTTCGACGGCCGGCTGGCGCGTGCCGCCGGCGGCCGAGCGCACCAGGCGCTGGGAGACGATCGCGCGCGTGGCCGAGGCCAGGTCTTGCAGCAGGGCGGGGCGGTTCTCGACCGGGTAGAAGCCGATGATCCGGTTCAGGCCGTTGTAGCTGTTGTTCGCGTGCAGGGTGGCGACGACCAGGTGGCCGGACTGGGCGTAGGCAAGGGCCGCGCCCATCGTGGCCTGGTCGCGGATTTCGCCGATCAGGATCACGTCGGGCGCCTGGCGCAGGCTGTTGCGCAGGGCGAGTTCGAAATCGAGCGCGTCGCTGCCGATTTCGCGCTGGTTGACGATCGATTTCTTGTTCTTGAAAAGATATTCGATCGGGTCTTCCAGCGTCAGGATGTGGCCGGTGCGCTGTTCGTTGCGGTAGTCGAGCATCGAGGCGATCGTGGTCGATTTGCCGGAACCGGTGGCGCCGACGATGAGCAGCAGGCCGCGCTTTTCCATGATCAGTTCGGACAGCACGGCCGGCAGGCCGAGTTCGCCCAGCGGCGGGATGGTGGCCGGCACGAAGCGGAATACGGCCGAGACGCTGCCGCGCTGGCGGAAGGCCGAGAGGCGGAAACGGCCCAGGTTGGGCACGGAAATGCCCATGTTCAGTTCGTTGGTGCGGTTCAGTTCATCGAGCTGCCCGGGCGAGGCGATTTCCGACAGCAGGGAATCGATGTTGTCGCGGTCGAGGCGGTGCTGGTTGATCGGGATGAGGTTCCCGTTGATCTTGATGTGGACGGGAGAATTGACCGCGAAGAACATGTCCGACGCGTTTTTTTCTTTCATGAGCTGGAACAGGCGGTCCATGGCCATGCTGCTGGTCTCCCGGAATGGTGCTTTTATCGTACGGCAGGGGATCGACCGCGTGGGCTCGGGAGCCTACGCGGTCGATCGGCGCGCAGCCGGATGGCTGGGTGCCGATCCGAGCCGGGTGCTTAGATCCCGCGCAGCAGCTCGTTGATGCCGGTCTTCGAGCGCGTCTGCGCATCGACGCGCTTGACGATCACGGCGCAGTAGAGGCTGTACTTGCCGTCGCTCGAGGGCAGGCTGCCCGACACGACGACCGAACCCGAGGGCACGCGGCCGTAGCTGACTTCGCCCGTTTCGCGGTTGTAGATCTTGGTCGACTGGCCGATATACACGCCCATCGAGATCACCGAGTTCTCTTCGACGATGACGCCTTCGACGATTTCCGAACGGGCGCCGATGAAGCAGTTGTCTTCGATGATGGTCGGGTTGGCCTGCATCGGCTCGAGCACGCCGCCGATGCCGACGCCGCCCGACAGGTGGACGTTCTTGCCGATCTGGGCGCAGGAGCCGACCGTGGCCCAGGTGTCGACCATCGTGCCTTCGTCGACGTACGCGCCGATGTTCACGTAGGACGGCATCAGCACCACGTTCTTGCCGATGAAGGAGCCGCGGCGGGCGACGGCCGGCGGCACTACCCGGAAGCCCCCCTTGGCGAAGTCTTCCGCGGTGTAGTCGGCGAACTTGGTCGGGACCTTGTCGTAGAACTGCATGCCACCCGCCTCGACCGGGACGTTGTTCTCGAGGCGGAAGGACAGCAGGACGGCCTTCTTGATCCACTGGTTCACCTGCCATTCGCCGCCTTCCTTCTGCGCCACGCGCAGGGTGCCGCCATCGAGGCCGGCGAGCACGTGGGCGACCGCCTCGCGTACGTCGGCGGGCGCGCTGGAAGGACTGAAGTCCGCGCGCTGCTCCCACGCGGTGTCGATGATGTTCTGCAGTTGTTGGGTCATGATAGTGGTCTCGTTTTCAGGAAGCGGAAGGCTGGTGCATGGTGCCGAGGCCGCGGCAGAACTGGACGATGCGATTGGCTGCTTCGAGCCCCTCGTCGACGCCAGCCACCAGGGCCATGCGGATGCGGTTGCGGCCCGGATTGGTCCCGTGCGCGTCGCGCGCGAGATACGATCCGGGTAGAACCGTCACATTATATTCGGCGTACAGCCGGCGTGCGAAGTCGGTGTCCGACAGGCCGCTGCGGCGCACGTCGGCCCACAGGTAAAAGCCGGCGTCGGGCAGTTCGACATCCATCACCTCGCGCAGCAGCGGGGTAATCAGGTGAAATTTTTCCTTGTAGAGTACGCGGTTGTCCTGCACGTGCGACTCGTCGCCCCAGGCCGCGATCGAGGCCGCCTGCACGGTCGGCGACATCGCGCCGCCGCAGTAGGTGCGGTAGAGCAGGAATTTCTTGAGCACGGCGGGGTCGCCCGCGACGAAGCCGGAGCGCATGCCCGGCACGTTCGAGCGCTTCGACAGGCTCGAGAACACGACCAGGTTCGCATACGGCCGATCGCCGCGGCTGCGGCCAAGCTCGTGCGCCGCTTCCAGCGCCCCCAGTGGCGGCGTGGCACCGGTGTAGATCTCGGAATAGCACTCGTCGGACGCGATCACGAAGCCGTGGCGGTCGCTCAGGTCGAACAGCGCGCGCCAGTCGTCCAGGCCCAGCACCGCGCCGGTCGGATTGCCGGGCGAGCAGACATACAGCAGCTGCACCCGCGACCATACCGCGTCGGGCACGGCGCCGTAGTCGGGGGCGAAGTTGCGCGCCGGTTCGGAATTGACGAAATACGGCGTCGCGCCGGCCAGGTAGGCCGCGCCTTCGTAGATCTGGTAGAACGGGTTCGGGCACAGCACCAGCGGCTCGGCACGGCTGGCGTCGACCACGGCATGGGCGATCGCGAACAGCGCCTCGCGCGAACCGTTGACCGGCAAGACCATCGTCGCCGCGTCCAGGCCCGGCACGCCGTAGCGGCGCTCGATCCAGGCGGCGATGGCCGTGCGCAGCGGCTCGCCACCGACCGTGCTCGGATAGTTCGACAGGCCGGCCACCGCATGCATCAGGGCTTTCTCGATGAAGAGCGGGGTCGGGTGCTTCGGTTCGCCGATGCCGAGGCTGATCGGAGCCAGGCCGGGATTGGGCGTTACGCCGGCGAACAGGGCGCGCAGCTTTTCGAAGGGATAGGGGTGGAGTTTGTCGAGGTTTGGATTCACGGCGGATTCACGGCGGTCTTGGTGGGCGCGATGCGAAAGCGACCATTATAAGCCGATAAATACCGGCGCCGGCCAGTTCGCGCGGCCGGACCCGCGTTCGCTTCCACGCAAGTTCTTCAGGACGCGAGGACGTCGGCGATGGTGTCGAAGGTGGCGCCGGTCTGCACCGCGCGCACGCCATTGCGTCCGGCCTCCTTGACCGCATACATGGCGCGGTCGGCGCAGACGAAAAATTCCTTGATGTCGTCGAACTGGGTCGGCACGATCGTGGCCACGCCCAGGCTGGCGGTGACCCAGCGCGAGGTGGCCGAGCGCGGATTGGCGATATTCAGCGACTCGACGTGGGCGCGGATCGTTTCGGCGAGCAGGCAGGCGGCCTCGAAGCCGGTCTCGCCGAACAGCAGCACGAATTCCTCGCCGCCGTAGCGCGCGGCCAGGTCGGTGGCGCGCAGCGCATGCGACTGCAGCGCCATCGCCACCTGTTGCAGGCAGGCGTCGCCGGCGGCGTGGCCCAGGCTGTCGTTATAGCCCTTGAAATGGTCGACGTCGAGCACGATCAGCGAGAGCGGCTCGCCCGAGCGAAGCGCGCGCTGCCATTCCTTGTCGAGGAAAGTGTCGAAATGGCGGCGGTTGGCGATTTTCGTCAGCGGATCGATCAAGGCCGCGCGCTGCAGCGCATTTTCGGACTGCTTGTGGTGCGTGATGTCATGCAGCAGTGCGACGAACAGCGGCTGCTCGGACCCCATCGGCGTCAGGGTGAAATCCATCGCGCGCAGCATGCCGTCGCGCTGGCGGATCAGCACCTCGCGCGCGCCGCGCCAGTTCGGCGCCGAGGCGTCCAGCACGCTCTGGCTGAACAGCTCCAGGTATTCCTGCGCCACCGAGGGCGCCAGCAGGTCGTCGAGCGAGCAGCCGGCCAGCTCGTTGGGCGCATAGCCGAGGTAGCGGTTGCAGGCCGGATTGGTGTACTGGATGCGGCCCGAGGGTTCGAGCACCATCAAGCCTTCGTCCATGCTGTCGACGATCAGGCGCAGGCGATCGGCTTGCTGCTGCTGCGACGTACTGGTGTGCCGGAAGTGCAGCTGGGCACGCACGCGGGCGCAGACCTCGGCCAGGCGCAGCGGCTTCGGAATATAGTCGGAGGCGCCGATGTCGAAGGCGGCCACGATGTCGTCGGTATCGGTACGCGCGCTCATGAAAATGACGGGAATGTTGCAGGTGCTCGGGTGCGCCTTGAGGCGCCGGCACACTTCCATGCCGTCCATGCCGGGCAGGACGATGTCGAGCAGGATCAGGTCCGGCTGGGCGCGCTGGGCAATGACAAGCGCCCGTTCGCCGCTGTTCGCCACGAAGGTGTGGTAGCCCTGCTGCAGCATCATGGAGCGTATCAATCCGAGCTGCGCGGGAGCGTCGTCGACGATCAGGATAGCGGTCTGGCGCGGCGTTGCGGCAGGTGCGTGGTCTAGGTTGGACATTGCAGTTCGCCATGGCGACGGGTTTGATCTCGTGCAAAATCATACCCCGATGTCGACTGCAGTGGGAACTTTTGTTGTCTGATAGCTAGTACATTTTACTGCAGTGCCGCAACGTCAGGGCGTCGCTGCCGCGGCTACGCCGAAATGTTTTGATTCGGCAATTAAAACCCGGCTTCCCCTCCTTGGACACGCGGGCAGCGGCGGCGCACGCGCCGCTGCCGGACCGTGTCAAAGCAGTGCAGCAATCAGCTTGCCGAGGATCGCAATCCCTTCCCGGATGCGTTCCGGCGGCACGGTGACGAACGACAGGCGCAGCGTATTGGTCTCTCCTGCGTTGGCGTAGAAGGGCGCGCCCGGAACGAAGGCGACGCGCGAGGCGATCGCCGTATCGAGCAGCTGCATGGCGTCGATGCTTTTCGGAAGCGTGACCCAGATGAACATGCCGCCTTCCGGCTTGGTCCAGCTGACGGCCGCCGGAAAGTGTTCGGCCATGGCGTCGAGCATCGCCCGGCACTGCCTGCCGTAGAGCGCGCGGATGGTCGGGATGTGCTCGTCGAGGAAGCCGTCCTTGACCACTTCGTACACCACCATCTGCGTGAGCTGGGCGGTATGCAGGTCGGCCGCCTGTTTCGCCAGCTCGAGGCGGCGCACCAGCGGCAGCGGGGCGCACACGTAGCCGAGGCGGATGCCGGGCGTGAGCACCTTCGAGAAGGAACCCATGTAGATGACGCCGTCCGGATGCATCGCCACCATTTTCGGCATCGGCGCGCCCGTGTACGACAGCGCGCCGTAGGGATCGTCCTCGATCAGGGGCAGGCGCAGGCGGGCGCAGGTTTCCACCAGTTCGCGCCGGCGCGCGAGCGAGAGCGAGCGGCCGGTCGGGTTCTGGAAGTTCGGCAGCGCGTACAGCAGGCGCGCGCCCTTGGCGACGGCGTCGATCGAGGAGGGGACCAGGCCGTCGTCGTCGGTATCGACCGAGGCGAATTCGGGGCGGTAGACCGAGAAGGCCTGCAGCGCGCCCAGGTAGCTCGGTGTTTCGACCAGCACCCGGCTGCCTTCGTCGATCAGCACCTTGCCGATCAGGTCAAGCGCCTGCTGCGAACCCGACACCATCAAGATCTGCTCGGGCAGGATCTTCGTGCCTTCGGTGGAGAGCGAGTCGGCGATCCATGCGCGCAGCGGCGCGAAGCCGTCGGTCGGACCGTATTGCAGCGCCACCTTGCCGGCGTCGAGCAGCACCTTGTCGTAGGCCGCCCGCATGCGCTCGACCGGGAAGGTGGCCGGCGAGGGCAGGCCGCCGGCAAATGAAATGATCTCGGGACGCTGGGTGATCTTCAGGATCTCGCGGATGAAGGAGCTTTGCAGCCCTTGCGCGCGTTCCGAAAACTGCCACTTGATGGGATGGGGATCTTGGATGTTCATGCTGGTCTCGCTGTGAGGTGGCGCCGGTGCGACCCGGCCATGATGGGCGCTCGGTAAGCTGCCCGCGAAGGGGCCCGGCGGGTAGCCTGGCCCCGTGAATCGCTGCCGATCGGAAGGGTGTCAGGCCACTTCGACGATCATTTCGATCTCGACGCAGGCCCCGCGCGGGATCTGGGCCACGCCGAAGGCGCTCCTGGCATGCTTGCCGGCGTCGCCGAAGACTTCGCCGAACAGTTCCGAAGCGCCGTTCGTGACCAGGTGATGCTCGGTGAACTCCGGGGTCGAGTTGACCAGGCTCATCAGCTTGACGATGCGCTTGACGCGGGTCAGGTCGCCGCCGCAGGCATCCTGGAGCGTGCCCATCAGGTCGACCGCGATCGCGCGCGCGGCCGCCTGGCCGTCGGCCGTGCTCTTGTCCTTGCCGAGCTGGCCGACATTGACCGAACCGTCCGCGTGCTTGGCGATGTGGCCGGAGATGAAGACCAGGTTGCCGGTCTGCACGTACATGACATAGGCGGCAGCCGGGGTGGCGGCTTGCTCCAGGGTGATGTTCAATTCCTTCAGTTTGTCGTAGACGGACATGGAAATTCCAATGCGGTGGATGAAGCCGGTATTGTACGGCGTCGAAGGCGCGGTGGCACCACCGGCGCAACAGCTTGTCATCGACATGTATTGGTCGGTACGCGAGAAGAGCTCTTGAAAACCGTAACGCTATCCCAATATTGCAGCAATCCGTTCAACCGTAATCCGTTTAATTTGTCATCACGAGGAACAACATGGCCGTCGCCGAAAAAGAGACCCTTGGCTTTCAAGCTGAAGTAAAGCAGCTGCTGCAATTGATGATTCACTCCTTGTATTCGAACAAGGAAATCTTCCTGCGCGAACTCATTTCGAACGCTTCCGACGCCGCCGACAAGCTGCGCTTCGAAGCGATCAACAACGACGCCCTGTATGGCAACGACCACGAACTCAGGATCAAGGTCAGCCTCGACAAGGAAGCGAAGACCATTACCATTTCCGATAACGGCATCGGCATGAGCCGCGAGGAAGTCATTTCGCACCTGGGCACGATCGCCAAGTCGGGCACCAAGGAATTCTTCTCGCGCCTGTCGGGCGACCAGCAGCAGGACGCGGCCCTGATCGGCCAGTTCGGCGTGGGCTTCTATTCGGGCTTCATCGTGGCCGACCGCATCACGGTGGAAACGCGGCGCGCGGGCGCGGACAGCACGCAGGCCGTGCGCTGGGAATCGACCGGCGAAGGCGACTACAGCGTCGAGGCGATCGAGAAGGCCGGCCGCGGCACCGACGTCATCCTGCACCTGCGCGAGGGCGAGGACGAGCTGCTGTCGAACTGGAAACTGAAGTCGATCATCCGCAAGTATTCGGACCACATCTCGCTGCCGATCCTGATGCAGAAGGAAGAGTGGGACGAAGAGGCGAAGGCCACCGTCGCCCGCGACGAATTCGAGACCGTGAACCAGGCCAGCGCGCTGTGGGCGCGCAACAAGTCCGAGGTCACCAAGGAGCAGTACGACGAATTCTACAAGCACGTCTCGCACGACTTCCAGGAGCCGCTGACGTTCACGCACAACCGCGTGGAAGGACGCAGCGAGTACACGCAGCTGCTGTACGTGCCGGGCCATGCGCCGTTCGACCTGTGGGACCGCAACAAGCGCGGCGGCATCAAGCTGTACGTCAAGCGCGTCTTCATCATGGACGACGCCGAGCAGCTGATGCCGACCTACCTGCGCTTCATCAAGGGCGTGATCGATTCGGCCGACCTGCCGCTGAACGTCTCGCGCGAGATCCTGCAGGAGTCGCGCGACGTGAAGGTGATCCGCGAAGGATCGACCAAGCGCGTGCTGGGCATGCTGGAAGAGCTGGCCAACGCGGACGAACAGGAAACGAAGGACAAGTACGTCACCTTCTGGAAGGAATTCGGCCAGGTCCTGAAAGAAGGCATCGGCGAGGACGCGACCAACAAGGACCGCATCGCCAAGCTGCTGCGCTTTGCCTCGACCCACAACGAGACCGACGAACAGACCGTCTCATTCGCGGACTACATCGCGCGCATGAAGGAAGGCCAGGACAAGATCTATTACGTCACGGCCGATAACTTCAACGCCGCCAAGAACAGCCCGCACCTCGAGATCTTCCGCAAGAAAGGCGTCGAAGTGCTGCTCTTGACCGACCGCGTCGACGAATGGATGCTGTCCTTCCTGACCGAATTCGACGGCAAGGAACTGACCTCGGTGGCCAAGGGTGGGCTGGACCTGGGCAAGCTGGAAGACGAGGCCGAGAAAAAGGAACACGAGGAGACCGAGACCCAGTACAAGGACCTCGTGGAGAAGATGAAAGGCGCCTTGCTCGAGAAGGCCAAGGACGTGCGCGTGACGCACCGCCTGACCGATTCGCCGGCCTGCCTGGTGGCCGACGAGCACGAGCTGTCGGCTAACCTGGTGCGCATGCTGAAAGCGGCCGGCCAGAACGCGCCCGATTCGAAGCCGATCCTCGAGATCAACCCGAACCACCCGCTGGTGACGCGCCTGAAGTACGAAGACGCGAGCAGCCCGCGCTTTGCCGACTGGTCGCACATCCTGTTCGACCAGGCGATGCTGGCCGAGGGCGGCAGCCTGGCCGATCCGGCCAGTTTCGTCAAGCGCCTGAACGAGATGCTGCTGGCGACGGCGAAGTAATCCTGCCGTCGAACGAACACCGGGCCAGCTGCCGCGCTGCGCCCGGTTTTTTACGTCGTTCGCACGTTGGCCCTCCGGGTCCGCGCGCTCACCGCATGGATTTCGCGGCGCCGCCCGCCTGCTGCGCGAACGGCAGGCGCGCCGCCGCCCACGTGAACAAGCGCGCACACCACCCCTTGCGATGCTCGGTCAGTTCTCCGATCAGCAAGGTCGCCGAGACGATCACCGCCGCCAGCGACAGCACGTCGGCCAGGTCGGTGCGCCGGTGCGGGTAGACGATCAGCCACACCTGCATCACCAGCGCGTGCGCAAGGTAGAGCGTGAAGGTATACGCGGCAAGCCAGCGCACCGGGCGCTCGATGCGCAGCAACAGGCCCAAGCCCGCGCTCCTGGCGCACAGGAAGTTCATCACGACCAGCATGCACACGACATAATCGGCCAGGAAGCGGTCCGCGCTTTTCAGGGGCAGGCCCGGGAAGGGCCAGCCGGCGTGGGCCAGGGCACGCAGCGCCGCATCGAGCTCGCTCGCCTTGAACGCCGCCAGCAGCAGCAGGGACAGGACCCATCCGGCAAGCGCCTGCGTGCGCCCGAGCGTGTGCGTTTTTTGCCAGTGGTAGGCGGCGACGCCGGCCAGCCAGACCGGCAGCAACAGCCACAGCTTGGGGCCGACGAACAGCAGCATCGCGCCGACGGCCAGCAGCCGGCGCCGGCCGCGCAGGTAAAAGGCCGCGCCGAACAGCGCGTAGTACCAGACCTCGTAGCCGAGCGACCAGTAGGGCGCGAGCAGCGGCGGCGTCTCGGACAGGGTCCAGAGCTCGCCCATGAAGAGCAGGTGCAGCGGCAGGTACAGCCAGGGTTTGCCCAGCTGGTAAAACTGCTGCGGCGTCGCCAGCTTGGCCAGCACGAGCAGGGCGGCGGCGCCGAAGGCGAGCAGCGCCACGGGCAGGGCGACCGAATAAATGCGCGTGCAGCGTGCCACGCAATAGCCGCGCAGGCCCGTCGGCTTGCGCTCGGCGGTATAGGCGATCACGAAACCGGACAGCACGAAGAACACCACGACCGATTCACGCCCCAGGCCCAGCCACCAGTAGCCGGAACCGGCCGCGATGGCGCCGTAGGGCCGGAAATGGCTGACCACGACCAGGACCGCCGCCAGGAAGCGGCAGCAGTCGAGGTAGAGCGAGAACGGACGCGGAAGGGGAGGCGCGGGATCTGCCATGGCGGTGCCTGGTTATGCAGCCGCCATCATAAACGCATAATCAAATGCAAAGTATAAATATGGCCGCGCGTGGCTATGTGCGCACCTGTTCGAGAAATTCGAGCAAGAGGCGTTCGCCCTCGGGCCAGTGGCCGTAGCCGGCATCGGCGTTCAGGTGGCCGGCAGGGCCGATCTCGACATGGCGGCTGCCCCAGGCTTCGGCGAAGGCCAGGGCGCGCTCGCGTGTGACGAACGGGTCGTTCGTGCTGGCGACCACCACACTGGGAAAGGGCAGGCGCGCCATCGGCACCGGGGCGAAGCCGTTGGCGTCGATCGGGTAGGACGGAGCGTCGACGTCGCTGGGCGCGACCAGGAAGGCGCCCGCCGCGCGCAGCGGCGAGCCGCAGGCGGCCCAGTGGGCGGCCAGCATGCAGCCCAGGCTGTGGGCGACGAGCACGGGCGCGCCGGCGCAGGCGCCGACGGCGGCGTCGAGCTCGGCCACCCATTCGTCGCGCACCGGATTGTTCCAGTCGCGATGTTCGACCCGGCGCCACTGCCGATGGCGTGCCTCCCAGTGCGACTGCCAATGCTGCGGCCCCGAATTCCACAAGCCCGAAAGAATCAGTACGTCGCCATCCATGCGCCCTCCTTGTCGATGCAGGCCATTCTACCCGGGGCGGTCGACGGCGCGCTTACAGCGCCGTGCGCAGCGCGAACAGTTCCGGGAACAGCACCACGTCGAGCATCTTGCGCAGGTAGCTCACGCCGGCGGTGCCGCCGGTGCCGGTCTTGAAGCCGATGATGCGCTCGACCGTGGTCACGTGGCGGAAGCGCCAGAAGCGGAAGGCGGTCTCGAGGTCGACCAGCTTTTCGGCCAGCTCGTACAGGCCCCAGTGCCGGTCGGGATCCTGGTAGACGGCGAGCCAGGCCGCCTGCACCGAGTCGTCCCGGACGGTGGGCTCGCCGGGCGGGCGGGCCAGGCGCTCCGGCGCGATGACATGGCCGCTGCGCGCCAGCAGGTGCACCGCTTCGTCGTAGATCGAGGGCGCCGCCAGGGCCGCGCTCAGCGCCGCGTGGGCCGGCGGATTCTTTTCGTGCACCGCCAGCAGGGCCGCGTTCTTGTTCCCGAGGATGAATTCGAGCTCGCGGTACTGGTGCGACTGGAAGCCCGAGGACGCGCCCAGGTAGGGCCGGATCGCCGTGTATTCGGAGGGCGTCATGGTCGCCAGCACGTCCCAGGCATGTACCAGCTGGTCCATGATGCGGGCCACGCGCGCCAGCATCTTGAAGGCCGGGTCGAGTGCGCCGGCGCGCAGGTGGAGGCGCACGGCGTGCAGTTCGTGCAGCATCAGCTTGATCCAGAGTTCGCTGGTCTGGTGCTGGATGATGAACAGCATCTCGTTGTGGTTCGGCGAGCGCGGGTGCTGCGCCGACAGGAGCTGGTCCAGGCCCAGGTAGTCGCCATAGCTCATCGACTCCCGGAAATCCATTGTCGCGCCGTGCCAGTCGGGCGCCTTCTTGTCGGTGTCGTCCATGTGCGCCTCGTGCTCGTTCACGTCACTGCGCCGCGTTCGGCGGCCACGTCGTAGTCTTCCCGGTCGAGGATATCCTTCAGGACCGCCACCGCGTCCCAGACATCGACGAAACGGGTGTAGAGCGGCGTGAAGCCAAAGCGCATGATCTCGGGTTCGCGGTAGTCGCCGATCACCCCGCGCGCGATCAGGGCGGCCATCACGGCGTAGCCATGGGGATGGGTGAAACCGACCTGGCTGCCGCGCCGGGCGTGCTCGCGCGGCGTGACCAGGCCCAGCGGGTGACCGGCGCAGGTCGCCTCCACCAGGTCGATGAAGAGGTCGGTCAAGGCGAGCGACTTGGCGCGGACGGCGTCCATGCTCGTTTCTTCGAATATTTCGAGGCCGCATTCGACCAGGGCCAGCGAGACCACCGGCTGGGTGCCGCACAGGGCGCGGCCGATGCCGTCGGCGGGAGCGAAGCCGTGCGCCATCGCGAAGGGCCTGGCATGGCTCCACCAGCCGGTGAGGGGGTGGGCGAAGCGCGCCTGATGGCGCTGCGGTACCCAGATGAAGGCCGGCGAGCCGGGACCCCCGTTCAGGTATTTATAGGTGCAGCCCACGGCGAAGTCGGCTTGCGCGGCGTTCAGGTCGAGCGGCACGGCGCCCGCCGAGTGGGCCAGGTCCCACACGATCAGTGCACCGGATCGGTGCGCATGGCGGGTGAGGGCCGCCATGTCGTGCTGGTAGCCGGTCCGGTAGTTCACATGGGTCAGCATGACGACGGCGCACTCCTGGTCGATGGCGGCGGGCAGTTCCTCGACGCTGTCCACCAGGCGCACGCGGTAGCCACGCCCGAGCCACTCGGCCAGGCCTTCGGCCATGTAGATATCGGTCGGGAAGTTGCTGCGCTCGGTGACGAGCACGCGCCGGCCGGACTGCGGCCCCTCGGCCTGGATGCGCACGGCGGCGGCCAGCGCCTTGAACAGGTTGAGCGAGGTGGTGTCGGTGACGGCCACTTCGGACGGCTGCGCGCCGAGCAGCGGCGCCAGGCGCTGGCCGAGGCGCTTGGGCAGATCGAACCACCCGGCCGTGTTCCAGCTCCTGATCAGGTCCTGGCCCCACTCCCGGGCCACCACCTCTTGGGCGCGCGCCAGCGCCGCGCGCGGACGGGCGCCCAGGGAATTGCCGTCCAGGTAGATGACGCCGGCGGGCAGGTCGAAGCGCTCGCGCAGCGGCGCCAGTGGATCGTCGGCGTCGCGCAGGACGCAGTCGGCGCGGGTAATCGAAGGTTCGCTCATGGTAGATGGGTGAGGAGTCAGGGAGCGGGGCTCGGGGCGCCGCCGGCGTGGGCCGGAGTGTAGCAAGAAAGCCGCCCGGCGGCACCGTCGCGATGACGGATCGTTATCTTTCGCGGGGCCGGGTCAGCGCTGCGGCCATGTTCCGGATTTTTGAAAATTTTTTTACCTCGCACCCTAAAGTTCCAGCTGAGGCCGCCGTAAAAGAGTCAGAAGCGCTGGAGCGTGACCGAAAATAATCGAAAAATAATTTGAAATCGCCCTAAAGTTCTTCGAAGTGCTGCCGTTAAAGGTGTATCAGGCAAGAAACGGACGGTAAAAAAGTCCGATTCCACCCTCAAGTTCTGAAAATTGTTGACGTAAACCAACAAATGAAGAATTTGGCTGCCGTTCATTCGGTTCGTACAGTGCACTTTGTAAGACCGCTTCAGTCCCTCGTTTCATAGGGGCGCATCCTCTTCCAGCCTGGGTTTGTCAGACAAACTCCTACGGGCGCATCCGTGTTTACCGGACCCAAAATACAGGGTCTGTCCGATTTCCCAAATGTTTCTCCACGGTCAGAATCTATCTCACTGGCAACACACATTAGCGCCAGGTTCAACGGGATGGAGAAGAAAAATGACTGTAAACGACATGATGGCTGAAATCCGGGACGCCAACCTGAGCTACCTGATGCTGGCCCAGCAAATGATCCGCGCCGACAAGGTCACTGCCATTTTCCGTCTCGGCATCTCGGCCGACATCGCCGACCTGATCGAAGGCATGAGCAATGCCCAGATCCTGAAGCTTGCCGGGGGTAACATGATGCTGGCCCGCTTCCGCTTCGACGACACCGCCATCCTGTCGATGCTGACCAGCCACACCAAGGACCGCGCGCTCGCACAGTCGCATGCCGCCATCCTGATGGCCGGCCAGCCTGCCGAAGAGATTGCTTAAATCCCGTCAGCGAAAATATTTCTGCTGAGACACATTGTAATATCCCGCTGAGCTCTAGCCGATGGTGTAGGATAGCCGGGAGAAAAGCCGGAGCCGTGGGATGAGTAAAAAAAGCGTCGTATCGGAAGCGCAGGAAATCCAGCTCGCCATCGAGCTGATTACATTGGGCGCCCGCCTGCAGCTGCTGGAAAGCGAGGTCTCGCTCTCGCGCGAGCGCCTCATCAAGCTGTACAAGGAACTCAAGGGCATGTCGCCTCCCAAGGGGATGCTGCCGTTTTCGACGGACTGGTTCCTGACCTGGCAACCGAACATCCACTCCTCGCTGTTCATCAATATTCATAATTTCCTGGTCGAACATGCCGGCGCCACCGGTGTGCAGGCGGTGATGAAGGCCTATAAGCTCTATCTCGAACAGATGCCAGCCGTGCCGGGCGAAGAGCCCTTGCTGTCGCTGACGCGCGCCTGGACCCTCGTACGCTTCTTCCAGAGCAATATGCTGGCGCTCGCGCCCTGCGGCAAGTGCAAGGGCAAGTTCGTCGTCAATACCTTCGACCTGAACAGCGACTACCTGTGCGGCCTGTGCCACATGCCTTCGCGCGCCGGCAAGACGCGCAAGGCAAAGGACGCGGCCGCGCTTGACGCCGCGCAAGCGGCCGCCCGCCAGGATGCCCAGGGCCAGCCCTGAGCCGCCGCCTGGCCGTTTCGCCGTGACGCTGCGCCCGTGACGCTTCGCCTCCTGCGCGCACCGGCGGTACGCGCGCTGCTCTGCCAGTGCGCCGCCTTTCCCCTGACCTTGCTTGCCGTCTACCTGCTGGCGCGTGCCGGCGCCCAGCCGTCCTATCTCGCGGCCGCCATCCTGCAAGGCGTATTCGCCGCCGCGCTGACCTGGCGCTGGCGCCTGGCCTGGTGGTGGGTCGCGATCTGCCTGCTGTTCCCGCCGGCGCTGTACGGGACGGGCAAGCTGGCGCTGCCGCCCTGGCTGTTCCTGGCCGTGTTCCTCTTCATGCTGGCGCTCTACTGGTCGACCTTCCGCACCCAGGTGCCGTATTACCCGTCCGGCAAGGCGGCCTGGGCGGCGGTGGCCGCGCAGCTGCCGCAGGGGAGCGGCGTGTCCGTGATCGACATCGGCAGCGGCCTCGGCGGCCTGGTCATGGAGCTGGCGCGGCGGCGTCCGGATGCGCAAGTGACGGGCATCGAGCTGGCGCCCTTGCCCTGGCTGGCCAGCCATCTGCGCGCAAGGCTCAGCGGCAGCCGCGCCCGTTTTATCCGCGGCGACTACGAGTCGCTCGACTTTGGCCGCTACGACGCCATCTTCGCCTACCTGTCGCCGGCGGCGATGACGGCGCTGTGGCGCAAGGCGCGGCGCGAGATGCGTGCGGGCAGCATATTGATGAGTTATGAATTCGCCATTCCGGAAGCGCCCCCGAACGCATCGCTGTTTCTGCACGATACGGGTCGAACTCTCTATATCTGGCACTTTTAGACCACAGATCCGGCCTTTTTACTTGCCCACAGGCCATTCTCCAGCTATTGTTCGAGCTGGAGTAGTTCCCTGCGTAAATATTTTTTCTGAGATACATTGTCTCGGAATCCTGGACCTTCGGGCATTCTGCCTGGCCGCCTTCTGGAGCAAGTGTCTTGTTAGTCATTATTGGTTACGTCATCGTCTGCGCCTCGGTGTTCGGCGGCTTCATCCTGGCCGGCGGGCACGCGGCCATTTTGTTCCAGCCGATCGAACTGCTGATGATCGGCGGCGCGGCCGTCGGCGCATTCTTTGTCGGTAACAACAACAAGTCGATCAAGGCGACCATGAAGGCGCTGCCCGGCCTGTTCAAGGGCTCGCCGTACACGCGCGAGATGTACATGGAGCTGATGTCGCTGCTGTTCGACGTCCTGTCCAAGGTGCGCAAGGAAGGCCTGATGTCGATCGAGGGCGATATCGAATCGCCGGAAGCCAGTCCGCTGTTTTCGAAATACCCGCTGGTACTGGCCGACCACCACATCATCGAATTCATGGCCGATTACCTGCGCCTGATGGTCTCCGGTAACATGGACGCCTTCCAGATCGAGAATCTGATGGACAACGAGATCGAGACCCACCACCACGAGGGGGCGGTGCCGGCCCATGTCATCGCCAAGCTCGGCGACGGCCTGCCGGCCTTCGGCATCGTCGCCGCCGTCATGGGCGTGGTGCACACGATGGAGTCGGTCGGCATTCCGCCGGCCGAACTCGGCATCCTGATCGCGAAAGCGCTGGTCGGCACCTTCCTCGGCATTCTGCTGGCGTATGGCTTCGTCGCGCCGCTGTCGAGCCTGGCGGAGCAAAAGCTGGACGAGTCGAGCAAGATGTTCCAGTGCGTGAAAGTCACCCTGCTGGCCAGCCTGAACGGCTACGCGCCGGCGCTGGCGGTGGAATTCGGCCGCAAGGTACTGTACTCGACCGAGCGCCCGACCTTCGCCGAGCTCGAAGAGCATATCAAGAAGTCGAAGAGCAAATAAGCGTGTCCTCTTCCATTTCCCCTGACCCGAACACCCGACGGAATCGCCATGGCTGACGAGGGAATGCGCCCGATCATCGTCAAGCGGATCAAGAAGACCGCTGGCGGGCATCACGGCGGCGCCTGGAAGATCGCCTACGCCGACTTCGTGACGGCGATGATGGCGTTCTTCCTGCTGATGTGGCTGCTCGGCTCGACCTCCAAGGGCGACCTCGACGGCATCTCGGAATTCTTCAAGAATCCCCTCAAGGTGGCGATGGAAGGCGGCTCCGGTTCCGGCGACAGCTCCTCGGTCATCAAGGGCGGCGGCACCGACCTCACGCGCCGCAATGGCCAGGTGAAGAAGGGCGACATCGAACCCGACAAGAAGACCTACGACCTGAACGCGGCCAAGGCCGCACTCGAAAAGGCCGAGGGCGAGCGCCTGAAAAGCCTGAAGGCGAAGATCGAATCGGTCATCGAAGCCAATCCGACGCTGAAGAAATACCAGAACCAGCTGCTGCTCGACATCACCAGCGAAGGCTTGCGCATCCAGATCGTGGACGAGCAGAACCGCCCGATGTTCGCGCTGGCGAAAGCGACGCTGCAGCCCTACACCAGCGATATCCTGCACGTGCTCGGCATGGTCCTCAACGACGTGCCGAACCGCATCGGCCTGTCCGGGCACACCGATTCGACCCCGTATTCCAGCGACGCCGGCTACAGCAACTGGGAGCTCTCGGCCGACCGCGCCAACGCCTCGCGCCGCGCGATGGTGGTCGGCGGCCTGGCCGACGAGAAGATCCTGCGCGTGGTAGGCCTGGCCGCGGCCGCGCCGCTCGACCGCGCCGATCCCTTCAATCCGATCAACCGCCGCATCAGCATCATCGTGATGAACAAGCGCACCGAAGAGGCCGTCATGCGCGACGCCGCCACGCTCGACGTGCCGGCCGAGGACGGCAAGGCGGCGGCGCAGGCCGTCGTCGCCGCGACCAGATAAGCGCCAAGGCATGCGCCCGCACGCTCCGGGCCAGGAGGACAGAATGACAAGAAAAAAAATTTTAGGTTCGCATGTAAAACGCCTGCTGTCGGGCGTGTCGGCGCACGGCCGACGCCACCTGAATGAAGTCGAAACCGACTTGCTGCAGACCGAACTGCTGCTCGAGGAAGCAGTCGACAAGCTCACCGGCAGCTTCATCGCCATCCATAGCGCGGTCGGCGCACGCCAGGAAGCGATCGACCGCCTGCTCGCCGGCGGCATGCCCACGCCCGAGGAAACGGCGAAGCTGGCGGCGATGTCGGGCGAAATCGGCACCCACGTCAACACGGCGATCACCAGCATGCAGTTCCAGGACATGACGAGCCAGTTGATCGAGCGTACCCTGAAGCGCGTGACCGGCTTGCGCGAATTCCTCGGCACGCTCGACCAGCACGGCGCCGATATCCAGGCCGACACGGGCAGCGACGAAATCGTCGAGCGTTTGGGCAAGGTCAGCATGGCGCTGGCGATCCAGTCGCTCGAGCTGCGCAGCGTGCTGCGCAAATCGGTCGAACAACGGCACCTCGAAAGCGGCGACATCGAATTGTTCTGACAATTCGTCCGCCCTCACACATCAAGAAAACAGCAGGAGCAAACATGGCTAAAACAATTCTCGCGGTCGACGATTCCAGCTCGCTGCGCCAGATGGTGGCGTTCAGCCTGAAGGCCGCCGGCTACCAGGTGATCGAAGCGGTCGACGGCCAGGATGGCCTCGACAAGGCGAAGAACCAGGTCGTCGACCTGGTGCTGACCGACCAGAACATGCCGCGCATGGACGGCCTGTCGCTGATCAAGCATCTGCGCGGCTTGCCCGAGTACCAGAAGGTGCCGATCCTGATGCTGACCACCGAATCCTCGGACGAAATGAAAGCGAAGGGCCGCGCGGCCGGTGCGAACGGCTGGCTGGTCAAGCCCTTCGATCCGCAGCGCCTGATCGAAGTGGTCAAGAAAGTGATCGGCTAGGGCATGGCGCAGCGCCGCATGCACGCGTCTCTTCGCAGGATTTCCCCATGACGATCGACATCAGCCAGTTTTACCAGGTCTTTTTCGACGAAGCCGAGGAACTGCTCGCCGAAATGGAACGGCTGCTGCTGGGCGTCGACGTGGCCGCCCCGGATAGCGAAGACCTGAACGCGATCTTCCGCACCGCCCATTCCGTCAAGGGGGGCGCCTCGACCTTCGGCATCACCGACATGAGCGAGGTGACCCACGTGCTCGAGTCGCTGCTGGACCGCATCCGCAAGGGCGAGATGGCATTGACGAGCCAGCACGTGGACGCCTTCCTGGCCGCCAAGGATACGCTCAAGATGCAGCTCGACGGCCACCGCAACGGCGCCCACGTCGATCAGGACACGGTCGCCAACGTGCGCATGATGCTGCACGACCTGTCCGAAGGCCTGGTGCCGGCCGCCTCGCCGCCTGCGCCATCCTTCCTGCACGCCGAACCGAAAGCGCAGACCGGCGAGGGCGCGCACCGCTACAAGATCGAACTGCCTTCGGTCGAGCAGCGCGACGTGAACGCCCTGGTCGACGAGCTCGGCCTGATGGGCCGCGTCTCGGTCACGCCCCTGGAGGGCGGACGCAGCGCGCTCGTCGTCACCACCCACGAGCGCCTGGACGATATCGTCGCCATCTGCTCCTTCGTGCTCGATCCGGACGACCTGAAGATTTTCGAAGCGCCGCCGCTCACGCCCGAGCAAGCCGCGATCGAGGCGCTGGAACGCGCCCGCATCGAGCACGAGCAGGGCTATGGCTTCTTCGACCCGGCCGAGGCCGTACCGGCCGCCCAGGCCGACCTGTCGGACGACGAACGCGGCTACGGCTTCTTCCAGCCGATCGAGCAGATCCGCGCCCTGGCCGGCGTCGATGCGCCTGCCGCGCAAGCCGCGGCCGGCGCCGACATCGCCGAGCCGGTCGAAAAAAAGGTCGGCAAGAAAGACGAAAAGGGCGCCGAATCGTCCTCGATCCGGGTCTCGGTCGAAAAGGTCGATCAGTTGATCAACCTGATCGGCGAGCTGGTCATCACGCAGGCGATGATCGAACAGCGCTCCAGCGGGCTCGACCCGATGCTGCATGAGCGCCTGCTGTCGTCGGTATCGCAGCTGACCAGGAATACCCACGAATTGCAGGAAGCGGTGATGTCGATCCGCATGATGCCGATGGACTTCGTGTTCTCGCGCTTCCCGCGCATGGTGCGCGATCTCGCCGGAAAACTCGGCAAGAAGGTCGACTTCATCACCCACGGCGCCGCGACCGAGCTCGACAAGGGCCTGATCGAGCGCATCGTCGACCCGCTGACGCACCTGGTACGCAACAGCATCGACCACGGCATCGAATTGCCGGCCGCGCGCATGGCCGCCGGCAAATCGGAAGCGGGACGCCTGTTCCTGTCGGCCGGCCACCAGGGCGGCAATATCGTCATCGAAGTGGCCGACGATGGCGCCGGCCTGAACCGGGAACGCATTCTGGCCAAGGCGGCGCAGAACGGCCTGGCCGTGTCGGCGTCGATGAGCGACAGCGAAGTCTGGCAACTGATCTTCGCGCCGGGCTTTTCGACGGCCGACGTCGTCACCGATGTCTCGGGCCGCGGCGTGGGCATGGATGTTGTCAAACGTAACATCACTTCGATGGGTGGCTCGGTCGATATCCGCTCCGCCCGTGGTTTCGGCACCACGATTTCGATCTCTTTACCGCTGACACTCGCCATTTTGGACGGGATGACTATACGTTGCGGTCAGGAAATCTATATCCTTCCATTAGGCTACGTGGTCGAGTCGCTGCAGCCGCGCCGCGAGGACGTGCGCGAGATCGCCGGCCGCGGCCAGGTGCTGAAGGTGCGGGGCGAGTACCTGCCCCTGATCGCATTGCACGGCGTGTTCGGCATCGATGCGCGCGCCAGGGACCCGGCCGACGGCATCGCCGTCATCCTGGAATCCGAAGGCAAGCGCGCCGCGCTCCTGATCGACGACCTGGTCGGCCAGCAGCACGTGGTGGTGAAGAACCTGGAAGCGAACTACCGCAAGGTGGCCGGCATTTCCGGGGCCACCATCCTCGGCGACGGCGGCGTTTCCCTGATCCTCGACGTGGCGGCGCTGGTGCGCTCGTCACGCCAGATGGCCGACGAGGCGCTGGCTTCTTAACCCAATCAACAAGGAATGACTATGTCCCTCACCCACATCACGGCCCAGAACATCGAAGGCGCCGGCAGCGAATACCTGGCCTTCACGCTCGGCTCGGAAGAGTACGGGATCGACATCCTGAAGGTGCAGGAGATCCGCGGCTACGAAGCCGTCACCCGCATCGCCAACGCCCCGGAATTCATCAAGGGCGTGATCAACCTGCGCGGCATCATCATTCCCGTGGTCGACATGCGCATCAAGTTCAATCTCGGCACGCCGACCTACGACCAGTTCACGGTCGTGATCATCCTGAACATCGCCGGCCGCGTCATGGGCATGGTCGTCGACAGCGTCTCGGACGTGACCACGCTCACGCCGGACCAGGTCAAGCCCGCGCCGGACATGGGCAGCGCCTTCTCCAGCGACTACCTGATCGGCCTGGGCACGGTCGACGAGCGCATGCTGATCCTGGTCGATATCGACCGCTTGATGTCGTCCGCGGAAATGGGCCTCATCGACGACAAGCTGGCTGCTTGAAACGCACCTGCACGTACGGCACGGGGCAACGCAATCGCCGGTCTTGTTGACCGGCAGAACAGACAGGTAAGGCAAAGTGCCGTTACACACCTCCGACACAGTCAAGGAATTTGACTTCACGCGCGCCGACTTCGAGCGCGTGCGCGCGCTGATCTACAGCCGCGCCGGCATCTCGCTGGCCGACAGCAAGCAGGAAATGGTCTACAGCCGCCTGGCGCGGCGCCTGCGCGCGACCGGCATCCACTCCTTCGGCAAATACCTGGACGACCTGGAAGCAGGGCGCCTGGGCGAGGAATTCGAGTCCTTCACGAACGCGCTGACGACCAACCTGACCTCGTTCTTCCGAGAAGCGCACCACTTCCCGCTGCTGGCCGACCATGCGCAATTGCTGCGCGGGCGCGACAACAGCGCGCCCTTGAC
The DNA here is from genome assembly GCF_042656795.1 of Massilia jejuensis. Lineage (NCBI taxonomy): Bacteria > Pseudomonadati > Pseudomonadota > Betaproteobacteria > Burkholderiales > Oxalobacteraceae > Massilia > Massilia jejuensis. The sequence continues at coordinate 12,946 of NZ_JBHSMS010000057.1, read as the reverse complement.
CATCTGGTGCTCGGCCAGTTCCACCGGCGAAGAGCCGTATTCGATCGCGATGACGCTGTGCGAAGCCTTCAATACGCTCACGCCGAAGGTGGAGATCATCGCCACCGACATCGACACCAGCGTGCTGGCCACGGCCAGCGAAGGCATGTACGGGCTCGACCGGGTGGACAAGATCTCGCCCGAACGCCTGAAGCGCTTCTTCTTGCGCGGCAAGGGCCGCCACGAAGGCATGGTGCGGGTGCGTCCGGAACTGCGCCAGCTGGTCACCTTCCGCCAGTTGAACCTGCTGTCGGACAGCTGGCCGCTCGGCACGCAAAACGGCGGCCAGTTCGATGCGATCTTTTGCCGCAACGTGATGATCTACTTTGACAAGGACACCCAGCGCAAGATCCTGGCGCGCTTCGTGCCGCTGATGAAGCCGCATGCACTGCTGTTCGCCGGCCACTCCGAGAACTTCCTCTACGTTTCCGACTCGCTGCGCCTGCGCGGCAAGACCGTCTACGAACTCAACGACCGTCGCGCCTGAGCGGGACCTGCGGAAAGCCATGGAATCGAACAAGCATTTTGCCACCAACGTCTACTATGACCGCACCTTCGACTGCGACGCGGCCAAGATCCTGCCGGGCGAGTACTACTACACCGGCAAGAACATGCTGATCGTGACCGTGCTCGGCTCCTGCGTCTCGGCCTGCATCCGCGACCGCGTCACCGGCCTGGGCGGCATGAACCACTTCATGCTGCCCGACGGCGGCGATGCCGCCAGCCCGGTGTCGGCGTCCATGCGCTACGGCACCTTCGCCATGGAAATCCTGATCAACGACTTGCTGAAGGCGGGCGCCCGCCGCGAGCACCTGGAAGCGAAGGTCTTCGGCGGCGGCGCCGTGCTGCGCGGCTTTACCGCGATGAACGTGGGCCAGCGCAACGCCGAGTTCGTAATGAGTTTTCTCAAGACCGAACGCATCCCGGTGCTGGCCGAAGACTTGAACGACATCCACCCGCGCAAGGTGTACTTCTTCCCGAAGACGGGCAAGGTGCTGGTGAAAAAATTGATGCAAACCCAGAACGATACGCTGGCCAAGCGCGAACTCGATTATGCCAAGCGCCTCAAGGTCGAGCCGATGGGCGGCGAAATCGACTTGTTCTGACCCGTACTGATCCGAAGGATAACGCATGAAAATAAAGGTCCTGATCGTCGACGACTCGGCCCTGATCCGCAGCGTCATGAGCGAGATCGTCAATTCGCAAGCGGACATGGAAGTCGTGGGCACCGCGCCCGACCCGCTCGTCGCACGCGAACTGATCAAGAAAACCAATCCGGACGTGCTCACGCTCGACGTCGAGATGCCGAAGATGGACGGCCTCGACTTCCTGGAAAAGCTGATGCGCCTGCGCCCGATGCCGGTGCTGATGGTGTCCTCGCTGACCGAGCGCGGCTCGGAAATCACGATGCGCGCGCTGGAGCTGGGCGCGGTCGACTTCGTGACCAAGCCGAAGATCTCGATCCAGAGCGGCATGCGCGAGTACACCGAGCTCATCGCCGACAAGATCCGCGCCGCCGCGCGCGCGCGCGTCAAGCGCGCCAATGTCAGCGCCGCGCCGACCATGGCGCTGCCCTCGATGCGCAGCCCGTTGATCTCGTCGGAAAAACTGATCATCATCGGCGCCTCCACCGGCGGCACCGAAGCGATCCGCGAATTCCTGATGCAGATGCCCTCGGACTGCCCGGGCATCCTGATCGCCCAGCACATGCCGGAAGGGTTCACCACCTCGTTCGCGCGCCGCCTCGATTCGCTGTGCAAGATCAGCGTGGTCGAGTCCGCCGGCAACGAGCGGGTGCTGCCGGGGCACGCGTATATCGCGCCTGGGCATTCGCATCTGCTGCTGACGCGCTCGGGCGCCAACTACATGACCAGGATCGAGCAGACCGACCCGGTCAACCGCCACCGCCCCTCGGTCGACGTGCTGTTTCGTTCGGCCGCCGTGGCAGCCGGCAAGAACGCGGTCGGGGTGATCCTGACGGGCATGGGCAAGGACGGCGCTGCCGGCATGCTGGAAATGAAGCACGCGGGCGCGCACAATTTTGCCCAGGACGAGGCATCCTGCGTCGTCTTCGGCATGCCGCGCGAAGCGATCGCCATCGGCGCGGCCCACGAAGTGGCGCCGCTGACGGCCTTGCCCGGCCTGGTGCTCGACCACCTGTCGGCCCACGGCGGACGAGCGTTGCGCGTTTGATCCGGATCGCGCCTTTTCTCTCTGTTTTATCGCCGTACGGCAACAAAAATGCTATTCTTGAGGTTGCTTGTCGCAGCGACCCAAGCCACACTAACCTTAAGTACAAGAATCAACGGAGTATTTCATGGCTGATCCAAAGATGCGTTTCCTGGTGGTTGACGATTTCTCGACGATGCGCCGTATCGTCCGGAATTTGTTGAAAGAACTGGGCTACGCCAACGTCGATGAAGCGGAAGACGGCGTGATGGCGCTGGCCAAGCTGCGCAGCGAACCATTCGACTTCGTGGTCTCGGACTGGAACATGCCCAACATGGACGGTCTGACGATGCTGCAAAACATCCGTGCCGATCCCGCGCTGGCCAAGTTGCCGGTGCTGATGGTGACGGCCGAAGCGAAGAAAGAAAACATCATCGCGGCGGCCCAGGCCGGCGCGAGCGGCTATGTGGTGAAGCCATTCACCGCGGCCACCCTCGACGAGAAACTGAACAAGATCTTCGAGAAAATGGAAAAGGCCTGATCATGCACGAGCCGGTCGCTGCGTTTGCTTCGGAAGGGGTTGCACACGAGGAAGTCCTGAGCCGGGTCGGCCACATGACGCGTGCGCTGCACGACAGCCTGCGCGGACTCGGCCTGGACAAGCTGGTCGAGAAAGCGGCGAGCGACATCCCGGATGCGCGCGACCGCCTCGATTACGTGGCGCGGCTGTCGGAACAGGCCGCCAAGCGCGTGCTCGACGCCACCGATACGGCCGGCCCCTTGCAGGATGCGGTCGAAAGTCGCAGCGCCGACGTGCGCGGCGCCTGGCAGGCACTGCTCGACAGCGACGCCGCCCTCGATGGCGGCCTGCGCTCCCTGGCCGAGCGCACCGTCGCGATGATGGCGGAGAACGAACGCGCCGCCACCGCCACCCGTGCCGAGCTGATGAACATCATGCTGGCCCAGGACTTCCAAGACCTGACCGGCCAGGTGATCGGCAAGATCACCTCGATCGCGCAAGACCTGGAAAAGCAGCTGGTGCAAGTGCTGATCGATTTCGCCCCCAGCGAAATCAAGCGCGAGCTCGACAGTGGCTTGCTGAATGGCCCGCAGATCAAGCCGGAAAACAATCTCGAGGTGGTGGCGAACCAGGGCCAGGTCGACGACCTGCTCGATAGCCTGGGCTTCTGAGTACCTGAGCACCCGGCGGCGCCTCGCCGCCCTTGTTTTATCGCGGCCACTTCCATGCATCACACCAATTATATTGTTCGCGAACCGTTGCTCGATTCCGCCCAGCGCGTCATCGGCTACGAATTACTCTGGCAGCAGCGCGGGCAGGCGACGCCGGACGCCGACCTCGAAGAACTGGTCGGCTTCGTCGCCGAACATGTCAACCATGCCGAGCACGGCTGGCTGCTGCGCGACAAGCAACTGTTCCTCGACGCCGTGCCGGCGATGCTCTCCACCGACGCCCTGTTCGAGCTGCCGCCCGAGCGCACCGTCCTGAGCCTGCAGGCACGCCACCTGATGGACCCGGGCGCGCGCGCCGCTATCCAGGCCGTGCGCGCCGGCGGCGTCGGCATTTCCCTGCGCGGCCTCGAGGTCAAGCACCTGACGGCCGCACTCGCACCGTACGCCTCGCACCTCGAGATGCGCTTCGCCGGCACCGACGTGGCCGCGCAGGCGCGCGCCTATGCCGCCGCCAAGCAGTCGGCGCTGCGCATGGTCGGGCGCCCGGTCACCAACTGGGTCGACTACGACGCCTGCGCCATGCTCGGCCTGGACGCTTTCGTCGGCAAGCTCCACCTGACCCCGCGCCCCGGCAATCCGGTCAAGGGATTGAACCCGGCCCAGGCCATCATCCTGCAACTGATGCAGATGGTGCAGAACAACGACGACATCCCGAAGCTCGAAAGCGTGCTGAAACGCGACCCGGCGCTCACCTATAAACTGCTGCGCAACATCAACTCGGCCGGCTTCGGCGCGGGGCGCGAGGTGCAGTCGATCCGCCAGGCGATTAGCCTGATGGGCTATGCGCCCCTGTACCGCTGGCTGACCATGCTGCTGGCCAGCGCCAGCGCGAGCGGCTACTCGCCGGTGCTGATGGAAACGGCCGTGGTGCGCGGCCGCCTTACCGAACTGCTGGGGCTGCATGCGCTGCCGAAGGGCGAGGCCGAACACCTGTTCGTCGCCGGCATGTTCTCGCTGCTCGACCGCCTGCTCGGCCTGCCGATGAAGGAGGTGCTCGACACCATCCCGCTACCGCCGGAAGTGGTGCGCGCGCTGATGGCGCGCGAGGGGATGTACGGACCCTACCTGGCGCTGGCCGAGGCTTGCGAGCTGAGCTCGAACCTGGTGGGCTCGCTGGCGGGGTCGCTCGACATCAGCCCGCTGGAGGTGAACAAGGCGCACCTGTCGGCGCTGGCGTGGGCGCAGGCGGTGACGCAGTAGCCGGGAGGACAAGCCTTCGCCGGTCGCGGCGGCGGCACTTCGCCGGCCGCTTCAGGTTCGTCCGCGATTCGACGTCACCAGCCGCTCTAGGTGCTGGTACATCTGCATCTCGATATTGTCGATGCTGCACCCGATCTGCACCTGCTCGCCCAGCAAGAAGCTGCGGAAGGGCCGCAGCAGGCGGATTTCCAGGTCGGCCACGATCGCCAGCGCCGGCCCGAGCTGCAGGCGCACGCTTTTCAATTTCCGTCCCAGATACAGTTCCGCCGCCTGGTCGGGCGTGGCGCGCAGGCCGACGCCGCCGACCGAGTAGTCGCACAGCGGCAGCTCGAACAGCTTGTTCAGGAGCGTGAAGGTGGCGGCGTAGCTGCCGTTGACGGGCGTGTCGAGGCGCGGCGCGGCGCGCCGGTTCAGGACCAGGCAGGTATCGGGGAACACGGCCGGCACCAGGTTCGGCTGGCCGGGCAGGCTGGCCCAGTCGCTTTCGAGCTCGAACTGCAGCTTGGCGTTGCCTCCCAGCGCCGCCACGAAGGTCGCGCGTCCGGGCGAAATCGGGCCCGCGCCGGCCACGTCGAAGGTGAAGCGCGGGTCTTCCGGATGCACGGAGGCGATGCGCGCCAGCATCGGCGCGCCCAGTCCCGCAGGATAGATCGTCATGGCCTCGCCGGAGTCGGCCAGGTTCGACAAGGTCTCGCCGATGTCGAAGGGGTCGCGCATCTCATGCGGCGCGGCCTGCGGCGTGATGCGCTCGAGCATGTCCGCGGGACGGGGCGGGCCCTTGCGGGGCAGGGGAAGCGAGGTGTCGGTCACGGAGGCAATCCTTGCGGCGAAATCACGGCATGGTGGCCGGCGAAGTCCGGCGTACATGCCGTATAGCCTCACAGTATAGACGGCAACGCTTGATGTTGCAAAAAGTTAAGAGTTATTTGCAAAATATCAGGCCGGCCGTGGCGCGCCGGCCTCGACGCGGCGATCAGATTTCGAGATTGTCGATCAGGCGCGTAGTGCCGAGCTTGGCTGCGGCCAGCACGACCAACGGTGCGCCTTCGGCCAGGTCGCCGGCCGAGGGCGGCTGCAGGTCGATGCGCTTGCGCACCGAGATGTAGTCCGGCTTCCAGCCGCGCGCGGCCAGCTGGGCCATCGCTTCGCGCTCGACCGAGAAGAGGTCGAGATGGCCGCTGCGGATTTCGTTGGCAACGAAGTTCAGGCCTGCATACAGGGCCGGCGCCTCGGCGCGCTCGTCGGGCGAGAGATACATATTGCGCGAGGACAAAGCCAGGCCATCGTCGGCGCGAAAGGTTTCGGCGCCGATGATTTCGGTCGGCATCGCGAACTGGCGCGTCATGTTGCGCACGATCATCAGCTGCTGGTAATCCTTTTTGCCGAACACGGCCACGCGCGGCTGCACGCAGGAGAACAGCTTGGTCACGACCGTGCATACGCCGCCGAAGAAACCGGGGCGGAATTTGCCTTCCAGCGTATTGCCCAGCATGTCGGGCGGCTGCACCCGGTATTCCTGCGGCTCCGGATACAGGTCTTTCTCGGTCGGCGCGAACAGCACGTAGACGCCTTCCTTTTCCAGTTTCTCGACGTCGGCCTGGAAAGTGCGCGGATACTTGTCGAAGTCTTCGTTCGGCCCGAACTGGAGGCGGTTGACGAAGATCGAGGCGACCACCGGGTCACCGTGCTTGCGCGCCAGGCGCATCAGCGACAAGTGGCCTTCGTGCAGGTTGCCCATCGTCGGGACGAAGGCGGTGCGCAGCTGGCCGCGCAGTTGGTCGCGCAGCTCTTCAATGGTCGTGATGATTTTCATGGTGTGAATACGTAAAGTTGTTCGCTCGGCTCATGCCGGCGAGTATGCCAGGCGCACGTAGATCGGCGCGAACGGTTCGGCCTGGGTGATTTCGACCAGGGTTTCCTTGGCCAGCTCGAGCAGGGCGACGAAGTGCACGACGACGATCGGCACCGTCTCCTGGCCGGCGAACAGTTCGCCGAATTCGACGAAGCGCTGCGACTGCAGGGTGCGCAGGATGGCCGACATGTGCTCGCGCACCGACAATTCCTGGCGTCCGATGCGGTGGTGCTGGGTCAGTCTGGCACGGCGCAGCACGTCGAGCCAGGCGCGCTGCAAGTCGTGCGGATCGACCTGGGGCCACACCGGCTCCAGGCTTTGCTCGACCGGCAGCGACGGCCGCAGGAAATCGCGTCCTTCCTGCGGCATGGCGCCCAGGTTGAGGGCGGCGATCTTGATCTGCTCGTACTCCAGCAGGCGCCGTACCAGTTCGGCGCGCGGGTCGCCCACGTCCTCGACCAGGTCGTTTTCGCGCTTGGGCAGCAGCATGCGCGACTTGATCTCGATGAGCATCGCCGCCATCAACAGGTACTCGGCGGCGAGTTCCAGGTTGCTCTTGCGGATCTGCTCGACATACACCAGGTATTGCAGCGTGACCTGCGCCATCGGGATGTCGAGGATGTTGAAGTTCTGCTTGCGGATCAGGTAAAGCAGCAGGTCGAGGGGACCCTCGAAGGCGTCGAGGAAAATTTCGAGCGCGTCGGGCGGGATGTACAGGTCGTTGGGCATGCGCAGCAGCGGCTCGCCGTACAGGCGCGCGATCGCAGCCGCGGCGGCATCGTCGAGGGCGGCGCCATCCGACGCTGCCGGCGGCAAGGCGCCGTCGTCCGCAAGCCCGGTACCCGCGTCGACGGCCGGCGCTTCCGGCGCGGCCTGCTCAGGCAGCATGCCGCGGGCCTTCAGAACTTGTTCTGGTACGGATAGGCGTTCTGGCGCAGGCGCGACTGCTTGATGCGCGCTTCTTCGTCGAGCGAAATCGGCAGCTTGTCCCACAGCAGCGAGCGGCCTTCCTGCTGGCGCTGTTCCATACCCGGCGTCTTCGCCTTCAACTCTTCGATGAACTTCGTGTGGTCGGATACGTAACCGTTAAATTTAGGCATGGGTGTGTGCAGTAAAAATGAGAGCCGGGACGGCGAGGCAGATTGTTCTGCCCACGCGTCCCGGCGTCAAGGGTTAGGGGTGCAGCGCGTTGAGCTGGCGTGCGATGATGTCGTGGTTCAGCCACACGACGGGCGCGATTTTTTCCGAAGCGCCATGGAACATCAGCGGACCGGCGCCTTCCAGCACCAGCGACGACAGGTGGTCGGTGATCAGGGCTTTCTTGTCCTTGTGCAGGCCGGTGATGGCTTCCGAGGTACCGATCATGACCTCGGCCAGGGCCGGCGTGTTGTCCATTGGCCAGGCTTCGAAGTTGCGGAACTGGGCGCTGGTCGGGTCGTTGTTGTACTGCTCGATGGTCGCCAGCAGCGACGCGAGCGAGGTGCCTTCGCCCAGCAAATCCTGGCAGATCTGCCACTGCCGGTCGGCCCAGGCGCCGCCGCCTTCCTTTTTCAGCGCGATCAGCAGCGGGAAAAGCGACAGCTCGACGCCGACGAAAATGTCGGAAGAATTGGTGCGGATCTCGGGGCAGTTGAAGACGGTCGCGAAGACGCCCGACTTCCACGCGGCCTGGGCTACGCTTTCCAGGCGCATCTTGGCGTAGCCCTGGGTGTAGTTGGTATAGGTCTGCCAGACGTATTCGCCCTTGATGAGGATTTCGGTGCCATGGTAGCCGTAGGCCGTGTAGCGCACTTCGCCGCCGGCCTGCTCCACGCGCGTACGGATCTTGCTCGAAGCGTCGATCAGGTATTTCAGCGTGTTGGCGGTGACTTCGTCGAAATTCATCAGGATCAACTTGCCCAGGTCGCTTTCAAGCAGGGCGCGCGAGGACATGAAGCGTTCGCCGCGGCCTTTGTAGATACGGTTGGCAATGGCCAGGAATGCCTTGATCTTCGGAATGCCGCCGGCCATGGTGTGGGCGAAGAAGACGTTCGCGCCCGCCGGGATCAGTTTGTCGATCTCGTCCATGGCCTGGGCGGCGCTGGTGGTGAAGCGGCGCACGCCGGCTTCGCGGCAGCGCTCGATCTTTTCCCAGTCCAGCTTGTCTTCCTGCCAGGTCTGCAGGCGGATACCGGCCAGCATTTCGGTCGGATTCTGCTCGCCTTCGGGCGCGTCCATGTCGAAGCCGGCCATCAGCGGCACATTGATGATGCGTCCGCCCAGTTTTTCTTCGGCTTCCAGGTGTTCTTCCGCGCTGAGGGCGCGCAGGGCCCCGCCTTCGTCGCGGCGGCCGACCGTGATGCCGACGATCGTCATGCCCGCCGAGCGCGCCTCGTCGACGAGGCCGTTCGCATAGCCGCGGCCGAACAGTTCGCCGAAGAGGACGAAGACGTCGCCCTTGCGGAACACGTTGGCGGTCGGGATGTGGCGGAGGGGAGTGAGTTCGGTCATGTTATTAGCTACCTCTCTAAAGAGTTTGTAGGGCGGGTTCCAGCCAATCCTGGCGCGTGTTTCTTTTGGAAAACGGCATTATAACGCCGCCATGCGCCCCGGGAACGGCTGCTCCAGGGGCGTTGTCGAAGCGCGCCGGGCTCAGCGGATGCGCATGCCCGGGGCCGCGCCGGCCATCGGATCGAGCAGGTACAGGCCCGGGTTCGCCTTCTCGTCGGCGCTCGATGCGCACAGCACCATGCCTTCGGAAATGCCGAACTTCATCTTGCGCGGCGCCAGGTTAGCCACCATCACCGTCAGCCTGCCGACCAGCTCTTCGGGCTTGAACGCCGATTTGATACCCGAGAACACATTGCGGTGGCGGCCTTCGCCCGCGTCCAGCGTCAGGCGCAGCAGCTTGCCGGCGCCTTCGACGTGTTCGCAATGGACGATGCGGGCGACGCGCAGGTCGATCTTCGAAAAATCGTCGATCGAGATTTCAGGAGCGAGCTCTTCGATGCCGGCGGCGACCGCGGGCGCCGCGGCTTCGACCGGCGCCAGGGCGGCGGCCGCCAGCCCGGCGCTGGACACGACCGTGGCCGGATCGGCAACGGCGGGTTTGTCGAACAGGTCCTCGACCATCCTGGCGTCGATGCGCTGCATCAGATGTTGGTAGGCGCCGATCGAACGGCCGAGCATGCTCTCGTGGACGGCCGCGCCTTGCGTATCGGCCCAGGAAAAGGCGGCGTCGCCGAGGAATTCCGAGACGCGCGCGGCCACCTGCGGCAGCACGGGCGACAGCATGATCGTCAGCTGGCGGAACAGGATCAGCGCGGTGGTGCAGACCTCGTGCAGTTCGGCCAGTTTCGATGCGTCCTTGGCCAGGACCCACGGCTTGTTTTCGTCGACGAACTGGTTGGTGACGTCGGCGATTTCCATGATTTCGCGCAGCGCGCGGCCGAACTCGCGGGCCTCGAAGCTCGCCGCGATCGCGGCCTGGCGCTCGGCGCCGTCGGCGGTCAAGGCCTTGGCAATCCAGCCGCGGGCGCCATCGGACAGGGACGTGGCCAGCTTGCCATCGAATTTCTTGGCGATGAAGCCGGCGCAGCGGCTGGCGATGTTGACATACTTGCCGATCAAGTCGCTGTTGACGCGGGCGACGAAATCGTCGCCGTTGAAATCCAGGTCCTCGACCCGGGCATTGAGTTTGAAGGCCAGGTAATAGCGCAGCCATTCCGGATTCATGCCCAGTTCCAGGTAACGCAGCGGCGAAATGCCGGTGCCGCGCGATTTCGACATCTTTTCGTTGTTGACGGTCAGGTGCCCATGGACGGCGACCTTGAGCTTGTCGATGATCGGGTGGCCCGAGAAGTGCAGCATGGCCGGCCAGAACAGCAGGTGGAAGGACACGATGTCCTTGCCGATGAAGTGGACCTGCTCGGCCTGCGGGTCGTTCAGGAAGGCCCCGAAGTCGAGGCCCTGCCTGTCGAAATAATTCTTCAGCGACGCCAGGTAGCCGACCGGCGCGTCCAGCCACACATAGAAGAACTTGCCCGGCGCATCGGGAATCGGGATGCCGAAATAGGGGGCGTCACGGGAAATGTCCCAGTCGGCCAGCTTTTCGCCGTCTTCGCCCAGCCACTCGGAGACCTTGTTGACCATTTCCGGCTGCAGGCGGCCCGGGGTGTTCAGCCACGCTTTCAGGAAGTGGAAGCAACGCGGGTCGGACAGCTTGAAGAAATACTGCTCCGAGGGCTTGAGGATCGGGGTCGAGCCGGTGAAGACCGAGTAGGGCTTGACCAGTTCGGTCGGCTCGTAGGCGGCGCCGCAGACTTCGCAGTTGTCGCCGTACTGGTCCTTGGCGTGGCATTGCGGGCATTCGCCCTTGATGTTGCGGTCGGCCAGGAACATGCCCTTGACCGGGTCGAAGAAGCGGTCGACGGTCTTCGTGACGATCAGGCCGGCGTCGCGCAGCTTGCGGTAGATGCCTTGCGAGAGATCGACGTTTTCCGGCGAATCGGTCGAATACCAGTTGTCGAAGGCGATATGGAAGCCGTCCAGGTACTGGGCGCGGCCGGCGGCGATCTTCGCCACGAATTCCTGCGGCGTGATGCCTTCCTTTTCGGCGGCGATCATGATCGGCGTGCCGTGGGTGTCGTCGGCGCAGACGAAGTGGACCTGGCGCCGTGCGTCGCCATCGCGCTGCATTCGCTGGAAGCGGACCCAGATGTCGGCCTGGATGTACTCCATCATGTGGCCGATGTGGAAGGCGGCATTCGCGTAGGGCAGGGCGGTAGTGACGAACAGCTTGCGGGTCATGGTCGAAACGCTATTGTAGGGATGAAAAAAAACATTTTACCAGTGGATGGCCCTGAACGCGCAGGGGGTATTCCCGGGTTTTGCGAAGTTGATGGAGGAGGGGTGCAGCATTTTTTGCTACACTGCGCCATCACATTGGAGAAATACATGAGCATCACTGCAGACGACGTCAAGGCCGCACTGGCAAAGGTCATCGATCCTAATACGGGCAAGGACTTCGTGTCCTCCAAATCGGTCAAGAACATCCAGGTCGACGGCGCCGACGTCGCTTTCGACCTCGAACTCGGTTATCCGGCCAAGAGCCAGATCGCGCTGCTGCGCGCCGCCGTCGTCAACGGCGTGAAAACCATTCCCGGCGTGGGCAACGTCAGCGTCAGCGTTCAGGTAAAGATCCTGTCGCACGCGGTGCAGCGCGGCCTGAAGGTCATGCCGAACGTGAAGAACATCATCGCGGTCGCGTCGGGCAAGGGCGGCGTCGGCAAATCGACCACCGCCGTGAACCTGGCCCTGGCCCTGGCCGCCGAAGGCGCGAGCGTCGGCATCCTCGACGCCGACATCTACGGCCCTTCCCAGCCGATGATGCTCGGTATTAATGCGCGTCCGGACAGCGTGGATGGCAAGACCATGGAGCCGCTGGAAAACCACGGCGTGCAGGTGTCCTCGATCGGCTTCATGATCGATCCGGACGAGCCGATGGTCTGGCGCGGCCCGATGGTCACCCAGGCGCTGCAGCAGCTGCTCGAGCAAACCAACTGGCGCAACCTCGATTACCTGATCGTCGACATGCCGCCAGGCACCGGCGACATCCAGCTGACCCTGTCGCAGAAAGTGCCGGTCACGGGCGCGGTGATCGTCACCACGCCGCAGGATATCGCGCTGCTCGATGCGCGCAAGGGCTTGAAGATGTTCGAAAAGGTCGGCATCCCGATCATCGGCATCGTCGAGAACATGAGCACCCATATCTGTTCGAACTGCGGCCACACCGAAGCGATCTTCGGCCATGGCGGCGGCGAGAAGATGTGCAAGGATTTCAACGTCGACTTCCTGGGCGCGCTGCCGCTGACGATGTCGATCCGCGAGCAGACCGATTCGGGCCGTCCGACCGTGGTCGCCGATCCGGACGGCGCCGTGGCAAGCGTCTACAAGGCGATCGCACGCAAGGTGGCCGTCAAGGTGGCCGAGCGGGCGAAAGACATGACGAGCAAGTTTCCCAGCATCGTGGTCAAGAACGACTAGGCGACGCTCCCGGCCGGCCGGCGCAACTGCGCCCGGTCTGCCCCCGAAAAAGGCGTCCTTGCAACACGGGCCACCGGCCCCGAAGCGCGACGACCTACCCGGCGCCATCGTCCTGACCGGCGCCGGGGCACCCATCCCCTGTAAGAATTTGGCGCTGTCACCGCTACGTGTAGAAATTGAACTGCTGGGCTCTAGCGAGGTCGAACTGCCATTCGACCATCTAGCGGAGTCTGGCATGCAGGCAAGACGCTTCACACTATGGCTAAGGCAATTAAGTACATTGACAAGGCGCCAGCGTGCGCACCTCGTGCAGGCGCTACGGCCCTCGCTCGGGCTGGACCGGGTGTGCGAGGCGATCGACGGCGCAGCTTGCCTGCCACCGCCTTGCCCTGCTTGCAAGAGCGAACGCAG
>NZ_JBHSMS010000056.1:0-4340 GCF_042656795.1 Massilia jejuensis | reverse complement strand
GGCTGCACCTGAGATATCAAAGCTGGCAGCATGAAGTGACACGACAACTTTGTTGACAACTACCGTTGTCCAAACTAAGAAATCATGTTGATCCCTCGTTCCTCAAGGTGGCGACAAGCGTTTCGCCATCCATCGGTTCGGAGAAATCCGCATCCGTGAGCGACTGGACTTCCAATAGCAGATTGCCATCGAGTCTTTCGGCATGCTTTTGAATGTCGTCAACTAGCGCATGTGCTTCGTTGAGTACCTCGAGTAATGTGTTCACGCTAGAACTTTCGGCGATGACAGCGATATCGCCTTGGCATCGCTTACGGATGCTGCACAAAAAATACTTCCGAGCAAGGCTGGCCATGCCTATATTCAGTGATCGAGCAGTGTTCTCTTGTCTCGTCGTTCCAGTCGAATGTGGGCGCATTCACCGTACTAGTGCGCCTCGACGAACGCGGTCAATCCGGGAGATGCCAAATGGACAAACCTGTGTTGCCAGTTGCGCGCATGCGCGCTGCCATTTCGCGGTACCGGTCCTCCACCATCGCAGAGTCCAACCTGTATGCAGCGACTGCGATGTCCGCGAGATTGACCCCCAATACCTGGGTCAAACGCGCTGCAGTCAGGTAGTCCAAACCCACCTCTCCAGCTTCGATGCGACTGACTTCGCCGGATGGAAGCCCGGCCTGGATGGACAGGTCCTGCGCCGTAAAGTGGCGACGCTCGCGCAACACCTGTAAACCCATACAAATCTGAAACTGGGAGATCGTCAGCATAAGGTACTGTAGGCCCAAGTTCACTGCAATATATGAGGGCAAATTTAGTTCCAAGCGACAACATATTGGTGTCACCTGTACCGTTCCTGACTGGCGTTGGTTTTCGTCCGCATACACTGCTCGATGCTTGGCTGCAGCCGGCTAGTCGAGACAAAGTCCGCCAGGCTGGGTACGCCCCTCGTGTATCCAGCAAGTTCAGGATACCGAACAGTGCGACACACCAGGTCGCTATGCGCCCTCGTGTCGTCAGCCTGGCTGCGTGTCCAAAACCTGTACACAGGTGTTGTTCATGGGCCTTTTTGAATAGACGTACTGTCTGTCTGAGCAGGAGTTGTAATTCAGCAACGTAAGCAGCCGACGTCGCCCATGGGAGATCACCTAGATGCCATGGCGGATGAAGCAATGATGAAGCCGTCACTCTTCCGCGGACGAGCTTTACCAGCCGCACTTAACGCTCCTTCGTACGGATGCCCTGCTCGCGGCCGGAACTAGCTTCCCTCCACTTCGAGCTGCGCTCTACGCTGCGCCGGTTCGCATCGCAACTTGACCGGTCTCGGGTCGCGCGCGGCTGACAAACGGCTCAGCGCGGTTTCATCAGGAAGGCTGGCAAGGACTGGTCCAGTTCAGCGCCGGTTTGATCAGGAACGTCACGTAGGTCCAGTACCCATTCGCGCACTATCTCGCCATTGACGATATCCAGCACGATTTGTTCGTTCCAAAATCGACGGGGTGGATTACTGGCCTTGCGACTCTGCCCGCGCCATCCGCACACGAGGCCACTGAACCAGGAAGCAACTATCGGCCCGGATGCCTTGGCGAACAGCTGCAAATGCGGCTCACTATTGATATCGACTAAGTACAAGCGCCCCTCGAAGGCCTCCCACGTAGCCACGTATCCATACACGGTATTAATCGTACTGCGCTTTTCCGGCCGCGTTGGCAGAGCGTCGAGGAAGGGTTCGAGTGGGTAGCTATAGATGCTGTACACGACATTGCCGACGCGCAGGCGGTTTGGAAAGATCGTACTCATAAATCAGTTCGACGCCTTTCATTGATATGGTCATTGCAGTTTGCTACCCTGAAGGGGAGCAGGGCGGCCAGCGATCCGATTGTATCCGCGCCAGCAAACGATGAGTGAAGTCACCAGCGTCCGCAGGTCCGGGCTACCTGCAGCACACCATCGCTAACCCAGTAATTACTGCTTCCAGGTCGATGTTGCGACCTTCATTGACTCATGTCGATCAAGCCGCATTTACACGATCGTGCCACGGCAATGCGGCAGAATATGTCGTGTCGAGATAGGATGTGGTTCAAAATGCCCCCAATATTGCTGAGCAAGAGTTGGGCGTATCTCGTATACCAACTCGCCATACAGGTCTCTGCCATTCATACTGCACGGAACAACGAACCAGGTTCAGGTATGCCGCGTTGGCGCCTTAAGTATGCTTGGGCATACTTCTCATTCGCAGGCCGCTGGCATACCTCGAGGCGGTGCTCAAGCGCAGCGGTCCATTCCAAACCGGGCCTTTCGATCAGGACGGTGGCAAGTGTAGTAGTCAAGGGTTGGCGCGGTCTCGGCGCATGACACTGTCATTTCTCCAGTATAAGGACTGGTCGACAATCCTTTTACATGGCCTTAACGCGCTCGCCCGTCCTGGTCATCCTAATACATCGATGCGACACGTGCTGTCGCATCGACCAGGACAATGTTGCTTCTGGAGGAAAGACAGCCCACGAACATGCATGTTGAACAGCTTCGCGATGAGATCGATGGTCGCATCACGATCGCCACGGACCGTACGAAAAGCGGCGTTTTGATCCGCCAAGCCGCCGGCAACCAGTTTTACACTGGCCAGCCATCGACAAGAGAAAGAGCGGTCGCAAGATTTGGAACAGCAACCCTTCGCCGCGCCAAACCGTCGTTGTTTTCGTGCGCTAGATGCATCCACAAGTAGGCAACTTTGCTTGCGGCGGCGGTAACACGGCAGCAGTGAAGGCCATCAGCCAGATAGAACCAGCGTGGCGCCAGGTTGTTGTTGAGATGTAAGCGCAATATGGTTTCCTGACATTAGTTTCTAAAATCGAACCCACAATCTTTTATGACCTCCTTCGTTCGGCGCTTGAATGCGAACCATGCCGGCCGTGATTTTGTCGTCGGCGACGTTCACGGATGTTTTAGGAAAATTATCCGCTGAGCTCGATCTGGTGAAGTTCGATCGTCGCCTCGATCGCCTGTTCAGTGTGGGTGATCTGGTCGACCGTGGTCCTGAGTCGGCAGCGGTCGTCATTGAATGGCTAACGCAACCATGGTTTTATGCTGTGCGGGGCAATCATGAGCAAATGGCGCTTGACTATCTCGTCGGCGACCTTGATTCTCGTGACTACCGACAATATGGTGGTGCCTGGTTCATGGAACTCAGTCTTCAGGAACAAAGACGGATCGCGGCCCAATTCGACGTACTCCCTGTTGTGCTGGAGGTCGAGACCTCGTCCGGCCTGGTGGGAATCGTTCATGGCGACTGTCCTTTCGCTTCCTGGACAGAGCTCATTGCGGGATTAAACGGCGATGATGCGCTTCTGGTCGCCGATACATGTCTGTACAGCCGCGAGCGCATTACTTCAGACGATGAGTCGGGCGTGGCGGGTGTCGCCAGGATGTTTGTAGGATACACGCCTGTGCAAAGACCGATTTCGCTTGGGAACGTCCACTACATTGACACGGGTGCAGTGTTTGGCAACCGCTTGACGCTTACCCGGATTAACTGACCTCGCCGTTGATGATCTATCTATCTATCAGGTCCAGGCACATGCCGACAACCTGGATTTTCGGCTGACTACGGCCGACCCAGGGTGGCGGTCGAAGTCATCCGGCCGGCGTCCGTTCCAGGTCGATCCACCGCCTGCCGCCACCTCTGCAGCGCCCTTTGCCGATGCTCTGCTCGAGCAGGCTAAAGGGTTTTCCTGCCGTGGCTGGGCAAACACCCTGTGGTACAGCGCCAGGCTGCGTTTGGAGCGCGGCTGGATCGTCAGATGAATCGGATGCCAGTCACTTGTGATCATCCGCGCCGCCGGCCTGTATCTCGGAAACACCCACTTGAATCGCCATGACTATTGTAGACACTCCTGAGCCATAATATAGGGCACAAGGAGAAGGTATGAGCGGCAAGCGGTACACTGAGGAATTCAAGATTGCAGCAGTCAAGCAGGTAGCCCAGCGTGGGCACCCAGCGAGCGAGGTAGCGCAGCGGCTCGGGGTAAGCATCCATAGCCTGTATGCCTGGACGAAGCGCTATGGCGTGCCCGAGGCGGAGCGCAAGGCTGTCGACGCCCAGTCTGACGAGATGCGGCGCCTCAAGGCCGAGCTCAAGCGCGTCACGGAGGAGCGTGACATATTGAAAAAGGTCGCGGTGTACTTTGCCAAGACGTGCGGGTAAGGTACACCTTAATTGCTGAGTTACAGGACCAATTCCCGGTGCGCCGGCTGTGCAAAACGCTCGAGGTGCATCCGAGCGGCTTCTATGCCTGGCGCCTGAATCCCGAAAGCCGCCGCGCCAGGGAAGACAAGCGCCTTCTCGT
>NZ_JBHSMS010000055.1:0-20677 GCF_042656795.1 Massilia jejuensis | reverse complement strand
AAAATTTACGTCAGGTTCGAGGCGACAGCATCATGACAGATTCGGGAGGGTTTTTCGAGGTGCCCCCAAGTCTTCCGAGTTGCTGTCTCTCGGAATGAGTAATGAGCTACCTGCGAGAATATTTCGTCCTTCGCTGTAATAGTGCCCCACCAGTGCGAAATTGGCTTCCATCGGCCCATAGTCCGCCAAATAGACCTGGGCCTCCTTCTGCCCCACCGCGGTCTCGTACATCTTGTTGGCGATCGCAGTCCCCCCTTCCAGAGGCATCCAGCCGGCGGCCGCGAGCTGGGCGACGATGGTTGAGCGCAACGCCTTGTCGGCGCCGTTCTGGCTGTTGTCCTGGTTCGACATGGCGTTCCTTCGATAGTGGTGTGAGAAGACCTGCATTCTGCGGCCATCGGCGCCACGTGGTTGCAGCCGCGTGCTGGAGCTGCAACCACGCCCGGCCGAGCCGCCTAGACTCCGGTGTCGCCTTTGCAAAGGCCCTCACCAGCGGAGAAAAGATGAACAGCCCCAGTGCGTCCAACAACGAAGCGCGTCTCGCGCAAATGCTCACCACCCTCCTGCAGCAGGGAGGCCACGTTACGGGCCCGCCCGAGTCGGTCGACGCGCTCCTGGAGATCGCCAGCCGCGCTGTTGGGGCACCAGGCGGCGCGCCGCGTTCCCTGCCAACGATCGACCCAGTGACGAATGGCTGGCTCGCGGCTCTGGCGGACGCCTTCCACTCGGCGCGCCGGACGGGCAACACGCACACCGCCGAAAAAGTCCACGAGATCCTGCACCACTTCGCCCGCGGCGATCGGCTTCCAGTGGCATTCCCGGACGAGGTCACGGCGACGTTCGACAAGTTCGACCACGCGCTGGATCTGATCGCGGAAGGACACCTGTGGGATGACGTCGCCGTCGAAACCAATATTGTCTTCACTCTCCGGGCGGCGAAGATCGCGGCCCAAGCGTCGATTAAGGCTGCGCACGACGCGCAGCGCCCAGTGATGGTCATTTCGCTCGCTGACGGCCAGGTAAGCGCGGTCAACGCTACCCACGTGGTCGACGTCGTGGTTCTGGACGCGAACATCTACGGCAGCGCCCCTCAAGACCTCACATGCATTGGGGATGACCTGTATCGGGTGACGGAGCTCGCGGCCGTCGCACGCCAGGATACGCCCGGCGCCGGCGCGGACTTCGTGCTCGACGTCATGGCCGAGCTGGACGCTGCGGACGCGCGCCGGGCCGCCGCTGAAGCTGAAGGTGAAGAGGAATCGGCACCGCGAAGCTGACCAAGCGCAGGGCGCGCACGTGCCCTGCCATTACCCTATTGCAACCACGCAGCCAATTCCTTAGTATCGTCCCCAGATCGATCACAGCCAAACCGGTACCATATGAGCCGCTCGACCTATCACAACCGCGATCACCTCGTCAGCAATGAAGCGACGCTGCGCGACATCATGACGGCGCCGCCGACGTCGGCGGAAGCGCACGCCGCCCAGCGCCAGCGTCAGCTGCAGACACGTCTTCGCCTCGAAGCGCTGCGCGAGGAGCGCGAGCTGGCGCTGGACAGGGGCTGGCACTGATTTACCAGAAAGAAGACCATCATGGAACTGACGCCCTCCCAAAGCAATATCCCGCTGACACGCTGTGCCGAGTACGCCGAGCAGGTGCTGGCCACCCTCGACCTGACCAATATCGACGCGGTCGAAGTGCATGGCGTTCGCGCGGCCGGCGCCGCCGACACCGACCTGGTGATCGACAATGCCGCTCCCGAGCGCTTCTCGACCTATTTCCGCCAGAAAGCCGGTGACCCGGTACGCTGCGGCGACTTCGCCGAGGCCTGGGCCGCGCAGGAGTATGCGGCCGGGCTCTCGGATCAGTACAACCTTCCGATGGTCGACCATGCCTTAGCCGCCGCCCTGGGCGAGGAACCGACCGAATCGACCGAGCACATGAGCTGCCCGCCCGGCATGTAACCGGCAGCCCATCCAGTCCACAACACGCGTTACGTGCGGCTATGCCTCCCGTCATAGACGACCACGTCAACCTCTAGGCCCTTTACAGCTTCTACTACCATCGCTGCTAGCGCGCGCGCAGTCGAATCCACTGCCGTCGCTCGCTTCAAGCTGGAAACGCGCTGTCCTCTTTGGTGCATAGCTTCTACAAAAGTCAGCCCGCCTCCCTCGACGTTGATTAGCAGCACCGCAGGGGCAAAGACATTGTCGGCATACTCGTCATTCTCGTTTCTCTCCCTGTTCCCCTCCGCGTCTTCATCAATCAAGTCCAGGGTGTGACACCAATACCCGTAAGAGTCGGCAAGGCAGTTATCTTCAAAAGTATCAAGCAATCCCTGAAAATAAGCCTTCAGAGCAGCGGGATTTACACTATCCGCAAGGAGCAATTCCTCAATCTCTATTACCGAGTATGCGCTTTGCCGAAAAGCGAATCCCGACCGGCCTACGCCGATGGCAGGTAAGTAGACTTCAGCGAAAGCGACAGCAGCAAGCTCGCTGGCAAAGTCAGAAGAGTCATGGCACAGGTACCACCCCTCATGTGATAAGGGGGTGAGGTCACTGTCGAAAGGCACGATCAGTGAGCCATTCGCGTGAATAAAAGGTTGCGCTATAGGCATGCGGCCGGCTGTGTCCAGTTGGTCGTTGACCAGCGTCTGGGTGTAGTTGAGTTGCCACATTCCGCAGCCGTATGATTCGCTGACATCAGCGTCTCCCCACTCCATATGGAGAAACAGACTTTGAATAGATCCCTCAGCCAAAGTTGATGAAAACAGCGCCCTGCTCGGATTGCCGTTATCGTGCATCGCTGCTTTTATGCTCTCAAATGCCCATCTATCCCGAAATCCTACCGGGTCTTTCAAATCTTTGACGAAATCGCAAGCAGCGGCCGTCGCTCGGGATGGCCGCTGTACGAAAGCACGAATTGCTTCCTTTTGCTGATGCGCGCCTTCAGGCCGCGGTTGCGGCGTTTTTAAAGCAAGCCACTCGGCGAGATAATATTCCTCGAAAGATGACTCGATGATGTCGCCCCCCTCGATCTCGAACTGGCCGAACGCCACCTGTCCCATGCCAGCAGGTTTGCGCCCACCGACCCGCGGCGCTAGGATCTGAAAAATGTCCTTCAAGCGCACGAGTCCTGTCATTCGACGCTGCCAACGGATGTCTGCGTATTCCACAGGCGCGTAACGAGAAGGAGGGAATACTTTAGCCCAGCCTTCCGCGAGGGTGAAGGGCTCGGTATAACCCGATGACAGCCAGGACTTGAGGCCTAGAGGCCACCCGTGAATTAAAGGCCACCTGTCAGATGGCACCTCATAGGAAAGCAACTGTCTAATTTTCTCGAAACAGACGCGGTGCTCAGCTGCCTCTTGGAATAGGCCCATCTCGAAGACGAGGAAACATCGGTCTTTCGCGACGAACCCTTCGCGCCAATACCCTTTAGGAATTCCGAACAGAATAAAGAAGATCCGCCGCTCATGCTCCTCGATCACTTCCTCTTCTTCGGACTCCAGATAGTTGTACCTGGGATCGAATGGCCCAGGCGAACCAGGCTTGCTCATGACCTGCTGCAATTCGTGAAGCCCGGTGTAACGGTAGATGCGTGCTAAGTCTTCCTGGCATTTCTGCAAGGGGCGCTCAAGGAGCCATGCGAGGTTCTTTGCGACTTCCTTGAAATGCGAGATGGATTCGGGACGAAACCGGCCGTCCACAGGAGCGACTGCTCCGGCGTTATTGATCAAAATACTCTCCTCACTGGCCTGCCGTTACACATGCCCACGATCCATCGGCGCCGGATTTCCGCGGCTCGTCGTGCATGCTGAAGCATGGCCCGGTTGGATAAGTACCAATCAAGCTGCTATCGTATTCTTCACCCTACATGCTATGTATTCGGCGCACAGGCTGCGATGCAGCCCTCCGGCGTCCAGGCGTGGGAACGCCTATGCATGGACTATATATGCGGAATCGGAGAGCCGCAAGACGTCTAGCTGGTATCGCTGATGCTGACCGCTAAAAAAGAGGGGAGTCGAAGCTCCCCTCTCATATCAATGATTCCCTGACTTCATGCGGCGATTTTCAGGTCATCCAGCTTTCCACCGCCCGCAATGTGATCCTCGGCCCATTTCGGCTGGCGGCCACGGCCAGTCCAAGTTTTCGACGCATCGTTCGGGTTGCGATAGAGCGCGTCGCCCTTTGCACCTGGCTTCGGGCCCCGTTTCACTTTCGCATTCAGTAGGCCACTGCGCTCGATGAGCTCTTGCGGCGTCATATTGAGCGATCGCGCAATTGCCTCGATCTGCTCGGCTGCGCGTTCGATTTCTTGCCGCTCGGCGACGATAATTTGCTCGGAAACCTTTTTGCCTACTTCCTTCAGTTCGCCAAGGCTCAGGCCCGACAGATCATTATTTGCCATTGAATTCTATGGTTGAGTGGTTCGGACTTTTATTCTAACGAACCACCCTCCACTCTCGCCAGCTTAAAGCGAAGGAATTTGCGATTCCTCTTCTTCCGGGGTCTCGTCTTCGGGTTCGGAGGTCAGGAGGTTCCAAGGGATAGCACCCAGTGTGCCGTCGACCGGGATAGGTGCGATTGCATTCGGGCGCGCTGGAAGATCCCATCCGTCGAAATGTTCGCGCCAGGTGACCTCGGCATGTTCGCGAGACACTGCACGCACAATCAAATCAACATTGTCGCCGCCGGGCGTTCGCGCGCTGACATAGCACAGTTGCGCCTGCATCTTTTCCATATCCGGGTTCATGAGGACAAACTGCGCCATTTCGTCTGTCTTCGGCAGTGGAATTTCCAGAGCTTTATAGAAAGCCGTGGTAAGTCGCTGGGAGTCGCCTTTTGTGCTGATATGCGAGACGGGGTCGGCCGCGCATTTATCCAACCAGGCTGCCGCAAATTTACTGGGATCGGTAATTTGCGACATCCCTGGATACAGGGCTCGATAAGCAGCCGCGAGTGCATCAGGTGTGACCTGGCGGATGCGTGCCTCGATGCCGTACGGCGGAATTACAGGCTGAACCATTTTCTCTTTCCTCAATAGTGGCGATAGGGTTATCGCGGCTTGAGGATGAATATACCGGCGCCTTCCCCGCTCTCGCAAATACCGGCGTTGCAACCACGTGTTCGACCGCTCCCTACACTTGCTCCCACTAGCAACCTGATTCGGAGCACACCATGGCGGATCGCCAAACTGCGTCTTCCCTCCCTTCCCCAGCGCCAGCCGCCGGGCGCTACATGATCGGCAACTGGTCTCACATCCTCACCGACGGCGGCGCCAGCACCGAGCTACGCATCGTGTTCGACCTGGTCGCGCAGCGCCTGGTGGCCATGCAGCTGCAGACCGAGCGCGGCTTCGTAGATGCCGGCCGCCGCGAGCTGGCGGACGTGCAGGACAGCCTGCTGACTGCCAACGCGAATGTGCTGGAATCGCCGGTAGCGGAGGGCTTCGAGCTCGCGGCCGACATGCCTGAGTGGTCGGTGCCCGAGCGCCGTAATGCTGCGCTCACGCAGTTCGAGCGCGAGATCGCGTTCTGCAAGGTGCAGCACGGCCAGCTGATCGAAACCCTAGTATTCGAGCTCGAAGCCGCAAGCGACGAAGTGGCGGACGAATTCCGCTGGGATGTGGTGGACAGCGCCAAGGGTAATCTCGGTAGCGCGGCGGCCAATGCCTCGACCGACGACGCGGTCGACCAGGAAGCTGCGATCGCCAATGCCGAGGCGTGGATCGCCGACCGGATCTCGAATGGCTCGCTCGCCGACATCGTTGCGGCCTCGATCGCGCTTAGCAGCGCCAACGAGACCCAGTCCGCCGTCTTCGAGCTGCTGGGCGCGCCGGCGCCGGAGGCTGCGTAATGACGCACGCTTCCACCCGCACCATCGCGCACCGTGACCTGGGCGTCGGTGAGAATCAGGCCAGCCTGCACGCCATCATGACAGCGCCACCCATGTCGGCCGCTGCGCATGCAGCTGCCGCACGCCAGCGTACCGCTTCGCGCCGCCAGGCCGAAGACGCCCGCCAGCTGCGCGCGCTCACCAGCGACGACTGGAGGGCAGCATGACCACCCCAGCCCCTGCCCTCGTTCGCGTCGGCGTACCCCTGCCTGGCGGCCGCCTGGTCGAGATCGCCCGCGATGCTGGTCTGCCCGTCCTGTTCTCGGCAAACGCCTTCATGCGGCGCGGCACCAACGGCGAGATCACGAGCGTGCGGCTCGCCGATCGCGCTCATTTCGGTGGCCTGAATGCCGCCTTAGATTCGGCCGGCTTCGTCGCGGCCGTGAAATATCGCGGCTTCCCCTGGTCAATCGACCACTATCTGAAGCTGGCCCAGTCATACGACTGGGCTTGGTATGCGACCATGGACTTTTGCGTCGAAGCGGAAGTGGCCGGCGACAAGACCGAGGTCATGTTCCGGCTGGCCGAGACGGTGCGCATGTTTAGCGAGCTGCGCAACCACGCCCTCGACCGCGGCATGGCAGCACCGATGCCGGTGCTGCAGGGATGGACGCCCTCCCAGTACGTGTGGTGCGCCAACGCCTACCCTCTGCAAGAATGGCCTGACCTGATTGGACTGGGAAGCATGTGCCGCCGGCACCTCCACGGGGACGTCGGCGTCTTCGCTGTGATCGACGCGCTCGACCGCATCCTGCCGCCCCACGTCAAATTCCACCTCTTCGGCGTGAAGGGAAAAAGCCTGGAGCATCTGGGCCAGCACCCGCGCATTGTTTCGATCGACTCGATGGCGTGGGAGGCCGCAGCGCGCCGTGACCATCCGACCGGCCGCAACATGGATCTCAGGGGCGAGTACATGCTTTCCTGGGCCGAGAAAAACAAAGCCGCCGCCGCTGGTGTCCAGGTGGGCCGCACGCCATCCCTTCTTCCGGTCGAACCCGAGCGCGTAAACAGCCGTATCGAGCGCTGGCTCGATCTGGTGACCTCGAACGAGATCACCGGGCCAGACGCGCACTGGGCGGCGCTGCGGAACTTCGACCAGCTGGACGACCACCCCGGTGACGGGGAAGAAGGCGAGGAAGAGGCCGAAGACGAAGGCTGCGGCATGGGGATGGCGTGAGCGCGCCAGCAGTCAGCATCGAGCAGCTGCGCGGGGCGGTCGACGCCTTCCGGCTGGTGCACGACGGCCGCTTCCCAACACTGAACGATGACTATGCGCTCCCCGGCCTCGCATGGGGCACGATCGACACCCGCCTGCGCGACGGGCACCGAGGCCTGCCAGGCTCCACGTCGCTCAGTAAATGGCTCGATGAAGCGTACCCGGCCGAGCGCTTTGTCGGCTCGATCACCAGCGCCAACATGCATGCGTGGGTTGATGCGCACCGCAGCACCAGCGGCGGCGCCTTCCCACTCATCGGCTCCGGCACGATCCCAGGTGCGAACCGCACCTGGCAAAGCGTCCACGAGGCGCTGCGCGATAAGGATTTCCCATTCACGAAGTGCAGGTCGCTATCCGGCTGGCTCGATGACCAGTTTCCTCTCGATAGAAGGCGGAAAGCCTCCCTGCTCACGGCCGACCTGATTGTCGGTGCCGTGGACGCCTACCGCGCGGAGCACTGCGGTGAATTCCCATACCGGGAGTCCGGCAAAGTCGCGGGCCTGAACCTCACGTGGACGCAGATCGACAACGCCCTTCGCCAGGGCGGGAAAAGCCTGGCAAAGTGGCTGGCGAAACGCTACCCAGATTTCGTCGAGGTTTCGGAGCAGCGCCTGCTTGCCTGGGCCGAGGAATTCGCCTGCCAAAACGCACGCGCGCTACCGACCATGAAATCGGGCGAGATCGCCGGTACCGGTTGGTCGTGGCTTCAGGTCGACCGCGCATTTCGCAGCGGCGCATGGCCTGGACGACCGTTGAGACGCTCGCTTCCTGGCTCGACACCGCCTACCCCGCCGAGCGCAACCTGACGCCGGAGAACGTGCGCAAATGGGTGGCCGCCCACATCGAGGCGCAAGGCACCTTCCCATCGAGCGAAAGTACCACCCCGGTCGCCGAGAACAGCGCATGGACATGGCAGCGTATCAACGCGACGATGGTGCGCGGCTCATTCGGTTGGGAAGAAAAGTGCAGCCTGGCCGCGTGGCTGGACAACCAGTATCCGGACGACCGCATGCTGACACCTCGAAATCTTCACGCTTGGGTGACGAGCTACGTGGATGCGCACGGGCTTCTTCCGAGCAGGCACAGCCTTGAGCCGGCGTCGCCTGGTGCGCACTGGAACTGGTTTGAGGTCGACAAGGCCCTCCGGCGCGAATCCGCTGGCTGGCAGGGCCGCACGACCCTCGCCGATTGGATTGCCGAAAACGTGATGCCCGAGATCGACGACACCCTCGAAGAAGCCGACGCCGCAACCGAAGCCCCCGCCTTCGCCTGACCTTACCAAGGCACGCACGCGCCTTGCCGGGAGGCCCACCCCTTACCCTCCCGCCCCTTCCTTCCGAACGCTGCAGCGCCAGCTGGCGCTGGTGCAACCACGCCCGGCCGGGCTTCCTACACTGGCGCCTACACGCAAACATGCGGCCCAAAGACACAAACATGGGCCTGCAAACACACAAACAGGCCGCCCATGAAGATCGAAACCCTCCAGTTCCAGCCGCGTGCCGCGGCCGCGCCTTCAGACGACCTGGCGGTGAAGCTGGCAGCTGCCGAGGAGGCGATCTATCGGCTCTACAAGGAAGGCCGTCCTGTCTACTATGGATTTTCCGGTGGGAAAGATAGTGCAGTGATCACCGACATCGGGCTGCGCGCGGCGCGCCGAGTCAAGGACGAGGGCGGACACCCTATTTCAGTAGTTGGAACCTCCCACACCCAAGTCGAAAATCCTGAAATTTTTGCGCACTACACGAGCGAGCTCAACAAGATGGGGCGCTACGCGCGCAAGCATGGCCTGCCGCTGCAGACGGCCATCATCGAACCCACGTTGGCCTCCACGTGGCAGCTCAAGATCCTTTCCGGCCGCGGCATCCCGAGCTTCGCCGGCGGCAAAAGCGACTGCACCACCGACCTCAAAATTTCACCGCAGATTCGGTTCCGGAAGAACCTCTTCACCACCTGGATGCAGCAAGGATTACCTGAGCCTGTGACTGTCCTTGGCGTCCGCCGCGAAGAATCTGTCATTCGGGCGAACCGGATGAAGGCGCGCGGCGACAGCGCCATCGACCCTGTCCGGAACAAGGACGGCGACCTGGTGCTGGCGCCGATCGCGGACTGGTCGGAACTAGATGTTTTTGAACACCTGGGCAATATCACGAACGGGCTCTCCGAATCGTATTCGGATATGAAGGAGACCGACCGTATCTACGCACATAGCGCAGGCACGAGCTGCTCGGTTGTAGCCATGGACACGCACGAAGCGCGCAAGAGCCCTGGCTGCGGCGCGCGCCACGGGTGCTGGACATGCCAGAAGGCCGAGGACAAAAGCCTGGAGGCCATGATCGCCTTCGACGACCGCTATAGTTACGCCCAGGGCTTGAACAAGCTGAACAAGCTGATCCGCGCGACCCGGTACGACTGGTCGCTGCGGCACTGGGTCGGCCGCACGATCAAGGGCGGTTTCGTGGAAATAAAGCCCGACACGTACCACCCCAAGTTCATTCGCGACCTGACGCGCTACATGCTTCAGCTCGACTACGACGAAGGCGTGCGCGCGCGCCGTGCCGGCGAGCCGCGCAAGTTCACCATCCTCCCGTTGGAGATGATGATCGCGGTCGACGCGATGCAGTCGCTGAACGGAGTGGCTAAGCCCTTCCAGATCTGGGCCGACCATCGGGACATCCATCAACGCAGGATCCGTTACGACATCCCCAATGTGCCCACAACGCCTGCCCAGCCCATGCCCAAGGCGAAGTACCTTTACGTTGGTACCGACTGGGACGACGGTGGCAACTCGAACTGGACGGGCCTGCGCAGCGACTACATCGAAGGCATCGTCGGCGAGAGTGGATGCCTGCCTCCCCTGAAGGAGCTCAAGGACGGCCGCCAGGTCTGGGAAGTGGCCCATGAGCAGGAATTCGGCATCGATTCCGAGGCTGCCATGATGCTCGAAGATTTCGAGCTCGATCATCTGTTGGAGAAGTATGACAACGGCTGCGTTGCTGGCGGCATTGCATATGGCTACAAGCATTACGCACAACTGGGAGTGCTCACGCTGTCCCATGCGCAGCTGGCCAAGCACGACGAGGTGCTGCGCCGCACGGCCTATAAGGATCGCCTGGGTCTGACCCTGGATTACTCCGTCAACGACCTGCTCGCACGCGCAGTCGCCTTCGAGGATCTGCCGGTGGAGGCGCAGATGGCCTGGCGCCCGGCGAAGAAGGAGGAAGCAGAGGCAGCGCCAGTCGACCCGAGCCAGCTCGTGGCCGAGCGCGCTCCCGCGGCGTCGGCGGCCGCCGAGCCCCCGGAGGTCGAGGACGCGCTCCTGGACGATGAGCTGATCGACAACGACGAGCCGCAGCTGCGGCTGGCGCTGTAGTTCTCAAATACAACATTTACGCTGGGTGGCTATACGACGTAACATCATTAGGGCATAATCGGCCGGTTATTTCATAGCCGGGCGCGTGCCTGGCGCTAGCCAGGAGCGAATGTGCACGACGGAGACACCCTTTGGAACAAGCTGCTGGATCAGATCGACCGCCAGGGGTGGGGATGGCAGATCGTCGGCCCGGATCGGGGCGACGATGAACACGAGCCGTTCCCGCACTACTGCTACACGGTAGGGTTGGTCGGCAATGGCCTTCCAGACATCATCGTCGTAGGCCTCGACGTTCGCACGGCGATGGCGGCCGGTGACGAGATCATCACACGCGCCATGGCGAACGCCATCGTTGGCCAAGCAGTGCCGACCGTCAGCGGCTTCAAGCCCTTTGATCTAAACCAGGAATTGCTGGACGTGTTCAAGGGAACGCGAGCGATGCTGGTCGACGTGCCGCCGGCCGAGGCCGCAAAGCGCAGTCTGTTTGCGCACGACTACGCGGCCGCCACGGACAAGGCTCCCGACTTGATCCAGCTTGTCTGGCCGGATCGCAACGGCCGCCTGCCATTTGAGGATGGTGCCGACCCTCGAATCATCGCAGCACAGCCTGTTCTAAAATACATCGCCCCTGCCGATCCCAACCCTACTGACTCCCCAGTGATGTAATGAACACCCCAGTTAGGCTCGAATGCGTGTGCATACACGGTCTGTGGCTGCCATGCGAGTATGAAACCCAGCACGACAAGGTTATCATTCGATGTCTCGGCGACATCGATCGCGCGTGCCTGGATCTCCCCCGCCGCTGGCTGCCTCTGGACGAGGCGCTTCGCCAATATTTCGACGCAGTGCCAAGCGCGCGCAAGATGGTTGTCCTGGTGCCGCGTGAAGGCGTGAGCAGTGACCGATGGACGTGCCGCCAGGCTCTGAAGCGTGACCTGGTAGCCGAAATCGAAGAATCAATGGAATGCGCCGCAGCCTAAGGCGCGGCCGTTCAAACCCGAGAGCTTATGACCGACTCCACCCTGTATATCGCCGACGACGCCACTCCCCCGAACTCGCGTGCCCTGGCACGCATGGTCGCTGCGGAGATGGTGCAAAACCTTGAGATCCCGAATTCCGAGGCGGTGCGCAAGCGAATCGTGGCCCTTACCGGCGGCCGACTCAACCCGTCGGCGCTCACCATGCAGCAAGAGATGAAGGCATGGTATGCCGAGGAGTTCTGGCCGACGTACCACGCCATGGGCAGCCTGCCCGAGGACTCTGGCGTGCCGGCCGAGGTGCGCAACATCTTCCAGGCGTCGTTCCAGACGATGGTCGTCCAGCTCTTCGCCGCGGCGAAAGCCGGTTTCCAGACCGAGCGCGAAGACTTCCAGCGCCAGATCGACGAGGCTGACAAAATGGTGCAGGATCTGCAGCGCGTAGCCGGCGAGCACGAGCTGCGCGCGGCCGAGGCCCAGGAGCGCTACCAGGCCGAGGCGCACAAACACGCGGGCGCAAAAGAGCGCCTTGAAGCGCTGGCCAGCGAGGTGCGTGACCTGAACGCCAAGCTGCACGCCGCGCACGAGCAGCAGGCAACCCACGAGGCAGAGCTGAAGGAAGTGCGCCAGTCCGAGCGGGCACGCGCCGACACGCAGATCGAGGAGGCCTTCAGGGAAGGCCGGCGCCACCTTCTGGAAATCGATGCGCTGCGCCAGCGGGTGAAGAGCATGGAACTGTCGCTCGATGGCCAGAAGGGCGAGAACCGACGCTTGGTGCTGGAGCACGCCAAGGCCACGGCCGAATCGTCTGCCTTGCAGACCGAGCTCGCGAACACTCGCGCGGCCCATGTCAAGGAAGTCGAGCGGATGACAGCGGCGCTGCGTGCGGCGCAGGCTGGCGCTGCCCAGGCGGAGCGGATGAAGCCGACGGTGCGTGGAGCCAGCAGGAAGGCTCCCGTCAGCGCGCCGGCCGGGCGCGTGCGCCGGTCACTGCATAAGCCGACACGCCCATGAGCGCATCTTTAGCGGCGAGCATCGCCTCGACCATCACGATCAAGCACGGCCGACTTGCCTGCTTGCAGTGCGCAGAAGAGCTGCGCGACGCATTTGTCTCCGCAGGCATTGAGGGCCGCATCGTCAAACTTGAAGCGCAGGCGAAGCACACCCGTGGCTGGATCTTCATGCGAGATGAGTCTTTCGTGTTGCCATTCAAGGTTACACGCGGAATCGAATCGATCTCGGAGAACGGCGCCCATTACGGCGTCGAGGTCTATCAGACGGTCTACGACAACATTTTCAGAAGCGGCATTGCCGCAGCCGATTGGCCTCATCAGTTCGAGTCCGCCGGGCCGCTTGTGGTCTCGACCCACGAGGTTTCTGAGGCGCGTTGTGCGCGCTGCTACGGTTTGCAACCCCGGCAAGCCCTGCCCGCATACTGGAATCACGGACGACGGTTCGTGTCGGGGCCGGAAAGCCTGCCCCGGCGCTGCCGCAAGGCGCGTGCGCAAGAGCCTACACAAGCCCACTCGGCCATAGATCGCAGCCCTCGCCGCCCGGATGTGGCCGACTGGCGCGCGGAGCAACCGTGCGGGGCGCCTACCTGGTTGCGGGTATCGTGTCTTCGATGGTCGGCACGGGGTCGACCGCTGACGAATAGGAGGCGATATGGCAAAGGGAAGCGGCGGTAGCAGTGGTGCAGGAAAAGGAGCCGGTTCTAGCGGTGGCGCTGGCGGCTCTACCGGGGGCGGCTCGAAGGGTGGCGCCGGCGGCGGCAAAGGCTCAGGCGCGCCCGGCGGCTGGCCGAGCACCACTGGGAACCCCTCCGGTGGGGGCCGCGCGAATGCACCTTCCTCGAAATAGGATCTAGCGCATCAGACGGGGTCGGCGAGCTTCGCGCCCTGGCTGCGCACGTTCCCGACTGCTCGGTCGACCTCGTACCACTCGAACCTGTCTGGCCCGAGCGCCACGGAGCGCAGCAGCTCCTCGGCCGCGGCAACGTCGGTCTCGGGATTCAACCAGATTGCAGCATCCTCGGCACTTAGCACCACCGGGCGCCGGTCGTGAACGTCAACCATGCCGCCCTGGGCGTCGGCCGTGACGATGGTGAAGCCGTTGGACGCCTTGTGCTCGGTCGCCGGTGCGAAGTTCGCCAGGGCGGCCATGTACAGCGGCGCTCGATCGGCGCGATGGATGTGCCAAGGCTGTTTCGCCCCCTTCTCCCCAGTCCACTCGTACCAGCCTTGGGCAGGAACCACGGCGCGGCCGTTCTTGAGCAGCGGCTTCCAGTAGCTGCCGGCGATCTTCTCCAGCCTCGTGTTGATCGCCATGGGCACCTTGCCGGACGCCTCGGCCCAGGCCGACCGATAGCCCCAGTGCAGGTCGTCGACCAGCAACAGGTCTTCCTCCGCATGAAGGATCGGGCGGTAGGTACCGGGCGCGACATTGAAGCTGTCGGACGCCGAGGAGCGATTCAATAGCTCTCCCGCCCACTCGAAATCGCGAATGAGACGGGCAATCTGGGACTGGTCGTAGCGGCCGCACATGGCTACATAATATCGAAGTGCTCGGCCATGGCGCGCACGGCGCGTTTGCAACCACGGCCTGGCGCGCGCGGCATACTGAAGGCCTGAACAACAGGATCGCACAACATGCAGCCGCAACCGAAAAACCCATCCACCCAGGTAACGCCCGAGCACGTGATCGACGAAAAAGCCGGCGAACTGCGGCGCCATCCAGGCGCACGCGAAGTTGGCTACGGCTGGCTGCGCATCGCGCGACCTGAGTCCTTCCCCGATCGCGTTCTGCTCGTGAGCACGCTGGCGCCGCTCTCAGTCACGTTCCCCCTTAGATCGGCTGACCTCGACCACAGGCGCGCGTCGCTTTCCGCGGGCCTCTACGCATGCCGGCATCCCCAGCAGACCCGCGATGACGTCGAGGATGCCGCCGAGAACGACAACGTCTTCACCCCAACCGCATCGTAAAAGGATCGGAACAATGAGCAGATACCGTGGTTACGGAAATGCGCGAGGAGCCCGCACCTACCTATCGAGCCGTGAAAATTACGTCATGAGCGAGACCGAGAAAAACGAGGCCCACGAGCGTCGTAAGAAGGCAGCAGAAGCAGCGGCGAACGAACCGGTCGTCATTCCTACCTGCCTGGCCACGCCGATCTGGCCGTCACCGATGTCCATCATGCGCTGGGAGGCGCACGGCACCCCGATTCCACCACCGCCCGAAGGCTATAAGGGTCAAATTCCCGAGCGTTACGCGGCCCATATTGCGTGGCCAGCGGGCGCCGGCGCACCGTCGGATGCCGTAGAAGGCGAAGAGCAAGAGGAAGAGGCGGTCGACGCGCCAGGGATGTAATACCGCCGTTACCGATCCGAACCGTCTCCCCCAGAACCGCCAGGCTTCATCCGAGGCCCGGCGGACAGCTCGGGCAGCTCTACCTGCTCTAGCAGGCACGGCTCGCGCGCCAGGTCGGCGCGAAACGCCTGCAGCACCAGCGTCAACCCTCCCCCTACCACCGAATCCCCGAACGCGCGCTGCAGCTGGTTGGCGCGCAGCACCATGGCACGCAGGCGCTGGATCTCCCATAGCGCCGCGTAAAGGTCGTCTGATTGAGGGTTCCCCGGCTGCCGGGGGTTGCGTTGCTGGATCTCCTGCAGGGCCTGCCGGGTCAGCGGAGCTTTAAATCTAACCATGCGCCCATGATAGCCGATGCGCCTGGCCCGATCGGCGGGCGCTACATGCCGCTGCGCTCGCCCACCTGCTCCGCGTCATCGTCTTCCTCACCAGGCGTCGCCGGGCCGTGAATGTCTTCCAGGAGGCGCATCGCCTCGCCGACGACCCGCAGCCCGCGCACGAGGGTCTGGCTGTCGAGCGCCGAACCGTATCTCATCAGGATCTCGTGGTGGCTCGACGAGACGCTTTCGATGGTACCCAGGATGCGCATAGGCGTCACCTTGGCCGGGATCAGGGTTTCCGTGTTCTGGACGGCCAGCGCACGATCGAGCAGCGCTCGCGCCGACGCCAGCACCGCCTGGTCGCCCGACGTCTTCTCCAGGGTCGGCAGCAGCTCGGTCAGCATCTGTACCAGATCCTTGTGCATGGCCGCCATCAGGTTGTTGTTCTGCACCTGGATGCCCAGATCCTTCGTCTGATCCGCGACAAGGTTGGCCAGGAGGACAGGGTCTTTTGCACCGGCGTCGCCGGCAGCCGCCAGGACTGATGGCGGCAGCGCTTCCTGCAGTGTCGCCACCACAACCCGCTTCTCCTGCGCGTCCATCCCCTGGGTCTCCACCTCATCGGCCGATACGACCTTCACCCGGTACCGCCGGCCGTCAACCTGGGCGACGCCCTCGAAGTCCGCGATCAGCTGCTCGATCAGGGCCGCGCTAATTCCTGCTGGCGCAGAAGCGGCGTCGGCTGAGAGTCGGCTGGCAAGGAACGCCGCGAGCTGGCCCCTATCAGAATTGCTAGGTGTACTGGTGGAGATTTCCATGACCTATTTCCAGTTTAAAATTGATATGAAGAAACATTAGCCCAGTCAGGTCTGGTTGGGGGTGCAACCACGCCTGCTGTGGATCCTTACACTCGGACGAATCGATCACCAGGCCGGTTCGCCCGGCACAAGAAAGGATTCACCATGAAACTTGCCGCCCTGACCCCAGATCATCTCATGCAGCTCACCGCACTACTCGACCAGGCGCGGCCCGAGCAGCTTCTGCTCGAAGCACCTGCGCTGGCCGAGCTGCGCGCCACGCTCTCCGGGCCGGGCTTCGTTCCGCGCATTTATGTGGGCGTCCAGGGCGGCCTCGTGCAAGGCGCGACCGGCAACTGCGCCATGCAGCTCGTCGCGGGCGATTACGATGTCGACGGCTCGGCGCAACACGAGCGACGCTTCCTCCGTGCGTTCCAATCTACCTGCGTGCCCGTTGAGCACCATGTCGCCGTCGATCCCGAAGTATGCGACTCCCTGCTCGCTGACGCGCTTGGCGATGCCGAAGCGTGCGAGGAGCAGCCGGCCGAGGGCATGGCGCAATGATCTACCCGCACCCGCTTCTCACTAAGCTGACGCAGGGATATGTGGCCTGGCGCGGACGCAACGTCGAACACTTTAGTTTTAGTGACCCCGAAGACGAGTTGCTGGCAGCTTGCCGCCTGGCCAGTCACTGCGAAATGCTCGAAGAGAAAGGATTTCCGGTCACTGCACGTACTTGCATGAACCGGCTGCTCTTCCAGCAGGCGCCGGCAGACACCCCATGGCTCAAGACGATGACCTCCTATTACGCGATCTTCGCTGACCAGACAGGGCAAGCTCGACGCTGCATCTTTGCGCTGCCTGACCACGCCGCAGTAGCGATCGGCGTGGACGATGGGCAGCTCGCCATCGCGTATGGCTACGAAGCGGCTGAATGGTACGGCACCGGCAGCCTCTTCCACGAACTCCAAGACCAGGGCCTCTCCTGTTGCGCCACGTACGGAGGCAACGAGTACGACCCCCTGGTTAGCCTTTTCACGCAGGTCGGCCTTACGCCCCACCTGGTTGAGACGGTGTTGGCCATGCCGGTACCCGAGCGACCCCAGGTGGCGCCGGCCGAGTGTATGGCCTGATCGAGCACCTGCACCTGACTATCCCGCGCCGACGTCGGCGCCATTAACCTTCTATCGAACAATCATGACGAATCTGACGAACCCCCTCGCTGTGCAGCTGGCAGCAAGCGTAGTGATCTTCTCCGCGCACCAGACAACGCAGTCTGGCGATGGCGCCGGCTTCTGGTCGAACAGCGAAGGCTGGACTGGGCTGGAAATTGCCACGCTCTTCACCCCTGAAGAAAGCCGCACGTTCGGACTGCCCCTGGGCGCTTCGAGCGACGCAGCCTGGCTCGCCGGCGCCGACGCGGAGCGCACCGTCCTTGCGGCCCTGATCAAGCAGGAGCTGGTCAACGATGGCTTCGACGTCGCCCAGGCACCAGACGGCCGCTGGTACTGGGCGGACGAGCAAGACCGGGACGAGGTCTCTGCCGGCGAATTCGCGACCGCGAGCCTGGCATGGCGCGATCTGGCCGAGGCCCGGCGCCACGTGCTGGAAGAGGCCGATCTCGACGCCGCGGGCGCATTCCTGACGACCGCATCGAGCCACGAGCTGGCGCTGCAGCACCAGCACCACGACGCCGACTCAGCGACCACCATCCACACGGCGACACGCGATGATGGCGAATACGAGCTGCGTGTGTGCGGGATTGGCGAAGCTGCCTACTTTGAATGGATCAACCAGATCGGCGATCCGGTAGGGGATGTGTCCCAGGAGATCGACTTCGCGGACGTCGAGGCGAACCTGGCGCCGGTCGAGCGCCACGCGCCCCAGTAAAGCGCAATACCGCGGCGCCCGCCCTGGGCGTCGCCTAGCAGCAAACGCGGTTGCGCCCCTGCTCCTTGGCCCTGTACAGGGCCGCATCTGCCGCAGCCATCAACGCATCCCCATCACTCCCCGGCGCCAGGCACGCCACCCCAAACGAACCGGTCACGTGCGGCAGCGCCAAGCGCATGTCTGAGAACACGACAGCGCCGCGCAGGCGCTTGCAGAGGCGCTCGGCCACCATCACCGCCAGATCCTGGGGCGTGTCGGGCAGCAGCGCCATCATCTCCTCGCCGCCATATCGAACCGCGAAGTCGGAAGGCCTCAGCGCATTGCGGAGCACGCCGGCGGCCGCGGCCAGCGCGCCGTCGCCGGCAATGTGCCCATGGGTGTCGTTGAAGCGCTTGAAGTGATCCAGGTCGATCATCACCAGCGATAGCGGGCGGCCGTCGTGCGCAGCGCGCGCGACCAGCTTGGGAAGCATCTCGTTGAGCCACGCACGGTTGTACAGCCCGGTCAGGCCGTCGTTGAGCGAAAGTTGGCGGTAGAACTCGCCCACCTTCTGGCGCCGCCGCAGGAGAGCATTGGCCGCCCGGATACGGAAGGAGAGCAGGCGGAGCAGGTTGCGCGCGAGGACGTTGGAGCGTTCGATCAGCGTCCACACCATGGCGGCCTCGATCACCAGCAGCTCGCTGTCTTCCAGCGCCGTCATCGCCGCCTGCTCGGCCGCATCGTCGAGAACAGCCTGCTCGCCCGCACTCTCGCCCGGAAGGACTCGCCTGGTACTGCCTTCGTCACCGGCGTCCGCCTCGGGCGCGATCTCCAGCAGCCCCGACAGCACGATATACACGCGAGCCTGGCCGTGATTGCTGATGCGCTCGCCGCGCGCTACTCGAACAACGGCGCAGTCCGCCAGGATGGTGGCCACGGCCGGGTCAGCCTCATCACGGAACAATTGCAGGTCGCGAACGGTGGTGCGGCTGGCGCCGAAGGTGCTGATCTGTTCCAAGTAAATCCTCTAGCGAATCGTCGGATGGCAGCGCGGGCCACGCCTGATATTGCCCAGATGAAATAATAGCCGAGAATATTCGTGTTGAGTGCAACACTGTTCCGGTTTGGCCACGAGTTTGACCAGATCAGCGGCAGCGGCCGTACTCGGCTTCTTCGTCCGGATTCATGGCCAGATCGCCCAGCCCGAGCTGCTCGCGCGCAGCCTCCCACTCCATCCGGTCTTGGTCGGTGACCTGATCCCAGTAGATGTCGTCCAGCGCCAGGCCGCAGGCGCCCCACCCTTCGCTCCGGATCATCTCGGCCAGCGCCCAGCTCGGAGACAGGGCCGCAAGGCCGCGCGGATCGGGCCGCTGGGTGCCTGGGGCAAGCAGCTTGAACCAGCCCGGCGGGCGCGGAACCACGTCGAAATGGTCGACCTGGAAGGTGGCCTCGGCATTGTTGACGGCGACCGAGGGCTGAAAAGGAATCTGCGTCGTCCAGCCGACGCGCCGCAGCACGTCGACGCCCACCAACACCGCCGACGGCATGGCCAGGCGGAGACCGGCTTCCCAGTCTGGCTCGCGCGATACCACCAGGTTCGCGAAGACGTCGCTATGGCCGCCCAGCCCCGACACCAACCCGCGTTTCTTCCACAGGTATAGGTAGTGCGACGCGGTCTTCGACGTCCACTGGAAGCGGACGGTCAGGTCGGTGCCGCGGAAGACGGCCGGCAGCGCCGCGAGGCGCTCGTAGGCGGAGATGCTGCTTCTCACGGCGCTGGCGCCTCCGCCTCGGGTTCGGGCTCTGCATCGACATCGATTGCGGCGTCGCGCTGGCCAGCCAGCACGCGCATCACGTGCGCACCGCGATCGATCGCCGCCACGGATGCCTCGATCATGGCCTGCACCTTCTCGTCCGTCAGCGGCCACGAGGGCGGCAGCCAGCGCTGCAGATCGGCCTTTACCTTGCCGGCGGAGTCGAGGAGCTCCTGACGGCGCGCAGCGGCCTTCTCCAGCCAGTTCGCAGGTGTCTCGTTCGGGTAGGTGGCCAGGCGCACCGCCAGGTCTTCGTCGGTGCATACCTGCGCCTCGCCGCGCTCGGCAAGCCAGTACAGGTCGAACACATCCCGCGGCTTCAGGTAGGGGCGCGCGGCCACCGCGAACACTTTGTCGACGAAGATCTCGCGCAGCTCCAGCGTGGGCACGAAAGCCTGCGCGCCGGCGGCACGGCCAACGATCAGGCGAACTGGGCGCACCTCGGTGGCCAGGGGCTTGAGCGCCTCCGCGGGCGTCTTCCACAGTTCGACCTTCACGCGCACCGACCCCAGCACGCCCTCGCCGCTCACAGCGATGTCGAACACGTGGGGATTGCGACCGTCCTTGGCCGGGGTCACGATCAGCCCCATGTCGTCAGGCAGCCATGGCGTACCGGCCAGGCGCGACTGGATCGACGAGCCGATCGAATTGAGCTTCAGCGAGTCCTCGACCAGGAAGTCGAGATCCTCGGAAAATCGAGGGGAACCGTGCACCAGGTGCAGGCTGGTACCGCCCTGGAAGATCAGCTCGCCCGGCGCCCAGCGGCGCGATGCCATGAGCGCCTCCAGTACGGCCACATGCAGTGTCTGTCGCAGATCGAATGCCTCGGCAGGCTTGAGTTGTCGCTTTCCCATACATCCTCCAATCTTTGGGAGTTTATCTAAACTTCTTTAGATAAACTAGGAATTGTTTCAGCAAGGTGGCGGCCGCGGCCTTGCCCTGGCAGGCTCACCTGCTGGCGCTAGGCTGCTGCTAGATCGGCCGGCAGTTTGCCGTCTCGCTCTCCGGAATCAGCCACTCGGGTAGCCCGGCGCGCACGCACGCGGCG
>NZ_JBHSMS010000054.1:0-43568 GCF_042656795.1 Massilia jejuensis | reverse complement strand
GGCTGGTCTTTGCCGCAAAAAAAGGGAGGTCCGCTGAAAATCGTCAATTGATCAGCGCTTCCCTAGTGCGACCACGCGTTCTTGAAGCCCAGGCTGCGGACCGTCTGGCTGTCTTTCATTCCGAGGTGGCGCGCAGGCTGAGTGAACACTCGCAAAAGGCTCTAGCGGAGATGCTGGCAGAACTTCCTAGCTGAGATAACGGCCTTCGCAGGAGTCTCCTTGAGCGATGGGTCCGCGTCGGGTCGGTTGCGGACGCTACAATAGGACTGCTATCGGCCAAAAGCGGTCACATCTAAGGAGCGGCTGCCTTTAGTATTGCGGGGGTGGAATTGCGAGCTTTAAACTAATTTAAGTGGATAAAATGCCAAATACTCAACTTTGGATTGAGCCTCTCGGCAACGTCATTGTGGCCCGACTGAGAGGCGAATTAACCGAAGGCATGCTTGAAGAAACACACGAGCGGGTAGTCCAACTGCTTCAGGATACCGGTTACACACGCGTACTCTATGACGGATTGGAAATGGAGTCGCATAACGTCGAGCTTGCACTGATGCAAGAAAAACTCGACAACAGAACAAGGCAACTATTCCAAGATCGACCTCTCCGTAAAGCGATTTTGGTTCCGAATACACGACTGGCTTACTTAGCGCGGATCGCCTTCGGCCAATTTGGTGAGGGGGAATACCGCGTTTTCTATAACGACCTTACGCAAGCCTTGCACTGGCTTGAGGAGTGAACGGGCGGTCCGCTTTGGGTCTATTCCGTTGAAAAACTCGCAGGCAAATGCGGTCCTGATTGAGTACAGGAAAGAATCGCGGCGTAGTCAACGCTGTGTTCGCTCAACTCATCGCTAATTCGGCTTCTCGCTTCGGCATGAACAGTTTTTTGGCCATTCGCCGAAGATTTTGTGCCGTTGCCGCTAAAAGAAACTCATCATGGGCGCCGCTCGGACCACGCAAGCGTAATTGGCCGAGTTTAAGGATGCGTTTGAGGTGGGCAAACAGCATCTCTACTTTCTTTCGCTCCCGGCGCGACACGCGATAAGCCTCGGTTTTGCCGATGGCACGAGCGATATCGCGTGCAGGTTCCTGCGGACTGCGGTCGATTTTTCGGGCGACCATGTTGGGGCAGCACTTTGGTTTCAACTCGCAAACCTGGCAGTCGTACACACTGGCCCGATACCGCAACGGCGTTTTCGCCTGGGCGGACCGGGGCGGCCTGAGATGCTTGCCGGCAGGGCAAACATACTGGTTGTTTTCGACGTCGAAGATGAAATCGGAACGGCTGAACGTGCCGTCGTGATGCTCGGATTTGTCCCAGACTGGAACGTGCGGCACGATTCCTTTTTCATCAACGAGCCAGCCCAACATTGCGGCGACACCGTAGTTCGTATCGCCCACCAGGCGCTGCGGTTTAATCGCAAACTTTTCCTCGACACGGTCGATCATGATTTTGGTCGCCTCGACTTCGGCCATTTTGTTTACGGCCGATGCCTCGACGTCGACGATTAGTCCCGCTTTCAAATCGATCAGGTAGTTTGTTGAGTAAGCAAAAATAGCCGGGCCGGCAGCGGCAGTCCAGGTCGATGCCGGATCGGTGAGCGATATTCTTTTCGGAACCGGAGGTATTGGATTTGCCTGCTCTAACGCGGTCAAATATTCACGCACCGGTCGGCTTGCCTGCTCTGCATCACCCCAGTCGATACCGACATCTCCTGGGCAAGAGCGGTGACGCTGGGCGTCAGCCTTGATCATGCTGGCATCGGTCGCAAAACCTTCACCCTGCACCAGGCCTTCGGCCATGCAGCGTCGAAGCACCGAATCGAACAGCTGGCGAAAAGCGTCGTGATCTCGGAAACGGCCATGCCGATTCTTCGAAAAGCTCGAGTGATCCGGCACCTTGTCTTTCAGGCCGAGACGACAGAACCAGCGATACGCGAGGTTCATGCCGACTTCTTCGCATAGCCGGCGTTCCGACCGGATTCCGTAGCAGTAGCCGATGATGAGCATGCGGGCCATCAGCTCGGGATCGATCGACGGCCGGCCGGTATGGCTGTAGGAACCAGCGAGATTCGAGCGAAATTCGCTGAGGTCGAGGTAGCGGTCCACCGCTCTCAACAAGTGGTCTCCGGGAACATATTCGTCTAGACTGACCGAAACGAATAGCTCGCGCTTCGTTGCCTGGCGTCCCATCATCGCGGCCTCCATCGTCATGACCTGTTAGACAGCGACAGGTCAGCGAGATCGCGAACTCAAGCGGACTTTTTCAACGCAATAGGCCGTAAGCGGAAGCACCGTACCCTGTGTGCTTACATCGCCCAAGACTCTCCTTCCTCGAAGGCTTCGTTGTAGGCATGTGCCAGCAAGTAGGCACGGCGCGCTGCAGCTGGCATCGCCGAAGCGGACATCATCAGCCAGTGCGCGCGCCGCTCTTCGGTCAGCGCATTCCACCAAGTCATACCCTGGTGCGGATCATCGTCCAGAATAGGGAATACTCCACCGCCCGCCTCCTGTCCGTCTTCGAGTAACGTTAGCTTCCAGCCGTCTCCGATGTCTGCTGGCCGCGCGTGAATTTCGTACGTGCGCTTCATAGCGTTTTCCTTATTGGACGGCGGGGATTGGCTTCACGATGCGCATCACGCTGGCGCGTGAGACGTCGTAATCCCTGGACAGAGCGCTAATCGACTCGCCAGCTTTGAACCGGGCAACCATCTTCGCGCGCTGTTCGTCCGTAGTAAGGGCCGGACGGCCCAAGGTCTTTCCCTCCGCTTTCGCCCGGGCCAGGCCGGACTGGGTGCGCTCGACCAGCAGATCGCGCTCCATCTCGGCCATTGCCGCAAGCATGGTCAGCATCAGCTTGCCGGCCGATGAGGTCAGATCCAGCTTCCCGAGCTGCAGGACGATGACCTCGATGCGGCGCGCGGCCAGCATCTTGATCGTGGCACCGATGTCTTGGGCATCGCGGCCGAGGCGGTCGAGCTTCGACACCACTAGGGTCTCGCCGTCGCGGATCTCGTCGAGCAGGATCCGGAACTGGGCTCGATGCAGCGCCGGCACCTTGCCGCTTACACCTTCGTCCGCAAACCAGTAGGAGACGTTGTAGCCGGCGCGCTCCAGCTCGAGTCGTTGATTCTCGCGTTGCTGCTCTTTGGTGCTTACCCGGCCGTATCCAAAAACCGCCATTTTGACTCTCCGCCCTCGTTCGTTGGTGTTCGCTGATGTTCAATAACATGCAGTTTACATGTGAACATGTTCAAAAATCAATTGCATATTTTATGAACAGTTGGGGAGTGTCACTGCAGGCCCGTTCAAAAACGGTCTATTTTGAACATAGCGGCTCCACGCTGCGGGTTCGACCTGCGAAAGCCGCTGACCGGATGCGATCGCGAAGACCGCTTCGGGAAGATAGCCACGGATCAGGCCATCACGACTGGAGATGCACAACACGCCAAAAGGGCGCCGCCAGCGACCATACATGATAAGCATGACAGCGCCGAGCCCGTGCTTGACTAGCACCAAGAACAAGCGACCCAAGGCGTTTAGTGCTCCAAGCCCACCCGAACCACAAACACATGGGGTCATAGCTGCTTTCGCAAAAAGCTCTTCAATTGGCAAAAGACGAGACCACGTCAACAGTAGTGATATATACTGAGCGGCGCTGCTTTGGAACTATCTGCTGGATAATATTCGTGGAGCTTTCGAATGGATATTTGCGATGACGGCTTAACCTCCGTGAATGCAATAGAAGCTTCAATCGCTCTCTCCTCGCTGCGCGAAAACGTATTCCAGCAATGGACTTCCCGTGTTACTGCGGCCATCCCAGAGGCAGCGGAGCTCAGGGAAAAGGTCGTGACGAGCGCGTTGCAGAGATTTTTCGATGAAATTATTGATACTCTAAGAAAGACGCCGCATCTGTCCAATGAAACGTCACAGGCCAGCGTAATCTCCCTGCATGCTCGAGACCGCGCCAACTCGACGGCGTACGGACCTAGAGAGTTGCTGCACGAGCTTCAGTTGTTTCGGCAGAGCTTGTTCGAGACTGCCGATGCCAGTGGCTTGCAGCTGGCACAACAAGATAGAGCAATAATTGCGCGCACTGTCGACGCGGGCGCTCTTGAGGCAATG
This sequence comes from Massilia jejuensis, assembly GCF_042656795.1. Lineage (NCBI taxonomy): Bacteria > Pseudomonadati > Pseudomonadota > Betaproteobacteria > Burkholderiales > Oxalobacteraceae > Massilia > Massilia jejuensis. The sequence continues at coordinate 39,444 of NZ_JBHSMS010000054.1, read as the reverse complement.
GATGCTTTTGCGCTGGCTCACCGCGAGATCGGTGAAACATTTATTGCTTGCCTTGCACATGACCTTAGAAATCCGCTCAATGTCGCTAACGCAAGCGCGCAGCTGATTCAGGTCAAGTCTATCGACGACAATGTCCTCCGGCTCGCCCGTCGCGTCTGTGCGAAGCTCATCAATGTGGACGAAATGATCGGGACACTCCTAGATGCCATGGCCGTCAATGGACGCAAAAAACTCCGATTGAAGATTACCTCTTTCGACATGAAGTCACTTGTTGACGAAATTGCTGCTGACATGTCACTGCCAGACCATCCCATCATCAGCACAGGCGAGGCGTCAGTCGGTTTCTGGTGCCGAAGTTCGATGAAAAGAGTTTTTGAGAATCTTCTGTCGAACGCGCAAAAATATGGGGCACCACGGGCGCCGATCAAAGTCCATACTGAGAAATCGCCTGGAGGGCTCGTCCTTAGCATACACAACGATGGTCCCGTCATACCAGAGAATGAGATGCATCGCCTGTTTAGCGCCTTCCATCGGCTGGCAGACATAGATATCAAAGGATGGGGGCTGGGTCTTCCCCTTGTTCAACTGGTGGTCGAAAGTCATGGAGGCACTGTAGTCGTTTCAAGCACCGCGTCCGTAGGAACAACGTTCACGATACAACTTCCAATCGACTGTCAAGCTTGTTCTTCTGATTCTTCGGGAAAAAGCTGAGTATCGGAGCTGTTGCGCCACCTGCTGGCCTCCAAACTGTTCGAACACGTTCTACCTGCTCCGGGCTACCGTGCTGCCAACGCGACAGAGCCGTAAAGACTGGACTGTCGGAGGCACCAGGACCTTCAACGTCATTTCGTAGATAGCTCTGCTGTAGTAGTCTTTCTAGCGTTTCGCTGCCTTACGGTGGACAGAGTGGTGCCCGCAGACGCCTCCTGCATTCGCCGCGGTACCTATTGCAGCTCCGAGACGCTAGCGCTTGCACCTGCCGCTACTTTTTCTTGAAGACCTTGTCAACCAAGTTTTCCGCCTTGGCCTGCGCCTTACGGTCAGCTTCGGCCTGCTCGGCCGGGCTGATGGCCGCCCCGTTGCAGCGCGCCGCCGCATGCCGGAATAGCTTGCCGCACTCGGCTGCGCGCCGCTTGGCCTCGTCCCATCCCTGCGTTTCACCGTAGAAGCGGATCACATCTGGCCAGGCATCCTCGGCCTTGCCGAAATAAGCCAGGCCCAATTCCATGACATTCTTCGCGGCGGGCGTGCCGGAGGACGCTTTAAGCCCCAATGCGCGCACCGTATAAAGCTTCCACGCGCGGTCCTGCTCGGAGCGGAAGTTCGCTTCGAAGATCAGGCCCGGATCGATCACGCGCCGGCTCTGCGTCCCAGGCTGCTGCCCGAGCACGGTGTAAAGCGCAAACAACGGCACTGCGTGGGTGGCGGTCGGTTCGGCCGTTGCCCGCCTGGCGGCGGCGAGCGAGGCTGGATCGCTTGGCGCACCCAGCGCCCTGAACGCTAGTTCGTAGTTTGCCAGGATGGCCGCGGTGCGCTTTTCTTTACGCGCTGCCAATAACGGGGCGACGACCGGATTGGCGTCACCTTGGGCTGCCGGAGCGGCATCTACGGCGCGAGCGAGGGTGTCGATCCGTTCGGTAATATCCGGATGGTCGCTGCGTAGCTTGCCCATTGTCTGCTCGAGCTTAAAGCCCCAGTTTTGCAGCGTGGCGCCGATTGCGCCCTGCACTTCGCCAGTGGTCTGAGCAACGCGCAACTGGACGGCGTCGGGCGCCCTGCCCCCGCCAGCCGACTTCTGCGCCTTTGCCATGGCGTCGGCCCGTATGGCAGCGAGCAATTTTTCCTGCCTGCGTACGTCGCGTTCGCGGTTGCTGTCTTCCCAACTGGCGATACGTTCGAGGAAAGCCTTCAGACCGTGTTCGTAGGAATAGCGCATCTTAAGCGAGACATTCAGCCCAAAGCTGTCGGCTGCGCTCTCCTGCGTGCGGCTATAAACAGTCGTGGCCAGCCCTTTGCCGAGCGAATACGCTGCCATCAGGCTGTCGAGCTGGTTCCAGCCCGCGACCTGACCAGTCTTCTTTGCGAGCGCAACACCAATCCCGACGGTTCCAGCGGCCATGTCTGCTCCTTCGATCGCGCCTTCAAGCTGGTGATAGTGTAGGTAGACATGCCCGAACTCGTGGCTGAGTAGTGCAACGAGCTCATCTTCGCTTTCGACCGAAGTCAGCCATGGAAGCGAGACATAGATATTGCCGGCGGCGGTGGCGTAGGCCTCAAGCGATTCGTTAGCTACGACCTGTACCCCGCCTGGCCATGCCGGCACGCCCGCTTGGGTCTTAATACGAGCGTACAGACCGTTCAGGTAGCGCTGTAGCTCGGGTGCGTGGACCAGACCAAAGCCGCGAGCTCGCTGATTCAGCACGTCCTGAGCTGCATCGGGCCAGATTCGGGGCTGCGGCGGCTCCAAGGGGCCGAGCGGGTTCAGAGGAGCGGCCGGCGCGGACCCAGCGAACGGAAGCGCAGGCAAGCCGCTTGGTACTGTGGTGCAGCCGGCCAACAGGCCCAAGCCAAACACTGCGGTCAGCATGCGGTAACCCAGCGCGCGGCGCGTGTGCTTAATTCGGCTTGCTGCAGGCATCATCGCTCGCTCCCGGCGTGGATGCGGTCTGGCCGCGGGAAGCGAGGGTCGCCAGCGCGCCGCAGTTTGCGGTGCTACTACGGCTCACACGCACTTTGGCGCTACGGATCCAGTAGGGCTGACCACCGATATCGACTTTCAAGAAGCCGCCCTGGCGCGCCTGCACCGGCAGCGGCAGGCCTGCTTCGGCCACCTTGATCTGGCGCGGCTGCAGGGACGCGTCGGGTGCCTGATAAAGGTCCAAGCTCGTGCTGCTTTCGGGGCTGGGGGCGACGATCGCCTGCTGCGCCAGCGCGGCGCCGCCGGAAAACGCGATACAGAGCAGGAGCGTGAGCTTGCCGATGTTCATGTGCGTCCTTTCAAAGGGTAGTTGTGACTGGGATCGGCCGAGCTTCGGGATCGGGTGTCACTTCGGATTCCAGTGTTTCCTTGCCGAGGACATACCAGCGCAACCGCGCGAGGTAGTCGACTGCTTCGGCGAACAAGGTCATACCGATCAACTCGACGACTGGGAGCATCCCGGCCCGGAACACGGTTTGAAGCAATGCAATGAGTAAGGCGGCGCTGACGAACTGCAGGGTCAGCCGAGTAGCCCAAGCGAGCGCCCCAAGCAGCGCGAGCCCGGTGCGGCCGCGCAGGGTTGCCTCGTCGGTCCCGGTGCGGAGCCAGCGTGGGCCCGCCTGGCGGCTCGCTAGCGCCTGCCAGCGCTTACCCGCCGTCACCTTGGCGAGCAGCCATGACCACAGCCAATGTACGGCCAACACGGCCAGCACCGTCAGCAAACCCGGCCAGGACAGAGTCGTGAGCCCCTCAATGTTCCATTCCTGATTGAGCTTGTAGCGTGCGCCATAGCTCAGCAGATTGTCGAGCGCCATGGCGTGGTAGTGCACACCCGGGACCAGGCCGTGCACTGGAGACCTGGCGAAATCGTTGTGGCCGGGGATATTCGCTCCCACCATGACATATCGGTCCTTCAACGCTGCAGCGAGCTGGTTGTCGGGTAAGGCACCGACCTGTTCCATCGACAGCGTGTGATGATAGGGGCACAGAGGCGGCGGCGGCTCGGCGAACTGAAAGAACACGCCTGGGGTCAGGTTGCGCGCCAACGAGCGGCCGGGTGCACAGCCCCGGTCGCGATCGGCAATCGGCGCGTTGCCCGCCGCGTTCTCGCCCCAGACAAGCGCCATCGGCACGGACTCCTCGCCAAGCTCGATTCGCGCCGAGTCCTGGGCAATCGCCATTGCCGCGCTACGGTAAGCCGGCTGTGCCGGCGCCACGGACAAACCAGACTTCCACCCCGCCGTTTCCAAGTGCCTGGTCAGCGGATAGGTCCAAGCGTAGCCGTCCAGGGGGTCGGGCGTGTAGTCCGCCCCGACCATGGTAAAGCAGGACCCGAGCCCCTCGCGTACTGCCAGCTTCCCAGTGACCGCGTCTGGCAGCGCCGCCACGAACACCGGGACGTGCAAAGTATCCCGCAGTGTACAGAAGGCCTCTTTCAATGCCAGCAGCGTCGGGTCCTCGCGCTCCTGGCCAAAAGTAATGTCGAGGAAGATTGCCTTAGGGCGTGCGCCCGGTTGGCCCGCAAGGCGCAACAACCAATCAGCATGGTCTTGGTAGCTGATCGGCCATGCACTCTGATAAGCGCGTAGAAACTGCTCGTCGTAGAGCACGACCGCTACCTGGTCCCGCGCGTCGCCGGGATAGCCGATCTGGGCCGTCACGGCGGCTTGACCGGCACCCATGAAGCGGGTTAGTACCATGCCGCTGGCGTTGAGCTTGTCTCCTAGGTAGAGCATGCCAAACGAGACTAGTACGAGAATGACAAAGGCCCAAACAAACGTTGGCAACGGATAACGTGGCGGCCGACGCTCCTCATTACTGAGCCGAAGCGCGTCGACTAGGGCAACGCGCAAAACCGAGAAAGAGAATCGGTAAGTCATGCGATAGGAGATGTTATCAATAAGTGTTATTTGACTAACAAGTGTACAGACAATCTTGCCAAAGTAAAAGTTTTTATTGATAAGCAAAAGCTGGTTACCCAGGTGCACCCTGGACTGATACCGTCGCTGGCCATCCCGGGGTTGTCCCTTGGTAAATGCGCAAAGCGCACGTATATAGTCGAGCGTTTCAAGCAAAAGACGGTGGTCGAATTAGGAAACCCATCAACATGGCTAGTACGGCTGCTTTTCGAGTCTTCTAAGGTGCACGACGGTAAATCAGCTCAGTTTGGTACGGCCGTTGGGGATCCCAGCGAGGCATTGTCGGCAGTTAAGCCCAGCAGAAGAACATGGATGTCTCGCTCTGGTTGCCTGCGGGTAGTTGCAGTGACGCCGAGAAGGTGACGGATTTGCCCCGGCTGGAGCGAGGTGGCTTGGGCCATGTGAACCTCTGAACAGGATTGGTTGGAATCGGATTCAGATAGAGTCGTGGGTAAACTCATTTTCCAGCATAGCATGGCTTGAATGCTGCGGTCCTCGGAAAAGTGATAGCGCGTTGATCGACGATCATCGAAGGAGCGTATCATTTCCAAAACCTGTTTTACTTCTTGTGTGCTACGGCGCTCATCCTTAGTAGAAACCTGAAGTCGTGAACACGCTTCAAGAGCCTGTCCATAGTAGAATCGCTCGTGGAATTTTGTCACAAGCAACCCAACAAAGAAGGAAGAATATGGCCAAGGTGGATCTGTCGGACTACAACCTGAGTGAACTTAAAGGTTTGCAAGTTGAAATTGAAAAAGAAATTAAGAATCGCCAGCAGCAAGAAGTAACAAAAGCGCGTGAACAGATCCTGGCTATTGCTCAGGGTTTGGGTGTTTCGGTAGAAGAGCTGCTTACGAATAATGGCGGAAAATCGAAGGGCACTGGCAAAAAGGTGGAGGCGCAGTACCGAAACCCAGCTGATAATGCTAAGACGTGGACTGGCCGTGGCCGGCAGCCGAGGTGGATTGCTGATGGATTAGCTGGCGGTAAGACGCTAGACGATTTCAGAATTTAACCGATTTTCACGGTAACGTTAGGAGGCACATCGCTGCGCTTTTGAGGGGCCGAGTGCTGCTAGGTGCGAAGCAAGGATATCCACATTTTCTGTGGATATCCTTGCTTAAAAGGATGCATGAGCTAGCGTTCATGCGGATCTTGGGCCATTGCCTAAAAAATAGGCAGGAAGCGCACCAGCGTTTTATTCAAAGACGTGTAGATGGTATTAACAATTACCATCTAAGAAGAGTGCCCACCCGGGTGACAAGCTAGACCATCTACCCGGTTCGTGCTGTCGAACATGCCCTGCCTTTCGAAGAAACATTACTTTCGCCGTCGTTCCGACAGCGCGCTGTTCTTGAACCAAAGCGCCCAGGCAGGAACTCTTTGGATTACCGCTTGCGAACGGCCGGCATATTGGCAGCATAACGATGGAAAGCTGCTAGCGGATCTCTGGGGCAAGGCCGTGCGGCATGAAGCATGCTGGATCGCCACCAGGGACTCCCAACCCGAGAGCACCGAAACCCTTAGTTCGAGCGAAGAAATCGGGTGCGTTACATCGACGCCAGGAGCCTGTCGTCCCGCGCTGTCTGGATTGAGACCTGGATGTCGATCCCCGCATCTGTCGGCGAATGCGCGTTTCGTCAGCAACCGGCTAATGCGGGGCATGCAACAGGCATCGTCGTCAAGGTCAACGCTGGACGAAATCGAGCGTGATTTTCAGTCTCACGATATCGTGCTGGTATGCGCCGCGATATTCATGCTGTTGCACCATGGCCGCGTCAAGGCCGCGGCCCTGCGCGAACGGGCACTCGACTCTAGACTATTTTTCGGCGTGTGTGGCGATGAGCAAGTCGCAAAGTAAAGCTGGTACCGATCGCGCGGATCCGAGTAGATGGCCGACCATGGCCTTGCTGATGCTTACCGATCGCCAGCGAGAGTTGTTTCGCGCTCGAGAGGAAGCGGTAAGACGCTTCCCGAACTGAACTACGCTGTCATAGATACTCGGAAAGATCTTCACTATCATAGACAGCGAACGGTCCCCGGCCATCATTTGTCGTCACCCAAAAAGGCGCAGCAGTGAAGTCGAAGTTTTTGCTAGGGTCATCGTTATCCCAGTCCTTCTGCTCACAGATCATGTTTTCCGCGCAACTTAAGTACACGCCAGCAGAAAGTTCGACATATTCGATGGTCAAAGCTTCAGCAAGTTTTGGGGAGTTGTATCTTTTCATATGGCATCCTGGTTGGCTCAGCTAGCAACAATTCTGTCTGAGGTAGTTGACGATCGTTATTAGATTACCCAACTATTTCACGTCATAACAGACGCTAGTACGTAGAAAAGGTACTCCGTTTTCGTCTGTTGACTTTAACGTCACCACCTGATCTAATCCCGGCTCACCTTTAATCAACTCACCTGTCGTGATACCGTCTTCTTCCATAATCGGTAAGAAAACCTTTTCCGTATTTTACTTCCTTTCGTTTATGTTTGTGTGCCACATGAAACAACTATACGACAATCATAGTGAAATAATTTCCAACCATTGCAGAACTTACTTCTTTAACGTATATTCAGATCCGCGCTTTTTTTCAACAGCCGGATCGATTTCGGTTCCTTCTGCTTCACTTCCATTTAATGCCGACATAATCGCGTTAAATTTCATCGCGACTGAATTCGCGACGTCCAGGTTCTTCTGCTTTATCCACATATAAATATCGCCAACAAGCTTTCGCATAGCAACTACTGCGCTCTCCAAGGCGAAAATCTTGTTTTTGTGGACGACAAGTTCCTTCTCTAAAGATTGAACTTTGCGAGTTACGGACTCTAGTTTTGCTTTTAACTTTTCCTTTTCGAGCTCCATTTCCTTAAATGTATTTAGAACCTGAGATGGTGTGCCCTCAATAAATCTTATAATGCGCTGCTCGCGAACTGCCAATTCCTGCTTGGCGGTTAGGACGATCCTTGATTTCTCAATTAGTCGTTTGCTCTCCTCCTCTGCTTCCAGTCTCAGGCGCTCGCTCTCTGCGAGTTCACACTCGATGGCTTCTTGACGGCGATCGAACTCTTCCTCACGATGGGCCTTTTCGTCTGCTGCATCGAAAAGCTGTGTGTAGAAATCCTCTTTTAATGCACGCTCCTCAATCTCACGCTGGTTCTCGAAGCGCGCAAGGTCAAACTGGCGCAGACGTATCTTCTCGTTCTCCTCATCAATCCGATTTTGCTTCTCAGCCGCCTCCATCAGCGAGTCCTCAGCGATTTTCTTCTGCCGCTTCGACTCAGCCATACGCAACCTGAGCATCGTTTCGTCGCGGGTCCAGCGCTCGCGGCGTGGGCCAGTCCTCAGCAGTCCGAACTTCTTGGAGATCTTGTCGTGGATCATGTCCTGCCAGTCTACGAGGGCCTGTGCTCCCATCGCTTTACGCGCACCCGTCGCATACTTTTTTCCATACTTGTCGACTTTCTTTTTCTTTTCGTCGTCAGTGGAATTCGCCCTTTTCCGCTCACCTTTATCTGCGGCATATGCTTTATCGATCACTCCGAAGTCTTCACCGTCGAGCGCCACAATCCAGAAATGATAATGAAGGGCTCCCCCTTGGTTCTCCGTTATTTCGTCATAATGGGCGACAACGCTTCGGAGTCGCTCACCATATATCTCTTTTAGCTTTTCAACTCCGTAAGTGAGAAATTCATTGAATTCTTCGACTGGACGGTGCGGAGGCCAACTAATTACCCCAGCAACCATGCTAGGAGTATCGGGCCGCATTTTCCTCCCATTTGCTTGCTTCACCGTGGTCAACCAGTGCTTTGCTAGCTCCTCCACTTCCAGAGGATCGCATCCATACGCGACAGTCGGCGGCTGGGGTTCCAGTACATGAGGAAAATGTTTTTTCCAGTCTTTTGGCTGGCGGGCCGCTTCACGCAAAATATCGGCAACAGACCAAGCGCTTCCTGAGCGGGTTTTGCCGTAATCTGCGTGGTGATGCCCCATGCGTCTATTCTTTACACTTGGCGACAATGAGAAGCGCTCGTATCGCGCGAACTGAAAACCTTGACTAATTGGGCGTTCCGTCATTCCTTCATCCATTTTCTATCTCCCATCATTACCAGAGCCACCTAATTCAAATGCAATTATTTATCGCCTTTTGTTGTAACAATATCATATTGAATATCATTAATTCACCGTATGGGGTTTTTGCCGCTTATTTTGAATTGTGAGGTATGAGTAACCGACTCTTACCTCTCTGCAAGAGGTGTCGGTTCACTAGCGTGGGATATGTGCTTCGCTTACGAGGGCACAGTGCTTCGCACGGCCTGCCAGGAGGCTAAGCGCAATCACTCTTGAATTAGATTTCGCGCTTGGCGCCGTTCCTCTACTATGCGTGGAGAACTCTTCCGAGGGAGTTTTTTTTAAACAGACGCGCCGTGGTCGTCCTAGCGGGAAAGACATTTAGTTCGCGGTGTCTTTATCGCACTGGAGTTTCACCGGCTTTGCACCGACACGCACCGGACGTTGGATCTGGTCGGCGTGTGTGTAATTTCAGCACTGCCATCACACTCGCTCCGCACTTCGATCGCTCTATCACGATAAATCCCGGTGCGTTTATCTCCCCGGCGTCTCACTTCGCGTACGTAATCCAGCTAGCAACGTCCCTTCTGATATAGCCCACTGATTCACCACACACAGTTGTTGCGGTATCCTTACAGAAAGGAATACGACTGTGAATATGACGAGGAACAACCAAACCATCGAAGTAGTGACGGTGTCAGGGGAGTGGCGCCGTCGCTGGTCAGTGCAGGAAAGGCTTCGCTGGTCAAGGAAACATATGAGCCGGGTATGAACGGGTCGCTGGTCGCTCGCAAGCACGGCATCAGTGCTAGCCAGTTGTTCAATTGGCGCAAGCTCGAGCGCGAAGGAGCGTTGGTAGCTGTACAGTCCGAGGAATCGGTAGTGCCAGCGAGTGACTTGACTGCGGCACGCGCCCAGATCGCACAACTGCAGCGAATGCTCGGCAAGAAGACGATGGAAGCGGAAATCCTGCGCGAAGCGGTCGAGGTAGCGCGCGAGAAAAGTGGATTGAGCGCTCGCCCTTATTGGACAAGGACGGCCAGTGAAGCCGGTCTACGCTGTCCTCGGTGTGGCGCGCTCGAACGTTATTGATCGCCTTGCGCGTCTGCAGATTGGGTCGACGGCCGCACGTTGGCTAAGCTTGATCCGGTCGCTGACGCGATGATCGCCGACTCCGTACGTGCTGAGATCACTGCACTGCGGACTTACAGCTACCGGCGTGCTGGCGCCCTGGTAAACCGCACGCACAGGCTGATGGGCCTGCAACCTGTAAACCTTAAGCGCATGCATCGCGTGACGAAGGCAGATGGTTTGCTGCTGCCGAGGTCGCTCAAGCGCCGGGATAGTGGCCTTGCTCATGATGGCAAGGTAGCGGTCGAGCAATCGAACCAACGCTGGTGTTCGGATGGCTTCGAGATCGCCTGCGACAACGGCGGCGTCGTGACGGGCATCTTCATGAAGGACGGCTGCGACCGCGAGATCACCGCCTGGCGTACCTGGATCGGCCGCAGGTCGCCCGGCGAATCGGTACGCGACATGATGATTGAAGCGGTAGAGGCACGCTTTGGAAGCACGGACGAGCGGCAACTACCCTGGAATTCTTGGGCGACAACGGCGTCACTTTCCGGGCAATCGAGACGCACGCCTTGGCCCATGAACTGGGCATCAAGCCGGTGCACACGCCTGTCAACAGCCCGCAATCGAAAGACATGGCCGAGAGCTTCGTGACCACGTTTAAAGGCGATTACGTCCGCTGCATGGACCGCAGCAACGGCACCGTCGTGCTGGCCCAGCTGCCCGGCGCAGTCAGGCATTTCAACGAGGTGCATCCTCACTCGGCGCTGGGCTATAAATCGCCACGCCTGTTTAGGAAAGAGCGACCACGTCAGGCTTTGCAAACTGACGCTAACTAAGCATCATGCTGTGTCCGGGAATAGCGGCGCATGAGGTCCGTCACCTAAGTGGCGCTGATAATGAAGTCGATCACGCCGTTACCAGACTCGCCCGTGATTATGTAACCATAATCCTAGACCATTGGATTGCGGCTTAGGTAAGCGGGGTCAACATCACGCCGCGCTCTCCCATCATTTCCCTGATGTGCCGGTGGCTCAGCGAGTCAGCAACTTAACCAGATGCAGAGCAGGATAACGTCAATCGAAAAACGCCTTCCTTTGAAGCTGAGCATTTCAGTTCGACACTTGCCCCGGATCCACAACCCCAAGCATCTGGCCTACTGATAAACGCAAAAAAATCAAATCATCGACCATAATTTTCACGCCTTTTGCGATCACAACGATGTGCTCACGTACTTTGCTCAGCTCGACCAAATGGCGTTAAACGACTCGCGTTTTTAATGGATCTGGAAGCTGATAAGTTCGTCGAGGCGACCGCCCGAGAAATTAATAACTGACATCGTTGAATCCTTTTGTTCGTAACAAATAACATTAACTATTATGCAAGCAGTCCTGTTCCGCTAGCACGTTGCGACGTTAGCTATGACTACATCAGGATACCCGGTCAACTGACAAATGTCTTGGCACGTCGCATTTGCATTCTCGCCTGTTCTTTCGATTACCGCAATAGGACGACGCAGTTGAAATTTTTGCAACACGTAACTAAATCGTCGCATTCCGACATTAACGATTTGCTGTGCCAATTTTTTACGACTGGTTCCTCGCGCGTTTAAAAACAGCTTGAGTTTTTATTGTAAACCTTAAGATCTTGTTTACGTATCATGTAAGCATTTGATTATAAACGATTTTTCCTTCCCTAATGTGCCATGGTTAGAGACCAAATGTGCCATGGTTAGAGAGGTTCGGTGCCATGGTTAGAGAGCTAATGTGCCATCGTTAGTGAGATGTGCCGTCGTTAGAGATTTCGGTGCCATCGTTAGAGAGCTTTTGTGGATAACTTTCGGCGATCCAAAAAGATCGGACATATTCCATATAATTCATCGACTTAGGTTAGCTCAAGCGAAAGTTATCCACAATTTGCGTTCTCTAACGATGGCACATTTGTCTCTAACGATGGCACCGAATTCTCTAACCATGGCACGCAATTTTGCTGACTCAGCGCTATTCCATTGTTGAACCAGCAATAAAGAAGCAATATTGTGCGTCGTTTCTGACACAATTGGATGAAATCGAATTCACATTATTGCAATTAGCGCAGTTTATAAAGGGCCTAATAGAACGTCGGTTGTGTTGCGTTTACGCGACACAACAGCATGTTAAAGGCATTTTGCTACTTTATAGCGGATAGATTTCTGCGATCCAAGTAGTCCATGGCAGCGTGGGACGAAAGAAAACACTAACCGATTACTGCGCAAGACTCCCCCGACGGCATAAACTTGGGGGAGAACTCGCAGAGTGAACTCAACGTCATTGCGCACAAGCTGAACACACGTACCAGGAAAACTCGTGCTTATCTGGCGCCGATCGATGAAGTTGCCGAACCGTTGCGCTGACCGGTTAAACCTGCCAGCGCCTTTTTTAGATGTGGCGCTGCGCTTTGACTTTTGCCAGCTCACGAGGCATACGCTCATACTCCTGGGTCGACGCTTTTTTCGCCCGCTAGTGAACTCAGCGCTCAAGTCGGCGTCTCTGCACCAGCGTCCTAGCAAATTGGTGCCAATGCCCAAGCCTCGCGCAATCGCTGCCTTACTTGCATCAGGCTGGCCTACCAGCTTGACCGCCTCGCGCTTGAGCTCATCTGAAAACAACTATCTTTCACGTGCCATGTAATATCTCCAATGGGGACATCATACCTATCGAAAGTGTCCGAGCTGGTAAGGGAAGGCCATGTCGACGTACCATGTGCAAAGATGGTTGGTTTGATCTGCTCGACATGCTATGCGAACGCCTCCAGTTCCGGACAGATCGCAATCAGGCACCGCAGGTTGTGATTTCTCAGGTAAAGGAAAAGGGAGGTGAGCTCGCTTTTTATTGTCACGGAGGCGATCAGGAGTAGAACGGGATGATCACGATGGCTGAGGCCATGTCCGCCGGTATCTGCGAATGCTGTGGGAGGCCGGTGACGATTTTGGCAAGTGGGGAGCCTTCTTTGACACGCTGCGAAGAACACGCATCGGCAGGAGCAGTCGTTGCGCTTGAGCAACGACTATAATAGACTATAGAGGACTATAATCGACTGTAATGGCTATCGGATCATGCGTGGATCGGGTCCTTTCCCAACGAAGAAGCGCATCAGCTGACGCATCACTACAGCCTGTGACTCGCCTGTAGCCTCTACAGCGGCCTCAAACGCCACACGCAGCTCTTCATCAACCCGTACAGTTACGACCGCCTTCTCGGCCTTTTTGTTCACTTTGCGGTCACTGCCGTGATAGCAAAGGAGCCCCTTCCCAACACGTACCAGGTGCTCCACTGAGCTATGCCGGTACGTCGACACGAGCTCTAGCTTTTGTCCATCAATTTGCTCAGTGACGACCATTCCGAAGACCTCTGATGGTGAACATAAGCGGTCATATGCTATCTCTGCAAAGAGCGTGCGGCCTTGCAAACGATGGCAGAACGTCAGCAGTGTCCCTGTAGTGGGGTTGATGCGATAGTTCATGCCCTTCCTGAGCAGCCCCACCTGTACGAGCCTCTGCACTTCCAAATCGGGAAAAGTGGCCGTAGAACCCATGAAACCCCTCTCAGTCAGTGCGTTATGCGCTTGTAGACATACTCATAGACGTCGTCTGGCGCTCCAGGGAACTCGTTGTCCATGAGTTCAATGTAAGAGTTTGCTATCAGCTCGGCGAAATCAGGTTCACTGAAATATTTTTCGAGCAAAGAGCTGTGCTTCCCGGCTAGCGCATGAATCACGCTCAGTGCGTAGGTGCCGTCCGTGCACCGAAAGACAGTAGCGAAGAGGAAGTCGCCTTTAACCCGAAGGTGTGGTGGGGACATGAGCTCCACCGGCTTAGGCACATCATCGTCCAGGCAATGATCATGCATCTCGTACGATTCAGGATCGATGGCATAGTTCCGTTCGTTAGACAGGAGTACCTCACCCTCGTCTAGCACACGGGGCACTACGACAAAGAAACGATATGCAGCTTCTGCAATGTCGAAAGCCTGTGCGATATACGGAAAACTCTTTTGCCACTTATCTTCTTTGTACTTTACTTCAAGAAGAAAGTCTGCATCCGCAGTAATCGTGTACCCGAAATCGCTTTCCCTGACGTTGCACTCATACTGCTCAAAGGTACCCTCAAGGACGGCGTCCATTAAAAAACGCCTCTCCGTCTCATAACGAAAATTCTCATCGTAAGAATAAATCCTCTGCGACGGGAAGTCGTCCGATAATTCATCCAGAAATTCTTCACGCGCCATAGCATCCTCTGCAAAGATTAACAATATAGCCATCTTAACGCTGCAGCGCGTCCGAAAAAAGCAGATCTTTAAGAATTTTGATTTAGCGTACTTTTCGCAGCCAGCCACGGAATCCGTGCTTTAAAGCTCGCGCGTCATGCAATGCGTGATGCTCCGGCTGCTTATGCCGCACATGCCACTCATATTGCTTTAATTTGTTGACGTAGCTAGAGCCTAGGTTACGGAACACAGTTCCGCTAGGAAAATCCGCATCAAATACTTGCTCCAGCATCTTACGATCATACTCAGAGTCATAGCAGAGAACGATCGACCCAGGCTTCCTGACTTCCGCGATCCATGACAGAAGATGCACGCGAAGCTCTTCGAGGGAGTATTTTTTCTCGGAATTCAGAAGCGGCAGCACGGTCGACCGTACGAAGTCACTACACTCTTCAACAACGTGCTCAACTTCCGCATAAAATTCTTCACCACTGTCGGCGGCTATCCCAATACTGATCAACTTCGGATTAGAAAAGCCCGTGAACTCGGTATCGACGAAAAGATGTTGCGCCAAAGTAACACTCCTTGTCCGTAATTTTGAAACCCTGATGGGTAGTGCACTACCCTTTTTCCTATAAATGTCCCTCGCACTACCCTTTTATGATCTCCAAGCTGGGACCGACTTGCAAGCGAAAACAAAATTATCTTCATCTTCAGACTTGTGAAGGAATTTTCCAAACAATTCGTTTTAATATATTTGTATAGAGCTGTACTTTATAGAAAATTACGAAAAAGGAAACATCATGACGCCTGACGAACACGAGGACCTTGAATTTTTTTACTACGCGATGCTGGGATTAAATCATCTCAAGCAGATCCCGATTTCTGAGCTTGAAGAATTCGACATCGTGATGGTGCAGCGCTTATCTAAAGCGGCGCGTCACGAAGGAATCATGCTCTTGCTCGGAGTTGACCGTTCCGAAAAAGCCCTTATCGTTGAAACTTACTGTCCGGACCATCAATCAACACCTCTAGAACCATTCTCAGAGGCTACTTACTCTGCAATTTACATCAGTAATGAAGCCGATCCTGAATACGTGATACAGGTCCTTCGGGAGATCGCCACTCGCTACTATTATTTAGAAGCCCCGACTTACCAAAAATATGACCATAACGACGACTCCGTTGAGATGGAAGAATTCCTCCTAGGAAATGCACGAGCTAAGTACAAGCACGATATATTTATGCGGGATCATGCCATGCACTGCACCCTTATCCCCAATAATTACAAAACACGTCCGTAACCCATAATAATATTCTAAGAATATTTGATCTGCTGCCACTTTTCACGAATTTAAAAAAAGAGGTTAGATAGTAATATTAGAAAGTGCAGCAGTGCTGAAACCAAAATCTAAAAACAGGACTCACCATGAAAAACCTACTTAACGCCCACATCAGCCAACCACTTTTGAATGCCCTGCAGAGCGCGGGATTCGCCTCTAAACCCGTGCTGAGCCCTTTGCCACTGTAACGATGATCGCCGGCGCGATTGCCGTTGTCGGCCTTCTAATCGCCAGCGCTGCTCACGCTGTAACCGGTCCGAATTCTCCGTCGTCGTAGGCACATTCGCGGCCGAAAAGGTTGCGCTCACGCTTAATACCGGAAGCGGTTGTGTGACCGAGAGTACGTCGCCGCCAGGACCGTTCGCGATCAGACTTCCGCAACCGGCTAGTGGATGTGGCCGTCACAGGACGATGCCGGTGTTCGTTGGCTTACCGTGACTAGAGGAAGCGGCCCAAATTAACCACGCCAAACACATCAGAGCGCAGTTACCTTTCAGTCTTTTCAAATGGCGCAATGATAGCGATTCCGATGTCTGGCTTGTCTGAGACATTGCCTTACGCGAAGCTGTTGGCATTACGTTAAATCTGTTAAAAACGTGGCTGATAATGGGGAAGTTTTGGGCTGATGGGTCAACCATACACTCAGGAATGCCTAGCAAGTTTAGCATTGTAACGGCCACCCAAATAATTAAGTAACCGTTTCTCTGTCCGCCGCGCCAGGCAGAGCGTAGAGAATATTCCATAAATGTCTAGATCGCATGTCTAGCGGTTTCAAATATTTTAGACACTCTCAAATTTAGAGAGCGTTTTATAAATTACAGGAATCAAATATCAAGTTGCGGAAACACTTGCAGGCCAAAAATACAGACAATTAATTTTGCAAAAAATATTCAAATTATTTGCTAACCTGGAGAAAGTGAGCCGTAATTTTGTTTTGCTACGTTAATATAGTGAAACGAACGGATCGGCCGTTTCTGGCGCCAACGTGTAAACCTGAGCTGCCCAACTTTAGATTGAGGTTATTTTTGATGAAGACTCCTAAAAAACTTTTTCGCGTTACTATTGGCTGGAACCCAAGCGATGCCTCCGAAGGCGACTTCAGCGAGCTGGTATGGGCTAAGGATGAGGAATCCGCAAAATATGAACTCGCTAGACGCATGAGTTTCGAATGTGTTCGTGAGCTTACCCCGAAGGAGCGACGTATGGACGTAGAAGATATAGTATACGGCGCTGGTCCATACTGCGTGGAAGATGTGGTCGCGCAACTACCCAGTTTACTTACCACATTGTTGGCAGGTCCCCGGCTGGCGCTGACCTTAAAGCGCGCACGGGCGCTTCAAGAAATTTTTAAAATTTTAAAAAGGATCGGAGTGAGGACACCGTTGGACGCGTAGTGAACGAAAGCGGTCGTACCCAAACGTCTTGGCGAGAAACTGCCTTGGCGCCAAATTCGTTCGGTGGGCAGCTAGGGAGCCGTTAAGCTGCTGGGTTAGTATTTTCGTTTGCCTACCAGCACTTCGTTACTTGCAATCCGAGCTATTAATTTGAGTTGGTCTCCTGATATGTCGCCAGGGTTTTCGCAAAATTTATTCACGGCGTGTCTCCGTTATTGAGTCCGAGAACCGATCGGGAATCCCCTAGCAACGCGCTCATCACTTGACGATCGTCAACGCACACCCATCTTTGAGGGAGAAGTGGTGCCGCATCTAATCTGGTTGTGGAGCTATTAGACGGTGTAGACAAAATCGCAGATATAACCATGGCATGCTACCTCTGATGCGAGGGGCATGTCATGCAACGAAACGGCGATCCGATTCTCAGCGGCGGCTATTCCTGGTGGCATACCGCGACATTGAAACCGGAGCATATCCAAGCTTTACACGAAATCGTGGCCGAGTATGCACAGGCCAGCTTAGAGGAAATTGCTGACGAGTTGGATCGTCGCTGTGGGCTGCGGGTACGCACAGCGACGATCCGGCGTTCCTTGCGTGGGCAAGGAATCGTCAGGCTCAAGGAGACGCGGTGGGTTTCGCCAACGGCCGATAAAGACTCAAGAGCTGCCAATACATGGCGGCGCACCGGCGCGATGACGTTCCCTATTACAGCACCCACCTAACCGACGCAGAATGGGACTTGGTCGCCGACTTGTTCGAGCGCGCTCCGCGCCATTAAGGCACGCCGGCGCATTACAGTCGGCGTGAGCTGGTCAGCACCTGTTCCTACATGCTCGGCACAGGCTATGCCTGACGGCTATTGCCAACAACATTCCCACCTTCGCACACAGAACGTTTACTGTGCCAATCGTTTTACTTCCCTCTTGTTCGCCGTAACTGCGTTTTCGTTGCCACGGTTTCCAGAATAGTTAATTTTAAATTTATAGGCTAGAGCCTGGTCATATTGCATGACTACACAAGCGCTCGGGTACAAAATATTCGTCGTAATTCGATGGCAAAAAATCAAACCTTAACGACATTAAGAATATGACATCTGCCAAGAGATAGCCGGACGATGGGTTAGGAATTCGATAGAGGTGCATAATGCACCGTGACGGAAACGCCACGGGATAATCCAATTTATTCCCTAGGTGTTTCGAGCGCTATTATAATTCCGAACTGTGCACTTTGTAATGCACAGAAAATATGGGAACAATAAGGTTTTGTTTTCTCATACGCAGTTTAGGGATGTCTATTTGCTTCGAAAGAAAGTTGGAGTATGGGCCGGAGGAACCGGGCCAGCAAGAGACACTTTAAACTGAATCCAGTACCACGGTAGGCTTAACAATCGAAGTCGCGGGTTGTTAAGCCGTGTCAATTACGACATAAATGACAAGACTTACCGGCAGCATTATTAAGGTCGCAGATGAAAACTAATGCCATAACAGGAAAGTGTATGAAAATTATCGAAATCACGAAAGCGGAGAGATTGATTAATAAACTATCTGCGCGAGTAGAAGACATGCCTTTTCAAGTGCAACAGGCCTGGATGTTCAGTTCCTATTACATTGAACACTACTTGCAGGAGCATGCGAACAACGGCGCGGGCCTAAATTTCAAAAATACAACACTGATGGCGGTCGGCCGATTAGACTGGTTGCTTCAGGAAGCACGGTTGACTCTCACGAAATTATTCAGCGAGGCGGACATTTATACTCTTCTGGATTGCTACCAAGGTGATATTTTTTTCCCAGATCGAATGAACGCTATAGCCTCTGGCCTCTGCAACCATCTTGGGATTGAACTTGATGAATATAAAATTTCCAGCCTCGCTCCGCTCATCGACAAGCTTTGCAGCCTAGATACGGTGCAGCGACTGGCGTTGGTAGATGCCCTTGAACAAACTTGGCATCGGGGTATGCGTAAGGAAAAAATGGAGCCTCGGGAATTTCTTGAGTCTATCGGAATTCTGCTGAAATAAGATTTTGCCTTGGAAGGGTCGCCTTGCTGAGTTATTAAATACGGTCCTAAACGTAAAGCACCCCATGTTCTATAAATCAAAAATTTATTTTGCTTTTGGCTGGTTAGAGTTTCTGATTGGGAATAGATTGGAACTCCTCGCGATTTTGCATTAGGGGAAATGCAACGAAAATAAAGATTCCATGCTCACCGGAAATTAACACATTCGCTGGAACTGCAGACACGAAATATAGTGAAAATAATATGAAGACCGATATAGACGAATATTTAGAGCAGGTCAGGCGAGGGTTAGAGAATTTTTTTGACGCACTTGAGATTATGTCGATTTCTTCGGAAATCCTTATTGTTCAAATTGGGGAAGACGATCTGCGTAGACTGCAGCTTCTGTCAACAGCCGCTACTTTCGATGCTTTAAAGCTTGATCTGGGAACTTGCGGTCCTGACCACAGGCTTGCGGTGACTTACATTGCCCCATGGACTTCGGCGCGCGTATTCGACGATCTCGATGAAGCTGAAGCTCCGACTATTTATATTAAGAACGATGCCGATGCCGCTACCGTTAAAAAACATTTGACCGAAATCTCGGATCACCATGATTCTTTTGGCCATTTCCCGAATGAATTTTTTTTCCGGAGCCACCTACGAAAGAAATTTGATGTTAATTTTATGAAAAGCAGCGCGACGTTGGGTCAATCTGAAACCATTATAATGGTGCGTGGCATGCAGAAAATTGGTATGCCATTCGGATATTTAGTGAACTGACGCCGCAAACGGGTAAGAGCCCCAGCCCGGACAAATCCTTGCCAGTTAACGGTTGATGCCTCACATTGTCAATTTGCTTTCGCTCCTGCAAAACCAAAGCAGCGAACGATCAAATGAAAGGCCTAGAACGCTGCGCTGAAGGCGCGTCGGTAACTTCTCATCTGGCTAAGCGAGGTATGTGCTGGTGCGGCAGTGCCAGCCGCAAACGAAGTCGCAGCCCGAAAATACAGCAAATCGGTGAGGTAGCCCCTGATCCGGCGGACACAGTCGATGCGGTATCCTAACGGGTTGTGATACTACTGTGACTATGACTAGGGACAACCCGACCAGCATGCGCAGCCTGATGGGAGTACGGTCTGTAATTCACATGCGCATATTTGGTAAGGAAGGCAGAGGGCTTGCTGTAACCAAGTCGCCCAAACGCCGAGACAGTGGCCGCGCTCCTGCTTGCAAGGTAGCGGTCGAAGAATCGAATCAGCGCAAGTGGTTGGATGACTTTCGAGATTGCCTGCGATAACGACCCCGTCGGGACGTGCGGTTTTATAAAAGCTGCCTGGACCATGAGATCGTCGCCTAGCGTGTCGGGACGGGCCGCAAATTGCCTGGTGAACCGATATGCGACATGATAATTAAGGCGGTAGAGGCACGCTTTGGAAGCACTGACGAGCGAGCGATTAACCCCAAAATTCTTGAGCGACAACGGTAGCGCTTTCGGGGCAATCGAAACGCAGTCCCTTGCCTCGCGCGGCCCTCGCACTTCCGCAGATTGGATCATCGAAATCAGCCAAGCACAGGGAAGCCGGCCGAATCTTCAGCGGACTCGACTCTCTCAAGCGATAAGCAGGCCCGACCGTAGGTGCGCTATCGGCTGTAATGCGATGAATGGCGTCCAGCGCAGCGAGGCGTTGCTGTGGCCACCAGCTGCTATGCGTTACTTCTAGCTAGGCCAATCACACAGTCCCTCGGACGCCACTCCTGGGTTCGATAGCTAGACTGGTGAGCGATTAACTTCTCAACATCGGCATTCTGCTAGCGAAATTCTCCCCCAAGACGTCTCGCTCTTGGCGTCGGCACGCTGCAGCCTCGCGTTTGAGTGGCGGGGATCCCCCATTTCCTTCCCACCAGTCGCCCCGGCGTTAGCATGAACCACAATTGAAACTAACGGACAGTAAAGATAGAAAAAACTTCCATACAGATACGCCGTAGGCTATTCGAGCTCTGCCTTTCGCCTGGTCGCTCTCAGACCGATACTAAGAGAGTAAAAGGAACAAAAAGAACAAAGAGAGTCCAGAGAATCCCCCCGGCACCTGACCGGAGCCAGTGGCAGTCGCATCCCCTTGGGTTCGGGTAACTTGTTTGTCTGTTAGTTTCATTTATGGTATCCTTGGCATACTCTACACCGAAAAACCCTGACCGTTCGCGCCTTCGGCGCCAGCCGCCAGGCGGCCGCGGCGAACGCAAATAACGAGGTGCCTTTGCCTGACCTGGAAACGTGGGACGACGATCCCCTTGCCGCCTTCTCGGCATTCGTCACGACGCCAGCTTTCGCCAGCACCAGCCGACGACTTGGCGAGGCCGAGCCCGCGGCAATCTCCACGAAGTCGGCTGAGGTCTACATTTTCATGTTCCGCAAGTTCGTGACCTGGCTGGCTGGCCAGAACCGCCGCTTCTCGCAGGTCGAGGAGCGCGACCTAGTGCGCTTCATCAGCCAGCTGCGCCGGCGCGGCGAGCAAAACAGCGGGATCACCGAACGGTATCTGCGCCTGCTCGAGCGCTGCTACAGCTACCTGCAGATCGCACCGAACCCGGCGACGTCGGCCACCAAGCTCGCTGTCGACAACCACTACCTTGCGCAAAACGTCGGCACTGAAGCACTGGCCCCGGAACAGGTAGACGCATTCGTGGCCGCCCTGCCCTCCCGCGAACGGCCAGGCCCCAACCGACCCGGGCGACTGCCCAAAGCGTGGAAGCGCCGGCGTGACCACGCCGTACAGGCGACGCTGCTGTTCGGAGGCTTAAAGGTGGCCGAAGCGATCGGGCTGCACTTGGGCGAGGTCGAGGATTCGTTTAGCCCCCTGCCCATCCGGCTGAAAATCAATCCAGAAGACAAGCACGCCACCAGCTACGAGCATGAAACTATCGTCCACGGCTACGGCGCAGACGCGCTGCGCTATTGGCTCATCGAGCGGCTGGCCGAAGATGGCAAGGGCCAGCGCCTGATCAAAGGGGACCTGGTCTTCCCCGGCGACAAAGAAGGCAAGCCGATGTCGAAGGTGACTCTCTGGCGCCAAGTGAAGGAGACGTTCGCCCGGGCCGGCATCGACGTCAACAGGAGCGGCGGCCGCACCTTGCGAAATACGTTCGCCGCGCAACAATTAAAGGAGCACGGCCGCACGAAAAACGACGTCAAGGGGTATCTCGGCCTAGCCTTGGAGCGATCTGCCGACATTTACGAAACCGCAAAGCCAAGGAAGAAGAAGTCCGATGAAGCTCTCTGAAATCACGAGCATCCTGGCCGCGGCCGGACTGCCTGCGCTCTCGCGCGACCAGCTGCTCGAGCTGGCCGGCTCTGGCGGCGGCAAACGCTTTGAGGCGGCCCTCATCGCCTTCGGTGCCGGCGATCGCCAGCAGCGCGACGAGCTGGAGGCAACCGTGCGGGTGCTCGACGCCAAGACCCGGACGACCCTGCAGCGCATCGGTGGCCAGCTGCCGGTCGACCAGCTCGTGACACTCGCGTGCAAAGAGCAGCGCCGGTTCTTCGACGCCATCGATGCGATCGCCCTGCGTACGCCACGCGCCGCGGCCGCGCGGAGCTATCTGGCGGAACTCGGCGCAGCAGCTGCGGTAGCCGAGAGCACGCCGGCACCAGCGGATCCACCGTACTACAGCTTTAAGATATTTTCGTCGGCCGCGGCGCTGTGCATCGCAGAGGCCACAACCAGGGCGGAGCGCAAGCACACGATCAACATCGAGGGCGCCGTGGCGCTCGCCGGCGGCGGCGCTCGCAAGACGTTCGACTGGCCGAACAAAATCGTGGTCCAGCTCACAGTGCAGGAAGCCTACCAGGTGCTGGCTCTGCTGGAGAACAAGATCCGGTCGCTACGCTTCGATGGTCACGGCCGCGAGCACGACAAGTCGCTCCAGATCGAGTTTCAGGACTCGCACTATTTTTTTCGGCTCATCCAGCGTAGCCGCGCCGCCGTGGCAGTTCAAGTGCGTCCGGTAGACTCGTTTCAGATCGTTTCGCTGTTATACAAACAATTATTACGTAACGAAAGCCACCTGAGAATCGACGACATCCGTGCAATGGTCGACCGCATGGTAACGATGGGGCAAACCGCGGTTAAACCGCTCCCGGGACAAGCTTAGCGCCAATTCCCCGTTGTGAACGCCGATCAGGCTCACCACGCATCCAGATCGAAGGGACGCTGGCGCTGGACGGCGCTGGCCGCCGCAGGAATTTGACTAACCGAACAAGATCATTGTCCAGCTGACCGTGCAGGCGCGTACCTCGCCCCTGTTTCAAAATCTCAGTCATGCATGAGCTGCCTGCACATGTAGACGACCAGGCGCGTCCCATCCCACTATTGCAGGACAAGCGTCTTAAGATGAGGTTAGATCAAGACTTGGCTCTTATCCGCAAAGTGAGACAGCTTTTCGACAGTCGGCTCACCCCACAGCGCGTCGGCGTACCACAGGCTCAGGGCCGTTCGCGTCACACCCTTGTCGAGCACTTTGTCGAGCGCGGGCACCTTACCGGTCGCCTGCGCCCGAAACTGTTCATAAGTCGTGCTCCGCTGATCGGCATCCATCTCCTTGAACACGTCGAGTGCGAGCTTGGCGCGCGCACTCAAAAAACGCTCGAGCAGCGTGGGTCCTTCTGCCGCCGAACCAGCCTTAAGTCGCGGTTCCGTCTTCTTGTCAGGCATCTTGGCTTCACTCTTCAAGGCCCAACGTAGGTAGGCCACTTTCGAATGGATCGGACTACCATTCGAAGAGCTGATGCGGGCCGCGACGACGGCCAGCGCCTGGTTGATCTTGTCGTCGGCATACTCGCCAATGACATTGCTCGCTTCTTGCTGGGTCATCCCCAATGCCATTAACTTCTCGACCAAGTTCAGGTCGATTGTGAACTGCGCACTTGAGTCCTGCTGGGTATCTGGTTTGAACTCGACACGAAATTGCAGCTGCTGAACCCGACGCCCTAGCTTATGCTCGATCAGCTCGACTTCGATATCGGTGACCCGATTGACTTCAGCGATCGCGTTTTTGAGGACATCGCGTTTGAAATACTTGTACTCGGGTAAATCTTCCGGCTTCTCGGGCACCGGATTGCCAGTAAGCAGACCGTACCAATGCTCGACTGAATAAGGCGACGTCAATTTCGATGGATTGGTCGCGTAGCGCCGGCACAATTCGTACAAGGCCAAGGCGGTACCGGACCTGAGGAGTCCTTGGTAATGAATGCTGAGCCGGGTATATGTTTCCGGCTGCATGACACTCTCGTGCACTTCGGGGGGGAACGCAAAGCCGACCCATACCTGACCAGTCCGGCTATGTAGCCCCTTTGGATTCACGAAGGTAACCGATGCGATCAGACGCTCGCTGGTCCACTGACGGTCGGTCTCGAGCAGAAGCTTAATGTCCTGCATTTCGGAAATCTGTTCACGCAAAAACTGCATGTCCCGACTGTCGTAACTTGCGTTACGCGCCAGAACCGACAGCGGCACCCAGAAATATTTTTGCGCAGCGGGAGTGTCGATCGGCGCGTCCTGTCCCAGCTTGCGAATCCGCTGAGCGTGGTACATGAGGACATTGAACACCTTACGGTTCAGCAGAGTCAGACGGCCAGAAACAACGCGAAGTCCGATCGCCTCGTTTGACTTACGAATCTCGAGTTCTGAACGCGGCGCTGTCGGCTTCACAGCCACGTCAACAACATCGCTCGTACCGGCAGCCGTCTCATGGGCCTTCACCGCCATTCACATCTCCCCTTACCTCGTTGCGCCCAGGCTCATTGCTAAAACACATTATTACATGCGTCACCATACGTGAGTCAAGTATATTCACCTTCGCGAGGTGAGCGCCGCTACACACCAATCGTCACCTCCCTGAAAAGTCTCACCTTGTGTTTTTATTCACGTTGTAGTTCCTGAATAAGCTCACCTTTGCCAGCTCTGGCGGGCAATCCAGCCCCTGCATGAGGGCGCACCGTCGAGATAGCACGATACAAGCGCGCACAGATGACGCATTATGTTGCAGTCGCCGACGCCCTGCAGATCCTGACCGCCATCAGCGGTACACGAGACAATCGCAAGAAGACATCGTGGTGTGTCCCCGCCTGCCTAGCTATCGCTCCCAGATAAGCACGACAAGGTCACGACGTCGCACATGCGTGGAGCGCCGACGTATTCGTCTCAGTCCCTGGAGATACTCACCTTAGATGCTCTCCATGTGCTCTGCAGCTCTTCAAGCTCACCTTGGCGTGCATGGCAGACGGAAAATGTAGACACTGGAAACGGAAAAGCATTTTCTGACCACGCATAAGGCAACGTCCTCCCTGTACAAGCTCACCTTTCTGCTCGGCGTCCCTGTTTGTCCTCACCAAAAGCGCAGCGCAACTCCCTGCCAGATCTCACCTTTGGAGTAGATCTCCCTGAATCCACTCACCTTAGCTCCCTGGATATGCTCACTCTGCAATAAGCGCATCCCCGCAGGTACTCACCCAGGTCCCTGCGCAGTCTCACCGAGGTACCCGTGCAGCCTCACCTCAAATCGCTGGAAGCCGCATGAACACTGGCTTTCAAGAAACGTAAACAGGTAAACGGTGGTTAACTATGGTTTTCAAATAAAACCTTCTCAATGGCTGAGACGCCCACAGGTCGCATGCACGGTGAACATCGGTAAACCATGGATCAAACGGAGGCTGCTCCGAACAGCCGTCGCGTATCAGCCTGCCTACCCTGGCAGCTGCTTGCCGCTCCAGTCAGCGAGATGGCAGGGAGCGACTCCAACGCCCCATATGGAAGCCAGACAGTCAAGATGACACCTGGTCTTCTTGCAACATCCGGGTGCAAGGAATAAATACGACGGCACCCCGTTACCAGCACTGTCAAAGCAAGGACACCATCTTTCTCCAGCTGCTTAACCCGCATGAATCGCCCCTTTAGGTGTACCTGGCGGGCAGGTGGCTCTATCAGATGGCGCCAGAAGCATTCGCCACGCGTCCCCGTACACACTCACCTTTCTTAAATCGCCCAACGCAAGTCCCCGAACAACCTCACCTTCAGGCAAGGCGGCTGCCCGGAAAAGCTGATCGTCGACTCAGCCAGGGGATGTGCGACCTATAAGCACTGCGGCGATCCGGCAGACTCCCTGTAGCACCTCACCGAGGCCGACGCTCCCTGCCGATACTCACCCTCTCCTGCCAAAAGTCCCTGTTTGTTCTCACCTTGAGCGCTGTGGGTGCCTGAATCCGCTCACCTTCGCTCCCTGCGTGACCTCACCCAACAAAGCCCACATCCCCGTATGCGCTCACCGACCTCCCCGTGGAATCTCACCCCTCTCACCGTAGAGTCTCACCTCAACCCCGTGAAAGCCGCATGGATGCTGGCTTTCAGCCGATGTAAACAGGTAAACAAGGGTTAACTTTGTTCTTTCTAATAAAACCTCTCAATCCACCTGCGAAAACGCATATAATCGATAAGGTCTGAAATCCGCATGATGTTCCGCTTACCAGTACATAATTCGCCATGATGAGTCATCGGCCATCTGGGTCAGCCATATCGCTGTCGTCGTATAAACCTAGCGAGACGTCCCTGTATTGGCTCACCATCTACTGGCTCCAGTACGATACAGACGCGGAAGACCCAGCTCCCCGTACACCCTCACCTTCCGCAACGCAAGCTCTTCGTTCAAGTTGAGCTCAAATTGCATCCCGTGCCGTACATTTGTTACGGTCCCCGTTGGAGTTCACCGGATCGAGCCAGGTCCCAACGATCTCTCTGAGGAGCAATAAAAGATCCGGGGTTGGCGCACACAGTGCTCCCTGTATAGGCTCACCTTAGCGACACAGGCATCGGTTTTTTTTTGCCAGAAACCCAAGCGCACGAGTACGCTGCGTCACCACCATCGTTTCTCTTCCTTGACACCGGGTTTTCAGTTTTTATGTCCCTGTAGCGACTCACCTGACGGAGACATCCTGCTGGAAATTGACGTTTGCAAGGAGAACCCGTCGGCCAAGCCGATAGTCGCCCTTGCGAGGATTTCCTTTGATTTCAACATATTTTCCTTGCATTAAGTCCCACATGTGAGAGAAAATTGCTGAATCAACATTCGGGAGGCTGACTTGGGACGCAAGACATTCAAGGTACAAGGCGTGGCCAAACTGCTTGGCATCAGTGTCGACTCTGTACGTCGTGACGCCGACGAAGCCGGCTTGCAAATTGAACGCCAAGGTGGAAGCGGACCCAAGACGAGGATTTTCACCGTCGAGAACGTGTTCGATTTGGCTGCACACCGCGGGCGCAAATACGGTTTGACGCCCAAGAGCAAGCGTATCTTGACGGTGTACGCACCCAAAGGTGGGGTAGGTAAAACCACCATCAGTTCGAACATCGCTTGTATTCTTGCCCTGATGGGCTTGCGAGTGCTCGTGATCGATCTCGATTTCCAGGCCAACTTGACAATATCGTTTGGTTACGACCCTGAGCTCACTCCCGAGGAGGCCACCGCCGCTGGGCTCCCGCAATCGACCTGCGTCGAGTACCACCTGGGCCATCTACTGCCACAGTGGCAACAAAATGGTACGGTACAGCCACTGGTCAAGGTCATCAAAAAACCTTTCGGAGAGAACGGCCCCCATCTGATTCCGTCCGAAGTCACGCTCGACCGCCTGGAGGCGCTGTTTACTGTCGACGCTATCATGGGGAAGAAACCCGAGTTGGCAATCGCACGCTGGCTCGACGAAGGACTGTCAGGCAGTAATCCAAACTTGGATCTGTCACAGTACGACATCGTCATGTTCGACGCTCCCCCGGCAAAAAACCAAACTACACGGGGGGCCTTGTTAGCCAGCGACTTCGCTGTCGCTCCGGTATCGATGGAGCGCTACAGTACTAAGTCAGTGTCCTACCTGGCTGACGTGATCGGTGAGATGAAGGATACGTATAGCAAGTTCCCTCAGCTGTCGGTACTTGGTAATTTCTTCGACGCGAAGCGGGTACGCGTCGCCGCCCAGGTCATTGCGCTCACGAGTAAATATCCGGAAGCGTGGATGGACAATCAAATCAGCTCGAGCGAGGAATTCAAAAAGGTACTCGACGACGACGACGGCCTGCCGTTGGCCTTGGCTCGGCCAACGAGCACGCCCGCCGACGAACTGCGTGCCACAACCCGCGAGTTGGTTGAGCGGATGGCGATGTTGAACTCAAGTGCCCAGAAAGATGGCTTGCGCGTCGCGTAAACAAGGCCGGTCAATCCTAAAATGGAGAATCTGTGACGAAACACCAGCAGTCAGAAGCGGACTTCAACGCTTCCTTGGCGGAACGCCTGCGCGCCGTGCCGCGAACCGCGGCGCCGATGCACATGAATGAGCTCCCGAGCGGGCCGTCGAAATCCTTGACCGACCTGCTGAGCGAAAACCAGCCATCGCAAAGTCCTCCGGCACATGAATCACCACGTGCGCCCGGCCTGGACGATCCCGGTGTCATCGCGACTCGGCGCGTTCCACTGCATTTGATCGTCGACTCTCCCTATCAACCACGCAAAAAGTACGATGAGTCCGAGCTGCAGTTGCTGGGCGAGACCTTAAAGGGACGTGGACAAGACGAACCGATTACACTCCGGCAGATTGATGGCGGGAAGTATGAGCTCATTGCCGGCCATCGCCGCGTTCGAGCCGCGCGACTGGTAGGCTGGTCCGAGTTAGATGCCCGTATCGCCAGTTTTTCGGACCGGGAAGCCTGCCTCGCGACCTTGGTGCACAACGAGAGCAACGTCAAGCTATCGGATTACGAGCGCGGCCTGGCTTACCAGACGGCACTTAAAGAGGGCTATGCGTCGACCCAGTCCGGGGTTGCCACGGTGTTCGGCTGTACGCAAGCGCGCGTCTCCCAATGTCTGAGCTTGTTCGATCTGCCTCAGCCATTGCTGGAACTGATGGCGAAGTACCCGGAACTGATCACCTATCGCAAGGCGCGCGTCATCAAGGAAGTCTTGGCTAAGCATCCGTCTGGTGAAGATACGATCATCCGTGCGGTCGAGGCTCTGATTGACACCCCGCAAATGGATCAGTCAGAACTGCGCGCCGTATTGTTAAAACCGTTCGAGGCCAAGCGTGTCCGCACGAAAGCTCCCGTCCCACGTACCATTAATGATAAGAACGGTGAATCGGCCTTTCGAGTTCAAGTCAAATCTCGCGATATCGTGATCCAGGTCGAAGATGGCGTAGACGTCGAGCTGGCCCTACAAAGCGCCGTGCTGGCCTTGCGGGAGCTCGCCGTAACGCTTGAGTTGCCTAAAAAACAAAAATCCAACAAGACACCGGACTGATCGTGCGTCGCCGCAGCTATCCACGCATGGGCTACGGATGTTCGCCAGCGCGTGACAACCGCTACTCAAGCGCCTTCTGCGCCCTTGATTAGCGACGCACAGTCAGAGCATGGGTGTAGACGCTGCACAAGCCTACCCAGGCTTTGTACCAGTGGTCCGTGACACCCATACAAGCAGCATGTGGTGATGAGACCGAGGAACAGGCTACAGGCATACCGCAGTCCTCACGCATGCTGTGACGTCGAATCCGAGGCATGTTCGGCCACCCTCCCCGGACCGTCTCGTCACGACCAGGCAGCCCCTCATCCCCCAACAAGGGATGTTCGCAGTTCGCGGTATAGGCTTACTTCGTAAGCCTATAAGCTTGCCACGCGTTCTCTACCATTTTCTCGCGAGCTTGGTCGCCGATGTCTCTCGGCAAAAAACCAATAGTGGCAAGATCCCGGCAGTACGTGACCGAAGCCGGTGGATTGTCTCTAAATTTATTCAGAACGGTGCCAGTTCGATGCGAAAGGTGAGTGTCTACAGGGAGTAAGACACGGGCATCGATACGCAAGGCCCCGGTACAAGCGCCATATGCCGGTCGTGGCGACGCGTACGCACAGCACGCCAGGGTTTTTCGATGGTCGACTAAAAAACGCGCTCCTGCGGGCATTGGTCGAGTCGAAAGGTGAGTGCTTACAGGCCATCGTCAGTGAGCTCATTTCGGTCCCTAAGCTTCGCAGAAGCTGTGCGCTGTACCTGACGCCTCAAACTAACTGCCGACAACGAAATGCTGGTGGTAGCAGACCCCTATGCTAAACAAGCTCACTTGGCACATCGGATGGACGAACTCGAGAGGGTATCGAAAACGACCTATTAGCATGGTGAGCTCCCGCAGGGACGTGAAACGTAGGACTGACGATGATCGGAACCTTGACCAGACCCATGCAAATTTCCTACGTATTGACCCTAGAAGTATCTCGATATCGGCCAGGGTGGAACGCACGAATTCGCTCCTGCAAAGTTCTCCTTACGGGTCGAGTGGCCGCCTCCTGATGTGAATCGGCGTGCTGAGCAGACGAACATGCCATCAAAGGTGAGACCGAACAGGGAGCACAATTCACATCGGCTGACGCGAAATAGTTTCACTGGTTGGTGGGGTTTCGGCCGCTTGGGCAAGCGCGCAAGTAGAGAAGCTGCGCCGAGACAGATTGAGGATGGGTTCGATCGAAGAACTTAAGGACAGGCGCCTCACTCGCAGATTGCCGGTTTGATGTTGCTGAATGAAAAGTTGCGTTTGTTCGAGTCAGGCCAGGGTTGCCAGCCCACATCTTCGCAACAAGCATTTCCACAAACTATACGACCTGATGAGTTTTTCCCGAACAGCGTGCTGAGATCAGTTCCGCATTGAAAAACCGCCCGCAATAAACCTAGGTCACGTGAACCGGCATCAGCGAATGGATTGATAGGTGTTCTGGCTACAATCAACTTTTTGCTGAGTGTTTAGTCCACCGTAGCTTTATGGAAGCTTTGCAAGGATCCCTAGAGTTCGCTTCCGGGCGGCATTGGCTTTCCAATCTATCCGGTCGCTATGCGATCAGGACTTGTCAATTTGTGTTATTGGCATTTTGAACCGAGGCCGGGCCATCGTCTCCCCCCCACATTGGACAGCAAAGTGCTTTGTAATGAGCCGCAAGCTGTGACGTTTATCGCAGGCTGATTCCGCGGTTTTCAAAAGATAGTGGTAGCGACGCATTGTCCTTCCGACTCAATCGACGAGCTTGGTTCCGAACAATACGAGTGCCGATATAAGCTGCTTATAAAGCTGATTGTGTCGGTTGCCTTGCCAGGACAGGTTCTGGGAATCTTCGTTTTTACTTTGGCCCCCGTCGCTTGTCGCGAGCCATTCGTTCACGTCCTGTACGGCAAGCGCTCATCGTACAACCAGAGACGGGTTCACAACTGGGTACCGGCTTCCCAATCATGACGGCCTCTCAGCCGTAAATGATCCTGCCAGACCAACCCCTCACGTATAGCTTCCGTGAGTGCGCGCGTCCAATTCCGCGAGCGGCGCCCCAAATAGCGCCGCACCACGACGCTGTCAACGCTGACCTCCGTGTCCGTAAGGGAACGAAACCAGCCGGTTATTCGATGCCGACATTGTTATTGGAGCGACTGCTCAATGCTGACTTCGACTGTCGGACTAACGGCTTATAAGCTGCTTATAAAATTCGTAAACTAAAATCGGTGTCACTGAAGGCCATCTTCAGCGTTTATAAGCAGCTTATAACTTATCCCAATTTTGGTTCACCGGTCACCTTCAGGAGGTGACGCAGCCTTGCGTGCACGTTAGACCCGCTCGCTCGACAGAACTGATACCTGTATTTTCCCGCCATTACGGACATTCCGTCAGTGTGCATTGGAATCTTACGTCGTCCCGGAACAATACGACTGATGGTGGAATGAGGCCAACGGGTGGAGAACTTAGGATAATCACGTGCTTCTGCCGCGCGAAGATACGCACGCAACTTCCCGATCCTGACGAGGACGGGAGCTAGCACGCTGCAGTCCGCAGCTGTTGCATCCACTGGGCATTGTTGACCTCGCTCTTTCAGCCGGACGCGGAGCGCGTTTCACGCGCCCTAGCCAGGATGAGTTCAAGCGGGCGACTCAAGCACATGCTAAGCAGTGAACCCATGCGCCGGTCGATTGCACCTCAATCGTTTGCGAGCGGGTCGCGACCGCCCTTAGCCATGCCTTCCGAGCCGGTGGCGAGAGCTTAAAGGTCTGACCGATCCGTTGCAGGGATCCGGGCCGATACGGTGCAACGAAATCGCAAGTAGCTATCGTTGGGCTACGAATGGATGAGCCTTTCGATAGCGCCCGTCCTGATGGTGTAAAGCCAGAGAGAGGGGGAAGTAGTCGTAAGCAGGTGCGCGCGATGATGCGTTGTGCGAGCTCGGCATTGAGGCGGTGGATTTCGGCGCCGGCGCGGCGAGGTGGCGTCTTCGGCGATGCCGTCGATGGCGTCGTGACCATTGACTTTCACCTGTACCAGCTTCACGACGAAGAAACGTCCGGTGTCGTCGACTGCGCCGAGTTCGGCCTGCAATTCCGCCGTATCGAACGCCACCTGCAACTGCGGCAGGCGGGCGGCGACCTGGTCGAGCAGGGGATGGCGCAGCGACTCGGGCGCGGCCGGGTCGGCACCGAGCATCGTTAGAAGGCGCGGTTGGCCTCTTCCAGCTCGCCCTCAAGCGACATGCGCAACACGCCGAGATGGATATTTTCCAGCAAGGCAGCGAGCCGGGTTTCCGAGCGTATCGCGCGTGCACGGACCTTGCTGCGGTCGAGGCAGGTGCGCGCCGCCACCGGCAGGCGCGCATAGTGGCGCGGGCTCTTGATGACGTAGTCGTCGAGCCCGAGTTTCATCGCTTCGACCGCGATTTCCTCGGCACCGGTGGCTGCGCATCGAAGGCATTGACCTGCCTGAGGATGTCCAGGCCGGTAATCCAGCGCAACTGGAAATCCGTTTTGACGAGGTCGAGCTGCAGTCCGGACTGCAGCTCGCGCTCCCAGCCAGTTTGATCGCTCGCCTCGCGGATGGCGCAGCCGGGCAAGGTGGCGTTCGAGTTCGCGCCGCGTCAGCGCGCGGTCGTCCGGGTTATCGTCGAGCCGCAGGATCGTCGGGTCATGCGTTGATTTTCATTCTTGCGTGTTCCTTTAAAATTGCGCCAGCGTTGGCAGCAGCGGCAGGGTCAGGTTGGGCTGGAACCAGTAAAGGCCGAGCGCGCCCAGCAGCTACACCAAGCCATTGAACGCCACCGGCTTTTGCAGGTAGGAGTTGGCGCCCAGCGCATACGCTTTCTGGATGTCTTCGTCTTCGCTCGACGAGGTTAGCACGACCACGGGCATCGTCGCCAGGTGCGGCTGGCTGCGTATCCAGCGCAATACCTCCAGGCCCGAGCGCCTCGGCAGCTTCAGGTCGAGCAGGACCAGCGCGGGCAAGGGGTGCTGCCCGCGGTAGCCGAACCGGGCGCTGCGCTCGAGCATACACAAGCGGTATCCGGGCGTAGGGTGCCGCTGCGAGGCTGGAACAGGAGCGGCGGCGCCGTTGCGGCGCCTCCCCCTTTATCTCACTGTGGTGTAAACCGGACACACTTGCCTAATTAATATTATTCTTTGAGTCGAAAGTTTCCGTAGGACTACTCCTACCGTAGACTAGACCATCCATGTACATATGCCAGTGACTAACGGTAATCCGCGCGCGCCTGCCCGCGTTGCATCCTGGATGGCGCAACTAACTGCACACGAGCAAATTCTAAGAAAGAGCTTCCATGAAACTCAGTCGTAAACTTCCCCTCTGTTTTGCCGCCGTCGCCTTACTGGTAGCCTGCGCGGGTTTCTTTGGCCTTTCAGAGCTGAACCGTTCGATCGGCACCTACCAAGGCGCGGTCATCAGCTATAGCCAGGCGCAAGGGGTGGAGACACTGCAGTCGGCCTTTAAGACTCAGATTCAGGAATGGAAGACCACACTCCTGCGCGGGAAGGACGACAGCCAGCGCGCCAAATACTGGAAGGCCTTCGAAGAGAGTGAACGCAAGGTGACGGAAGAAGCTGCAGCGCTAGTCAAGGCGCTTCCCGCAGGTCAGGAACGCGACCTTCTACAGCAGTTCAGTTAAGCGCATGTACAGATGGGCTCAGACTACCGGAAGGGCTACGCACAATTTATAGCTGCCGGGTTTGAGCCCACTGCAGGGGATAATGCCGTGAAGGGAAAGGATCGGGCGCCCTCTGAACTGCTGGTAAAAGTAAGCAAGCAGATCGTTGCCGCGACCGCAAAGAGTGTTTCCGAGGCAGCGGCTGGAAGCGAGCGTGCGACGCTCCTCAGCGTGCTTGCCATGGTGCTGGGTTCAGGCGCCGCAATTGCTGCCGGCCTCGTCGTTTCGCGCTCAATCGTGCGTCCGCTCGGCCATGCCGTGAAGGTGGCGCAATCGGTTGCCGCTGGCGATCTCCGTGCCCGGATCCACATTACCTCAAACGATGAAACTGGCCAAATGCTGGCGGCGCTGAAGGATATGAATGCCAGCCTGGTCGGGATCGTAACGAAAGTGCGCAGCGGCGCCGAGACGATCTCGGTAGCATCGGGCGAAATCGCTCAGGGCAATCTGGACCTTTCTAATCGGACTGAACAGCAAGCCAGCGCGCTGGAAGAGACCGCAGCATCGATGGACGAACTTACCTCGACCGTGAAGCAGAACGCCGAAAACACACGCCAGGCAAATCAGCTTGCCGCCAGTGCGTGCGAGATTGCCGCCAAGGGCGGCGAGGTTGTCCAGCGTGCAGTAGGCACGATGGAATCCATCACGGAATCGTCGAAACAGATAGCAGATATCATCGGCGTCATCGAAGGCATCGCATTTCAGACCAATATCCTCGCGTTGAACGCGGCAGTGGAAGCGGCCCGCGCCGGTGAACAGGGCCGCGGCTTTGCCGTCGTCGCATCGGAGGTGCGCAACTTGGCCCAGCGTTCCGCCACGGCTGCCAAGGAAATCAAGGCCCTGATCGGCGCCTCGAGTGAGCGCGTCGAAGCCGGTAGTGCCCTAGTCAATGAAGCGGGCGCAACCATGACTGATATCGTCGCCAGCGTAAAACGGGTCATGGACGTCATGACCGAGATCAGCGCCTCGACGTCAGAGCAGGGCGCGGGCATCAACCAGGTCAACAACGCCGTCACGGAAATGGACAGCGCGGTCCAGCAGAACGCGGCTCTGGTCGAAGAAGCGGCAGTAGCAGCCCAAGCGCTCAGTGAGCAGACCGTAGCACTCAACGACGTAGTTAGCGTGTTCAAGCTTGAGGACGATGCGCAGGCCGCCAACGATAACGCGCTGACTCGGGCGAGCAAGCCTGTACGGGGCACGAGCGCTAGCGGCAGGGTCCTGCTGACCTAGATGCCACTACGCCGCTGGGCGGCAGCAGTGAGATCGACCGTGCCATTGCATTGCAGTGGACACGCTAGTGTTGCTGCGAATGCTCGGGAGCGACAATACGGTCTGGCAAGTAAGCGAGGCATATGTCCTTGATGACGAAGGATGCATTTTTGTACGGCCAAAACACCGCCGATCTCGGTCCGCTTCTGGCCTATTGTGTTGCAAAAACTCAGTGAGCTTGCTCGCAGGTCATTAAAGAGCGTTACCTCGACTGTCCAAAACCGCGCCTGTTCAACGAACGTCGTTTGGTTGGAAACATAAGGCTTTACACATCGTCCGAAAATGTTGCCTTCCGAATTTTTCAACATAATAGGCCGGTAGCAGACTAGCTTTAAGGTTTTGAAGAAGAAATAGTGGCTCAATCCTCGGCGTTTCTACGTTGACGGGTGAGACGTCTCTGCGGAGGTCATCTAGAAGGATGGACGCTGAGGATGAATTAAAATTGAAATCATCAAACCCAACCTGGACTATGGGAAAAAAGTTAGAACTCTACAAGGCAGTTGCAGAAAGGGAGACAGGGTTCTGGATAGACTTGCCAATCGTCACTCGCCAATTAGTTTCGCGCGATGAGTGGATCAGCTTAATGGAAATAGATCCTGACCATTTCCAGATGGCCACGCTCACGGCCGAAGAATTGATTGGGTGCTCCATGGATAACGGAGGCGCCATCGAGTGCGCAGTACTTCTCACCTGGTCAGACGAGCTGTTGCAGTAGGTATGCACTCGCTTCCGCATGCCTTGAGCCTACTACCAAGAAGGCGCTCGCTCGTCCTGGACTCGACCGTCAGAACAAACATCAACTGTCCGGCATAGCAAAGTTGCTCGTGTGGTTTTTAGACTAGTTGCGACGCAAAGTGG
The DNA here is from genome assembly GCF_042656795.1 of Massilia jejuensis. Taxonomy (NCBI): domain Bacteria; kingdom Pseudomonadati; phylum Pseudomonadota; class Betaproteobacteria; order Burkholderiales; family Oxalobacteraceae; genus Massilia; species Massilia jejuensis. The sequence goes on along the minus strand of NZ_JBHSMS010000054.1, from coordinate 3,548 downwards.
GGAGCGGCGTCTTCTTGTGTCAAACGGGTCGACTGCGTCGATGCGCTCGACGTCGCCGCGGTCGGCATGACGCCATTTTGCGGAATCGCCTCAGCAACGTTTCCTTAAGGAGCAGATTGCTGATGAGATAGGAAGTTCAGCGAGATCGAACAATCGTGAAGCGGCAGGACCGACACGTTTCGCCACGTTGTCAAAGCACGCAACAAGCTTAGACGAACTCCTTCGTTAATAGGATCCCTCGGATGGTGTCACTACACATCATAGCTCGACCAAAGCTTCACTCGACATTACAGAATGTAATGTCGAGTTCCATACATGAGGACCTGAAACAGGACGCTTGGTAGGAAATTGCCCCGCTCCTTACTGCTTGTACATACGCTGGTCAAAGGTGAAGGGCCGCACTACGGTGAGCTTCACCTGGGCATAATCCGGATGTAGAGGATTGACGATCACGTTACTTTCCTCTGGCAGGATGACTGAGGGCACACGCATGGCCAAGGCTTCTCCTCGCTCAAGCCATGTCCGTCCGAGCGATTGGGCGCTGGTCGAGGTTGGCAGCTCGTCCCAGCCTGCAGGAAGGTCACTTGTCTTAGGTGTCAAAATATCGCAGTCATCAGGAAGGTCGACCGAGACCAAAACCAAGGGCGGAAGCGCTGCCTGTCCCACGTGCACGAACTTCTCTAGCGCGCAGATAGCGATAGAAGCACCACAGTATAGTGCCGGCATGCCGACAGGGTTCCAGCGACCGCCATACAGGGCTGCCCCAGCACATAACCGATCTAGCGCATACTTGCGTTGGGCAATGCGCCACAGCCTCACAACGCTCCGCCGGTGGCGATCGCATTCAAGACCTGCCGCACCGCCTTCGCACCAGGTTCCGTATCCAGATAGTCAATCGGTGCCGTGCCCAGGAATGTTTGGTTTGGAGACCTTAACCACTGCTTGGCCGTTGCCTCGTCTTCAAAGACGTCTTCTGCCATCGCGGCAACATCAGCCAGGCGCCACAGCCGCTCCGACGCAGCAGCATCGAGCAGCGCATGGCGTTTGATCAGTCTGTGCGCCGTGGTATCCGGTACGTGTGTGATAGCCCGTATGCGGGCCGCCGGAACTTCAAAATAATCTCCAGCTGCTGTCAGCAGATCTGCATTCAAGCCAGTACGGATCGCTTCGATCGGATCGCGACCAGCTTTCAGGTCCCGGCGCAACACTGCAAACAGATTTTGTATATTCCCTACCGTTGCTCGCTTTGCCCCTTTTGGGTCTCGCTGATCTGATTTGTCCATGGCATCCTCCATTTGGTAATTCATGATACACCAAATGGAATTCTGAGTGCGTCTACTGCCGCTTGACTGCGGACGCGCTCGATCAATTGATGAGTAACCGTAATTTAGTCGGGGGCTCACGGTCCCTGTGAAGGCTCACCTTTCGACATCAATGTCAGGTCGCTGTCGGCCACTCGGCTGCTCTTGTCGCGGCATCAGAATGTCAACAGCCGGGCGAGTACGAAAAGCAGTATTTTCAGCGGCTCTCGAGTGTTTAGAAATGCCGTGACAATTCAGTAAGTCTTCAGAAGCGCACGTTCACTTGGAACGATCGAAGAATGGGGAAACGCGGAGGGGGCCGCTTTTGTCTGTGGCGCGAACGCCGCAGACGGATGTTCCCATCTCCACATTGGCAGGGCGCAGGCGTTTGTGCGCAGCAGCCGATATCTCGCCCAGCGGATTCGCGCGTCTGGTCATCCGTACTGTCGTAGCGCTGGGCTTTGCCACTGCGCCGGCGCTCGCCGATTTAATGAACCTGAAGCATGTTTTCGATTTGCACAGGACAGGTTGTGATTCGTGTTCGATCCAATGCAACGCGAGCAGTTGCTTCCAAAGCTTCCGAAAGCGGCGCCGGGTCGATCCAGTCGTCCACATCGAAATCGCGCCGGATATAGCCCCAGTCCAGCAAGAACTCCTTTTGGGCTGCCAGCCCGGCCGCCTGCACGGAACCGAGCGCGGGCGTCAGCCCGTCGTGCCAGGCAGCTCCAAGCGCGCCCGCGACCTGGGCGCCCGTATAGCCAGGATTATCGAGCGCGATCAGTGGCGTTGCCTCGGCCGGATTGTCACGTGCCCATGACGCCGCATGCACCAGCACATCAAGGTAGCGGCGCACGACGTCCGGATGGCGGCCAAGGAAAGCGCGGTCGACCGTGATCGGCCTTGGCGTGCCGTTGTTGACGCGTTGCAAGGGATCGTCCAACCGGTTCAGGTCAGCCAGTTGGAGGAGCGCCGGGTCGCTTACTGTGGCGTGGCCCTGAGCCCCGCGCAGGAACATGGCGTCCACATAGCCGCTGCGCAGCGCGTCGAGCTCGATGTCCCGGCCTGCATTGCGCTGGGGGTATTCGAAGTCGGGCGACTCGATGTGCACCCAGCGATCGCCACCTGCTCGGACACCTGGCCCGCGGCCAGCCTGCGCGGCCAGCGCACGATGGCGGGGACGCGGATGCCGCCTTCGAGCAACTCCGTTTTCTGGCCGCTGAATGGCCAGGTGCGCGAGAATCGCTCGCCGCCGTTATCGCTCGTGAAGACGATGATGGTATTGTCGGCCAGGCCGCGCTTTTGCAGGGCAGCGAGCACGCGGCCCACAGCGGCGTCGAGCGCAGTCACCATCTTGGCGTAGGTGGCCAGGTTACCGCCGTCGTAGTGAAAGATATCGGTGACGTCGCGCGCTATCTGTTCGTCCTGCGGACCTTCCCATGGCCAATGCGGCGCGGTGAAGTGAAGCGACAGGAAGAACGGGTTGTCACTCTTTTGCTGCCCGATATACTCGACCGCGCGCTCGGCCAACAGGTCCGTGTAATAGCCAACCTTCTGCACAGGCACCTCGCCTTCGTACAAGTCGTCGCGCGCTTGCGCGCCCGAACGCGCTTTGTGCGTGAAATAGTCGATGCCGCCGCCGTAGTCGCCGAAGAAGACGTCATAACCGCTCTTGAGCGGACTGAACACCGGCAGGAAGCCCAGGTGCCATTTGCCGAACAGGGCGGTCCGGTAGCCGGCCTTCTTCAGCAGCGAGGGCAGCGTCGGGTGTTCCGGCGGCAGGCCGATGCTCCTGGACGGCCCGGCGATCGGCTCTTCCAGGCCGCCGCGCAGGCGGTACTGGTTGAGCCCTACCGCGCTGGCGGCCTTCCAGGTGCGTTTTGGTGCGAAAGACTTGTTGGACCTGATGTCAACCAAAGCAGGAAGGGCATTGTGGCGAGCCGATTGCTATACGATGACGATGTGTTTCGATCTTGGTGACGATCGATGCTGGGATGCCCTCGACACTTACATGGATGAGAAAGGAGTGAAACTAGATGCGTAAAAGAACCGAACAATTCGCTGCTGGTCTTCGACTAAACTCTGTTCGTTCGCCTGATGCTCGAGCTCGTGGTGTAACCCCTCTCGAAAATGTTCTGGCCAAACGGGATCAATCGGATATCTTGAGGGATCTGCGTGCTCGCTCGGACCTGTCAGGAATTCTGTGTGCGGGGCCAGAATTGGTGGTTAGATAATTGCGTTTGTGAAGCG